>CANHBC010000257.1 GCA_947458835.1 Betaproteobacteria bacterium | reverse complement strand
GAAACCAGCATCGCGCGGCGCAGGTTCTCCTCCATCCGACCGCCGAGGACGAACCCGAGCACCAGCGGCGCGGGCTCGCAGCCGAACTTCATGAACAACCAGCCGAGCACGCCGAAACCCAGCATGAACAGCACGGACTGCGGCGAGTTGGTAATCGAGTACACGCCGATGCAGCACAGCAACAGCACCGTCGGATAGAGCAGCCGGTACGGGACCTCGAGGATGCGGATCCACATGCCGATCAGCGGCAGGTTGATGATCAGCAGCAGCACGTTGCCGATCCACATGCTCACGATCAGGCCCCAGAACAGTTCCGGCTGGTCGGTGACCACCTTGGAGCTCGGTACGATGCCGTGGATCATCATCGCGCCGGCCATCATCGCCATCGTCGCGTTCGACGGCAGCCCCATGGTCAGCAGCGGAATGAACGACGTCTGCGACCCGGCGTTATTGGCGCTCTCGGGCCCGGCAACACCCTCGATCGCGCCCTTGCCGAATCGCGACGGATCCTTCGCGACTTTCTTCTCGAGCGTGTAGGACGCAAACGCGCTGAGCATGCCACCGCTGCCCGGGAGCACACCAAGCGCCGACCCGATCAGCGTGCCGCGGCCGATGGCCGGTGCGGACTGCCTCCATTCCGCGCGGCTCAGACCGGCCCGGCCGATGTTGCGGATGGCGGTCGGCTGTCCCGACCGGATACGCCGCTCGAGGTTGGCCAGCACCTCGGCCACGCCGAACATGCCGGTGGCGAGGATCACGAAGTCGATGCCGTCGGCAAGCATCGGCACGCCGAACACGTAGCGCGGCGCGCCGGTGCTCAGGTCGGTGCCGACCATGCCGAGGAACAGACCGAGCAGCACCATGCCGATCGCGTTGAGCACCGAGCCGCTCGCGAGCACGACCGCCGCGACCAGGCCGAACACCATCAGCGAGAAATACTCGACCGAAGTGAAGGTCTTCACGAAGTCGGCGATATAGACCGCCGCGCCCGCGACGATCAGCGTGGCCACCGTGCCGCCGATGAAGGACCCGATCGCCGCCACCGCGAGCGCCGCGCCGGCGCGCCCGTTCTTCGCCATCTGGTGCCCGTCCAGGCAAGTCACCACCGAGGATGCCTCCCCCGGCATGTTGAGCAGGATGGACGTGGTCGATCCGCCATACTGGGAGCCGTAGAAGATACCGGCCAGCATGATCAGCGCGGTCACCGGCTCGAGGTAGTACGTGATCGGCAGCAGCATCGCGATCGTGGTGACCGGGCCAAGCCCGGGCAGCACCCCGATCAGGGTGCCCACCAGTACGCCGAGCAGGCAGAACAGCAGGTTGGTCCAGCTCACCGCCACGGTGAGGCCGAGCCACAGGTTGTCGATCAGGTCCATTCAGAAGGGCCAGGTACGAAAAGGAATGCGCAGCACGAAGACGAAGAGCACCAGCGCGCCGGCCGACAGTCCGACGGACAGCAGCACCACCTCCTTCCAGCGCAGCTTCGGCTCGATCAGGCAGGCGGCCGCGACGGTCAGCAGCGAGGCGAGTACGAGCCCAAGGCTGCCGATGGTCGCCGCGAACACGCCCAGTGCGCCGGCGATGCCCAGCACCGCGCGCGCGGACACAGGCTCCAGCGCCTCGGTGCCGCGCAGGACGGATCGGACGAGGACCAAGGCGCCGACCAGCAGCAGGCCCCAGCAGACGAGCGCAGGCGCATAGCCCGGGCCCATTTCCTGTGCGCTGCCTATGACCAGCCCACGCCCGAACCAAAGGCCCAGTGCGCCGAGGACGATGAACATCAAACCGGCGCCGAGCCCCTGCCCGGCGCGGGTACGCGTGCGCTGCATCGGTTACTGCCGCTTGATGTTGTGTTCCTTCATGACCCTGCCCCACACCGCCACTTCCTTGCGGATGAAGTCGGTGTAGTTCTTCAGGTTGAGGCCGGGGATCGGCTGCACGCCCAGCGCGGCGATACCGGCCGCCGCCTTCGGATCCTTGCCCGCCTCGGTGAAGGCCACGTTGATCCGCTGCACGATGTCCTGTGGCATGTTCGCCGGCCCGGCCATCAGGAACCAGTTGGTCACCACGACGTCCGGGAAGCCGAGTTCGCGCAGCGTCGGGATGTCCGGGAACTGCGGTGCGCGGTCCTGCGAGGTGACCGCGATGCCGCGGATCTCGCCGCCCTTGAGCCCGCCCACGTGCGCGCCGAGTGTGTTCCAGAGCGAGGCCACCTCACCGGAAACGATGCTCGCCTGCGCCTCTGGGGCACCCTTGAACGGCACGTGCGTGAGGCGTACGCCTGCCTCGCCGGCGAACAGCGCGCCGGTCAGGTGACCGACGCTGCCGGTGCCGCTGTTGGCGAACGTCTGGGGCGACTTCTTCGCCGCGGCGACGAAGTCCTGGATGGTCCGGATCGGCGACTTCGCGCTCACCGCGACGAGGATCGGTGCGCCACCGAACATGTACAGGTAGGTGAAATCCTTCACTACGTCGTACGGAGGCTTCTCGAACAGCACCTGGGCGATCGCGGCCGGCCCGGTCGTGGTGACCAGCAGCGTGTAGCCATCGGCAGGTGCCTGGGCGACCACCGCGCTGCCGATCGATCCACCCGCGCCGGGGCGGCTTTCGATGACCAGTTGCGTGCCGAGGGATTTCTCGACGCGCTCGGTGGCGAGCCGGATCAGCAGGTCCGAGGTACCGCCCGGGGTGAACGGGTTGATCACCCGGATCGGCCGCTCGGGCCACTTGCCCTGCGCTAGCACCGGGGCGGCAAGCGCACACGAAAGAGCGACCATCAACGACGTGCTGGCAATACGCATCGGACCTGACTCCTTGGATTCGTACGGGTGGCGGACGACGACCGGAGTCGCCGCATCGGCAGCAACCTTGAGCAAGGAGCGTTCCATTGTGCACGCGGGCCGGCGCGCCGGACGCCACGCCGGGCTACGCCATCGGTTCTCGACGAAGTGGCCTGGCCGCCTGGCGGCGCCGCGCACCACGACAGTGCAACCGCACCGCTCCGGTGCGTCGACTCCGCGATGCGGGGGAGATCCGCGCCCG
>CANHBC010000256.1 GCA_947458835.1 Betaproteobacteria bacterium | reverse complement strand
GTCCCAGACCGTCTCGACACTGACCAGCACCAGCCGGTCGATCACGCCGCCGGTCGGCGCGAGGATGCCGACCACCTCATACGGATGCTCATCGTGCGCGCCGCCGCCGTCCACCAGCCCGTGAGAGCCGACGATGGTGTCGCCGACCTTCAGCGGCGCCCCCCCGGGGCCGCCGGCACGCGCCGCCTCGGCGCCGACAACGGCCTCGAGGGTGTCGTTCCAGAGCCGGCCGGTGGCCAGCGAGGCGCCGTAGTGCTCGACCAGCGCGTGTTCGGTGCCGACGATGCGATGGCCGCGCCAGGCGTCGCCCAGTGCCAGCGGGATCGCCTTGCGCACCAGCGGATGCTTGCGCAGCGCCATCGCCTCAGCGTAGGGGATATTGCCGGTGGGCACGTCGACATGGAACACCGAGGACAGCACGAGCTGAAGGGGACTGCCCTTTGCGCCGACCACCAGGTCGATGCCGCGCGTGTCGCGCTCGACCCGATCTGCGACCTGGCTGCTGACCAGCAGCAGGGAAACGATGGTGGCGAGACCGATCGCCAGCAGCAGCACCTGCAGCGTGGAGGCCAGCAGTCGGGCACGCAGGTACGCGATCGCAAGGGTGAACAGGTTCATGCGGGCACCGCCTTCCCGTCAGTCAGCTCGAGCCGGCGCGGCACGTGGTCCTTGATGCGCCGATCATGGGTGGCGATCACCAGCGCCGCGCCGCTGCGCCGCGCCTGCTCCAGCAGCAGGCCCAGCGCTGCCGCGCAGCTCGCATCGTCCAGGTTCGACGTCGGCTCGTCGGCGAGCACGAGGCGCGGCCGGTTCACCAGGGCCCGGGCGAGCGCGACCCGCTGCTGCTGGCCGAAGGACAGCCGGTGCGGCCGCTCGTGCAGCCGATCGGCCAGTCCCAGGGGCTCGAGCACGGCACGGGCGGCGGCGGCATCGCGGGGCAGCCCCGCCGCATACTGCGCGAGCAGCAGGTTGTCGAGCACGCTCAGGCAATCGACCAGGTGCAGCCGCTGCGGCAGCAGCCCGACATGCTGGCCGCGGAAGCGGTCGCGCGCCGCATCGCCCAGCGTGCGCCATTCGGTGCCCGCTATCCGTACCGAACCCTCGGTCGGCAGCAGGATGCCGGCAAGACAGTGCAGCAGCGTCGTCTTGCCACTACCGGAGGCGCCGAGCAGCAGCCACGGCTCGCCGGCCTGCACCGTCCAGGCAGCGACCTCGACCACCGCGGCAGTGCCGTAGCGGTGGGACAGGTTCTCGACATGCAGGATGGGGGCAGGCGTCGGATCAGGGGTCATCGGCGTCGGGTCCGGACGGTACGGAAGGGGGGCGCGGGTCAGTCGTCCTGCGCCGGATCGGACAGTTCCCACGCGGGGAACGGGTCGGGGAGGCCGGACCAGGCAGCGGGCCCCGCCGCCTCTTCCTCGGCATCGAGCAGGCAGGCATCAAGGCGCGCGCGCAACGCAGGCTCGTCCATGTCGATGCCGATGAACACGAGCTCCTGGCGGCGGTCGCCGTACGTACCGGTCATCTGCGCTTCGACCGCGGCGCGCTCATCGGGTTCCTCGGGCCATTCGGAAGACTCGACCGCGGCCCACCACAGTCCGGCCGCACCATGGCGGCAGGCCCCGCCGGCCTGCGACCAGCTGGCCGCGAAGTCCATGCGCGAGGCCAGGAAGAAGAACCCCTTGGAGCGCAGCACGCCGGCCCAGAGCGCCTTGTCGCCGGCATGGATCAGGTCCCAGAATCGCCGCGGATGGAACGGCCGGTCGCTGCGGTAGACGAAGCTGGTGATGCCGTACTCGTCCGATTCGGACGTGTGCTCACCGCGCAGCACCTGCAGCCAGCCGGGTGCGGCCTCGGCGCGCTCGAAGTCGAACCGGCCGGTGGCGAGCACCCGATCGAGCGGCACCCGGCCGAGCTCGGCCTCGACGAGGTCGGCGGACGGGTTCAGGGAATGCAGGATCGCATGCACCCGCTCGCGCTCCGCGGGCGCCACGAGGTCGACCTTGTTCAGCACGATCACGTTGCTGAACTCGACCTGGTCGACCAGCAGGTCCACCACCGTCCGGTCGTCCTCTTCGCCGAGGCTCTGGCCGCGGTCGCGGATGAAGTCGGCCGCCTCGTAGTCGCGCAGGAAGTTGAATGCGTCGACCACCGTGACCATCGTGTCCAGCCGTGCGACGTCGCCCAGGCTGCGGCCGTCCTCGCCGCGAAAGGTAAAGGTCTCGGCCACCGGCAGCGGCTCCGAGATGCCGGTCGATTCGACCAGCAGGTAGTCGAAGCGCTGCTCGGCGGCGAGCCGCGCGACCTCGACCAGGAGATCCTCGCGCAACGTGCAGCAGATGCAGCCGTTGCTCATCTCGACCAACCGCTCGTCGGCGCGCGACAGCGCGGCACCACCGTCGCGTACCAGCCGCGCATCGATGTTGACCTCGGACATGTCGTTCACGATCACCGCGACGCGCAGTCCCTCGCGGTTGTTCAGCACGTGGTTGAGCAACGTCGTCTTGCCGGCACCGAGGAAGCCGGAGAGCACCGTCACCGGCAGCCGGGGATCGCCATCGGCACGGGCCCGCTGCAGGGCGGGGCGGGCGGACGACCGCGCGTCGGTCTGCACCCGCTCAGCCCTGCCGCTTGCGCCGCGCCACCGGGCGCCCGCAGTCCCTGCACTGGCCCTTGACCGTGACCTCGACGCCCACCGACCGGTAGCCGGCTGGCAGGCGCGGGGCCGGGACCTCGGACGGCACATCCTCCAGGCAGATCACCTGGCTGCAGTCGGTGCACTGGAAGTGCGCATGCTGGTGCGGCTTCTCGCGCCCGGCGATGGTGAAGCGCCAGACCCGGTCATCGCCCGGGATCTTGTGGGCGATGCGTTCGCGGGTCAGCCAGTCGAGCACGCGATAGACCGTCACGCGGTCCAGCGGACCGGCGACCTCGGCCTCGATCTCGTGGTGAGTGAGCGCCCGTGCCGCGCGCTGCAGCACCTCGAGCACCCGGATGCGGCCCTGCGTCACCCGGGCGCCGGTCGCGCGGATGGCTTCCTCGGC
>CANHBC010000255.1 GCA_947458835.1 Betaproteobacteria bacterium | reverse complement strand
TCAGCCAGGCCGGGTCGAGCCCCGCGCCACCGCTGTCTGCAACCGCGCCAGCGGTGCCGGCCGCGCGCGGCAGCACGTGCAACAGGTTGACGCCACCGGTGGCCACTCCGAGCACCAGCCACTGCTCGCCGACTTCGACCACAACCAGCCGCTCCCGCGGGCCGACCATCACGCCACCGACCACGCGCAGCAACCCTCCGGCGCTCTGCGACGGACCGAGCCTGCGCAGCAGCCATCCGGTAGCGACGATAGCTGCAACCACCAGCGCGAGCCCGAGCAGCACCTGCAGCAGGCCCGACAGGGTGACCGGAGACGGCGGCAGCGCATCGGCCGCATGCACGGCCCCGGCGAAAGCACCGAGCGCCATGCAGGACAGCGCGCGAACGCAGCTCATCGGTTCAGCCGCCGCAGACGCTCTTCCGGGGTGATGATGTCGGTCAGCCGGATGCCGAACTTCTCGTTCACCACCACGACCTCGCCCTGTGCGATCAGGCAGCCGTTCACCAGCACGGTCATCGGTTCGCCGGCCATTCCGTCGAGTTCGATCACCGACCCCTGCGCGAGCTGGAGCAGGTTGCGGATCTGGATTCGGGTTCGACCGAGTTCCACGGTGATGGTCACCGGGATGTCGAGGATCAGGTCGAGGTTGCCCGGCGGCGCACCGGCCGCATCGCTCTTGAGCTGAGGGAAGGACGCCGGCTGCGCGCCATCGCCCGCGGGCGGCGCGGTCGCCTCCTGTTCGGCGAGGGCCGCCGCCCAGTCGTCCGCGCTGATGTCCTCGCCGCCGGCTGCGTCAGCCACCGCTGCCGCCCCCCGCGCGGATCGCCGTCTCGGGCGCGTTCACGAAACGGTTGACCTTGAGTGCATAGCGGCCCTCGGTAACGCCATAAGAGCAGTCGAGCACGGGAATGCCGTCGACGTCGGCGACGATCGTCGGGGTCATCTCGATGTCGATGACGTCCCCGACCTCGAGCTGCATCAGATCGCGCAGTGTCACCGTGGCTGTCCCGAGATTTGCAACGAGAGAGACCTCCGCATCCTGGATCTGGCGCTTGAGCAGGGTGACCCAGCGTGCATCCGACTCGCTGCGGTCGGCCTGCATGCCGCTGTAGATCACATCGCGCAGCGGTTCCAGCATAGCATAGGGCATGCACACGTTGAACTCGCCGCCGCCGGACCCGAGGTCTATGGTGAAGGTGGACACGACCACCACCTCGGTCGGAGTCGCGATGTTGGCGAACTGGGTGTTCATCTCCGAGCGCACGTATTCGAAGCTCAGCGGATGCACCGGCTGCCACGACTTCTCGTAGTCGGCGAAGGCCAGCCGCAGTACGTTCTGGATGATGCGCAGCTCGGTCGCGGTGAAGTCGCGACCCTCAACCCGAGTGTGGATCTTGCCGGAACCACCGAACAGGCAGTCGATGATCTGGAACACGAGGTTCGGGTCGAGCACGAACAACGCGGTGCCGCGCAACGGCCTGGCCAGAACCAGGTTGAGGTTGGTCGGCACCGGCAGGTTGCGGGTGAAGTCACTGTACTTGATGACCCGCACCGGGCCCACCGCCACCTCGGGCGAGCGGCGCAGGTAGCCGTACAGCGAGATGCGAAGCAGGCGTGCGAAGCGCTCGTTGATGAGCTCGAGCGTGGGCATGCGCCCGCGCACGATACGCTCCTGGCGACCGATGTCGTAAGCACGCACGCCACCCGGTGCATCCTCCTCGGCCGATGGCTCTTCAGTGTCGCCGGAGACGCCACGCAGCAGCGCATCGACTTCATCCTGGGAGAGTATGTCTTCGGCCATGGTCGGCGATCGGCGGCGGCGATTTCCGCGGCTACTGGATCACGAAGGAGGTGAACAGCACGTCGGTGACGCCCAGGCCTTCGACCTTGGCGAGCGACGTGCGTGCGGCTTCGGCAAGCTTGTCGAACTCGGCCTTCGCCTGGTCGAGGACCGCCTGCTCGGTGCCTTCGGGGAACGTCTTCATCATTGGCGGCAGGTCGAACTCCACGCCCAGCGCGCGGTTGGCGGCATGCCGGATCTCGAGCTGCAGCCAGACCTTGCCCTCGGCGCTCGATACTTCGTCGGCCCCTTTGCCCGAGAGCACGAGCAGGATGCCGTTGCGGATCTCCGGCAGCAGCTTCTTGACCTGTTCGGCGGTCTTCGGATCGGCAACCTTCAGTTCCATCGCCACCTGCAGGTAGCGTCCGCGATCGGCAAGGTTGACGACGAACGGATCGAGCTTCTCGAACACGGCCACCGACTTCGCCCTGGGCCTGGACTCGGCCGAGGCGTCGCCGGTCTTCCCGGACTGCAGGAAAAACCATGCGCCGCCGGCGCCGGCGAGCAACAGCACCACGAGGCCGACGATCAGGACGAGCTTGCCCTTGCCCTTCTTCGGGACTGCTTCATCCGCTTCCGCTGCCTTGGCTTTTGCCGCTGCCTTTGCCATCGCATGTCCCGCAAATCGACGCCTGCTTGTTTCCGTGGAAATCCACTAGAAAACAATGCGTTTGCGTTCAGAGTTTATGTGCAGGGTAACGATAGCGCAATCAGCTTCCAGAAGAACGGAATTTTTACCTGCAGTGGCCTCGGGGGGTCAGACGAAAGTGTCGATGCCCGGACGGACGCGCAGCAGAGCCGTCCCGGCCTGTCCGGCAACCGCCTGCCCGGCCAGCGTCACCGGTGCGCGTTCGCCATCGGGCCGGCGTGCGTTGCCGTGGCCGTGGCCGTCGCGCATCGACTGCTGCTGGCCGGCGAAGGACTCGGCGCCGACCGAGACCTGGCCGAGCGACAGCCCCCCCTGGGCCAGCATTTCCCCCAGCCTCGGCAGCGCCGCCTGGATGGCCTCGCGTACCGCACCACTGTGGGCGTTGAACAGCAGGGTCGCCTCGTCGTTCCTGACGGTGATCCGGACCTCGACCGGACCGAGTTGGGCCGGGTTGAGCTGGATGTCCGCCGACTGCATGCGCTGGCCGACCAGCCAGGTCAACCGCTCGTTCATGGCATGGGGCCATTCCGGACGGCCGAACGGCGTGGCGACCTGGGTACTGGCCACACGCACTTCAGCGCCGGCGACCGGGCCAGCGGGCCCCGGGGCGGCCGAGGGCAGCGCGCCCGCGAACTCCGGCAC
>CANHBC010000254.1 GCA_947458835.1 Betaproteobacteria bacterium | reverse complement strand
GTCGGCCGGTGACGGGCCCGCGGACGGGGAGCCGGCCCACGAGCGGCAGGAGACAGCGGATGAGCCTGCGCCGGAGGAGGGCCTGCCCGCCGCCGCGCCCGGTTCCGTGGGTGCGACCGAGGCTGCACGGCCTGACGAGGGTGCGATCGAAGGCGCGGGCGAGGACGCGTCGACGGGTCCCGACCCCTCCAGCGCCGGTGTCGCCGAGCAGGTGCACGCCGCCGATGACAGGACAATCGAAGGCGGAGGTTGATTCATCCGGCACTTCGAGGTATAGTTCGTTCTCTGGCGCGGGGTGGAGCAGTCTGGCAGCTCGTCGGGCTCATAACCCGAAGGTCGTAGGTTCAAATCCTGCCCCCGCAACCAACCGATACAGCGCAAAGGCCAACCGTTCAGGTTGGCCTTTTTGCGTTGTGGGTTCGTATCGGAGAGGGCGCAGGCGGACGCCGCGGCCGGGAAGGGGGCGTCGAGGCGCACGCATGGCGCGCGAATTGCTATTGTGCGGAACAGTGCCTCGACCTGGTCCGGATCCTCGGACCATTCCCGTCCCGATCCGGGCCGGCTAAGGCGCGACTTCCCTCCAACCAGACCCAGGGTTCCCATCGATGCGCCTTCGCTCCGTCCTTTCCGCCTCCCTCGCTGCCGCCGTGGCGGCCATCGCCGTGCCCGCTTCCGTACTGGCCCAGAGCGACTACCCGTCGCGTTCGATCCGGATGATCGTCCCGTTTGCACCTGGCGGAATCTCCGATGTGCTTGGCCGCCTGATTGCGCAGCGGCTCGGCTCCTCGCTCGGCCAGCAGGTCGTGGTCGACAACCGGCCCGGCGCAGGCACCCTGATCGGCGCCGGCCTGGTCACCAAGGCCAACCCTGACGGGTACACGATCATGATCCAGGACATGACGACCCATGCGATCAATGCAACGCTGTACTCGAAGCTGCCCTACGACTCGGTGAAGGATTTCACCGGCATCACGCTGGTCGCGCAGACGCCACTGCTGCTGGTGGTCAACCAGAGCCTGCCGGTGAAGTCGGTGGCCGAACTTACCGCTCTGATCCGTTCGCGCGGTGGCAAGTTCAACTACGGCTCGTCGGGCAACGGCACCATCCTGCATCTGGCAAGTGAGAGCTATCGCATGGCTGCCAAGCTCGAGATGACGCACATCCCCTACAACGGCAGTGGTCCTGCGGTCTCGGCGCTGCTCGCTGAGCAGGTTGGTCTCGTGTTCTCGACCATGCCAGCCGCGCTGGGGCAGGTGAAGGCTGGCAAGCTCCGTGCCCTGGCCGTCACTACGCTCAAGCGCAACGGCTCGGTCCCCGACGTGCCGACGATGGCCGAAGGCGGCGTGCCGAACTTCGACCTGATGCTCTACAGCGGCATCATGGGCCCGGCCGGGATGGCCCGGCCGGTCGTGAACCGCCTCTACGATGAACTGGTGAAGATCACCGCGTTGCCCGAGATGCGCGAGGTGCTCGCGCAGCAGGGCGCGGAGGCGGTCACGCTTCCGCCCGACCAGTTCGCGAAGTTCATCCGCAGCGAGATCGCCAAGCTGGGCGGAGTCGTGAAGGCATCCGGCGCGAAAATCGATTAACCATTAACCTTGCCTGGGCCCCGCGGCGCGTGCCGCGGTGGCCGCCCGGCTGCTGCCGGTACGACAGGGCGCGAGCCCGGCAACCCAAGCCCGGTCAGGAGGACCGCATCCGATGATTCCCTCACAACGCATTCCCTACGATCCCATCGTCGGTCGCAGGCCGCTCAAGCTCGACAATGCCCGGCTCATCGTCTGGCCGATCGTCAACGTCGAGGTCTGGCGCATCGAGCGTGCGATGCCGCGCCAGGTGCTGCCACCGCCCACCCACGTCACCACCGTCCCGGACGTACCGCACTGGGGCTGGCATGAATACGGCATGCGCGTCGGTTTCTGGCGCATCAAGCAGGTGCTCGATCGTCTCAAGGTGCCGGCGACGCTCGCGATCAACGGTGCCGTGTGCACCGAGTATCCGCAGGTCGCGAAGGCCGCGCTCGAGTCCGGCTGGGAGTTCATGGGCCACGGCTACGATCAGCGCCCCACGCACCAGGAGCTTGACGAGCGGGCGACCATCGCACGCACCGTCGAGTCGATCAAGGCGTTCACCGGGAAGCCCCCGGTCGGCTGGCTCGCGCCGGGTCTCACCGAGACGCTGCAGACCCCGGATTTCCTCGCCGAGGCGGGCATCCGCTACACCGCTGACTGGGTGATCGACGATGAGCCGTGCACGATCCAGACGCGCCACGGGCCGCTGGTTACCATGCCCTACACGGTCGAACTGAACGACATATCGATGATGATGGTGTCACGGCATGCAGCGGCCGAGTTCGAACAGCGCTGCATGGACTACTTCGACTGCGTCTATGCCGAGTCGGCCGAGCGGCCGAAGGTGATGGCCATCGCAGTGCATCCCTACATCTCCGGCGTCCCGCATCGGATCGGCTACTTCGAGCGGGTGTTCAGCCGCCTTGCACAACAGCCCGGGGTTGTGTTCTGGACGGGTGAACGCATCATGGAGTGGTATCAGGCGCAGGCCTGAGGCAGCCTTCCGGACGGAACGAGAGCCGCTGCGGTCGTCGACAACCGCAGCGGCCCGTCCGGGGCTTCGGACAACACATTGATTGTGAATGGCTTTTATTCCTGAGCGAAAACAACTTCAAATATCTTCGCGAAGGGTGTTGCATCCTCAGTGGGTCGGGGCTATTATTCGCCTCCCCGTTCACCGCCTCTCTGCAGATCCGCAAGCAGGCAAAAGCGAATCGAATGCGTCACGCAGGGGCCGTTGAACGAAGCTGGTAGCAAGAAACTGGTGCTGCCAGATGTGCCGAAAGGCGCAAATGCTCTTTAACAAACTACAGCCGATAGGTGTGGGTGCTTGATACAGGCGGGCGGAAGCTGCGCCGGGATCCGGAAGGGTTCTGGGGTAGTGGAAGCTTGAAGAGATCGAGTACTTGCACGAAACAAAGAAGTAGGTGCTGGAGCTGTCCGGACGCAAGTCTGGGTGGAGCTGGTGCCAGGCTTCGGAAATTTCTGCGAGCGAAACTATTTGCAAAGGATTCGAACTGAAGAGTTTGATCCTGGCTCAGATTGAACGCTGGCGGCATGCCTTAC
>CANHBC010000253.1 GCA_947458835.1 Betaproteobacteria bacterium | reverse complement strand
GCGCTGGCGCGGGCGCTGCTGTTCAACCCGCACTGGCCATGGGCCGCCGCCGCCGCGCTGGGTGCAAAAGTCGCCCCGCCGCCCCAGTACGAACGGGCCGCTGCGTCGACCTGGGCGGGGATGATCCCGACCGGCTCGCCCTGAATGCGTCCTGAATGCGCCCCGAATGCGCCCCGAATGCGACCGGAGTGCTGCCCGATCCGGTCGGGTAGGCTCCGGTCGCCGCAGGTCGTAGCGATCCGATCAGATCGTCACGCCGCCGCCGACCTCGAGCACGATGCCGTTGATGTAGCTCGCCTCGTCCGAGGCCAGGAAGGCGAAGGCATCGGCGATCTCCTCGGGTTTGCCGAGACGGCCGAGCGGTACCTTCTCCTCCATCGCACGTAGTACCCGCTCCGGCATTGAATTGAGGATGGTCGTGCCGATGAAGCCCGGGCAGATCGCATTGGCGCGAATGCCCTTGCGCCCGAGCTCCTTCGCCCAGGTCTTGGTCATGCTGATCACGGCGCCCTTGGTCGCGGCGTAGTTCGTCTGGCCGAAGTTGCCATACAGGCCGACGATCGATGACGTGCTCAGGATCACGCCGGACTGCTGCTGGAGCATGGTGTCGACCACCGCCCGGGTGCAGTTGTAGACGCCCTTCAGGTTGATGTCGATCACCAGGTCGAACTGGTCATCTGTCATGTTCTTGAGCTGGGCGTCCTTGACGATGCCAGCGTTGTTGACCAGCACATCGATCCGTCCGAAGGTGGACAGCACCTCGTCGACCATCCGGCGGATGGAGTGCATGTCGCGCACGTCGACCAGACAGCCGATCGCCTCGCCGCCGTTGGCCCGGATCGTGGCCACCGTTTCCTCGATCAGTTCCGGCGTGAGGTCGCACACGACGACCTTCGCGCCCTCGCGCCCGAACTTGAAAGCGGTCGCCTGGCCGATGCCACGCGCCGAACCGGTGATGATCGATACCTTGTCTTTCAGGCGCACCCGAATCTCCCCTGGTGGTGATCGGCGTCGCCGTCGGTGTTGCGCAGCAACGTCGGAACGCGGGAAACCCCGATCGAGATCCCTGAACGGCGGCCTGTTGACGGCCAAGGACCTATGGATGGGTACCCAGCGTCATGGACTTTAGCCGAATGTGCCGCGGCGCACAACCGCCCGTGCAGCCAGTACTGGTGCGGCACTCGGCGCATGCCTCAGGCTGATTGCCGGAGCGTTCAATGCTGCGCAGCATGGCTGCAGCATCCCGCAGGGCTCAGATCGCTGCGCTGCGGTACCGCTTCAGGTTCGGATAGCGTTCGAATGACAGGCGCGCGACACCGCGGGCCACCGTGAGCACCGCCGGTGCACCGACCGGGAGCGTCGCCTTGCGCGGTACGTGACCGAACGGCAGCCCGGTGAGGATCGGTACGTCCAGCCGCGCGCGGAAATGCGCGATGACCGAGTCGAGCCCATAGCCTTCGTCGTTGGACATTGGCGGTACCGGATCGAAGCTGCCGAGCAGGATGGCCCGCTGCCGCTGCAGGATGCCCGCGTGGAACAACTGATACAACATGCGCTCGATGCGGTAGGCGCTCTCGTTGACATCCTCGAGGAACAGGATGCCGCCGCGAATCGACGGCATCCATCGGGTGCCAGCCATCGCGCACACCATCGCCAGGTTGCCGCCCCACAGTCGTCCCGCGGCGCGCAGGCGACGCGGTCCCTCCGACTCGAAGGCGAGTTCGTGCGAGGGCTGCCCCAGCACGGCGAAGAACTGCTCGAGGGTAAACGCATCGGGGGTGGGCGCGGCGAAATCGCTCGCGCCTGGCCCGGCGAAGCTGATGCCGCCGTGTGCGAGGTAGGCCAGGTGGAACGCGGTGAAGTCGCTGTAACCGACCACGACCGGGCGCCGCGCGCGGATCGCCGCGAAGTCGAGCTGGTCGAGCAGCCGCGACAGCCCATAGCCTCCGCGTGCGCTCAGCACCACGTCGATCGCGCGGTCGGTGCAGAACGCCTGCAGGTCGGCAGCCCGCAACGCGTCGGGGCCGGCGAAACGCTGCTCGCGCGCGAACACGCTGTCCCCGGCACTGACCCGCCAGCCGCGCCCCGTGAACACGGACGCGGCCCGGTCCACCACGCGGGTGTCTGGCAGGCATCCAGATGGGGCGACCAGCCCGACGCGCGGTCCGGGGGCCGGCGCTTCGGCGGAGCCCCTGCGGGCTGAGCCGCCCCGCGTCCGACCCGCCGAGGCGGGTCGGGCATCAGCGATCGGGACGACCCTTCCCACCGAATCAGCGCGCGGCACGACGGCGCTCCTGGAAGAAGGCGGACAGCTGACGTCCGCACTCCGCGCCGAGCACCCCTGGCGTGACCCGGGCATGGTGGTTCAGCCGAGGCTCGGCGAACAGGTCGACGACGCTGCCGCAGGCCCCGGTCTTCGGGTCGTGCGCGCCGAACACCAGCCGCGCGATGCGCGCATGCTGGATCGCGCCGGCGCACATCGCACAGGGCTCCAGGGTCACCACCAGCGTGCAGCCGGGCAGGCGGTAGTTACCCAGCGTGCGGCCGGCGTCGCGCAGCGCCTGTACCTCGGCATGCGCAGTGGGATCGTGCGTAGCCAGTGGCTGGTTGAAACCTCGTCCGACGACACGCCCTTCGGACAGCACGAGGGCACCCACTGGCACCTCGCCAGCGGACGCCGCCTGGCGCGCCAGGTCGATGGCCTCTCGCATCCAATGCTCATCTGCGGGCAGCGGCGCCTCCGCGCCGGCCGGCACTGCCGCAAACCCTGCTGCCATCGCCGGACCATCCGTCACCGCATGCCCTGCCCGCTCGAAGTTGGCGAAGCATACCGCGGTCCGCGCGCGGCCGTTCAGCCCTCGTTGGTATGCGCCCAGGCCAGAAAACGACACCGGGCAACCCGCCAGCCCCGCCGACAGCGCCACCCAAGCGGCCTGTGGCGCGACCGCGCACCGCACCTGCTTCGGACGCCCATCTCTGCACGAGCGGCGGGAACGCCTGATGCGGCACCTCGGGGCGCAAGCGCGTCTTGCGCAACCGCAGGCCGACCGTCGGAACCGGGCTACCAGGGAGTCAACGAATGAACAACATCGTCTACATCATCGGCGCAGTCGTCATCATCCTGGCCATCCTCTCGTTCATCGGAT
>CANHBC010000252.1 GCA_947458835.1 Betaproteobacteria bacterium | reverse complement strand
GTGGCTGCGTCCACCGCCGAGGCGATCGACCGGCTGCGGTCGAGCAGGGTTTCGAAGGGTGCGTTCATGCAGGGCGCTTCGCGGTGCGTAGTGGCCAGGCGGCGAACGCGATGTGGGTCAGGCGTTCATCGAGAAACAGTCCGGCATAGAACCAGGGGGGGAGGCGGCGCGACAGTGCGCCTGCGGGGTCGGCGCGGAGCTTCGCCTGCAGCAGATAGAGGAGGGCAAAGGCGGCCAGCGCGAGCCCGGGTAGCAGCCAGGCGAGACCCGTCGGCGTCTCGACCCGTGCGGGCATCCAGTGACCCGCCAGCAGGTGCAGGCCGGCGTAGGCGAGCGCGACCGGGAGTGCCGAGCCCAGCATGTATAGCGGACGTCCTGCACCCGCGCGTACAGGCAGCGGCAGCAGTGGCGCCAGCGCGAGACTCGCGATCGCGGCCAGCGCCCAGTGCGCGGGGCTGGTGCTGCCCGGCGCGCCCGTGGCCAACGTCCACGCGGTGAAGGCGGCGGCCATCAGCACGGCGGCGCCAAGCGCGACGAGGACCGACGGCCCCACACCCTGCCGGGTTGGCCGTCCGGCCAGTGCCTGTTCGATCGTGCGCTGAACCGTTGCGCCGGCCGCGAGGAACGCATGCGCCTTGTAGAGGGAGTGCGCGACGAGATGCAGCAGTGCCATCGCATAGGCGCCCAGCCCGACCTGCATCAGCATGAAGCCCATCTGGGCGCAGGTCGACCAGGCCAGCGAGACCTTGACGCTGATGCGTGTGGTCATCACCAGCGCCGCGAGGATGGCCGTGGTGGTACCGGCCAGCACCAGCAGCACCTGCGCGGCCGGCACGACGTCGAGCAGGCCGCCCAGTCGGATCAGCACGAAGCCGCCAAGGTTGACCACGCCCGCGTGCAGCAGCGCAGACACGGGAGTGGGGGCTTCCATCACCTGTATCAGCCAGCCATGGAAGGGCAGCAGCGCACACTTGAGCAAGGTCGAGAGCACCACCAGCACGGCGGCGGCATGCAGGGCGAGCGGCACCCCGGCGCCCGCTGAAAGGGCCGGATGCGCGAGGATTGCGTCGATGCGCAGCGTGCCGAGCGCATCCCATACCAGCAGGATCGCAGTGAACAGGAACGCCTCTGCCAGGCGGTTGGCGATCAGCTTCTTGTGGGCGGCGATGCGTGCGGCGGGCCGATGTCCGTGGAACAGCAGCAGTCGCTGCAGCGACGCGCTGGCGAGCATCCAGCACAGCGCGAGCAGCAGCAGGTGGTTGGCCACGGCGACGCCGCCCGCCCCCGCGAGCGTGGCCATCAGCCAGCAGGCGTAGCGAACCTGGCCATGCTCGCCTTCGAGGTAGCGCTGCGAGTAACGGGCGATCACCCAGCCGACGAAGGCGGCGAGCAGGGACATCACCGCGCCGCCGACATCGGTGCGCAGCAGGCCGTGTGCATCCGACGGCAGCATCGCGGCGCCGGTGACGCCGACGGCGACCGAGGACAGCGTCGCGGCCGCGATCGCCAGCGCGCACGCCACGCGCACCAGGGCCCAGGTGGCGGTGACCGACGGGCGCAGCAGGGCAATCCATGCGGCAGTGGTGCCGAACACCAGCGGCAGGCCGAGGACCAGCGCGCTGCGCCAGGCGGGCGGCTCGGCCGCGAGCAGGTCGAGCATCGGTGCGTCCATGTAGCTTCCGGGAACGGCGCGGGGCAGCGCGATGGCCGCGAATGTACGCATCCGGGCTACATGCGTAAAATACAATGTTCCGTACGGTTCGTGAACGTATACAGAACGGTGGGCCAGCGTGCGCGCCAGGCCTGCACACAGGGGGCCGTGCATGGCGAGGCTGAACTACCACCACCTTCACTACTTCTGGGCCGTCGCGCGCGAGGGCCATCTCACGCGCGCGGCGGTACGGCTTCATGTGTCGCAGTCGGCGCTGTCAAGCCAGATACGGCAGCTCGAGGAGGCGTTCGGCCAGCCGCTGTTCGACCGTGTCGGCCGCACGCTCAAGCTGACCGAGGCCGGTCATCTGGCGCTGGCTTACGCGGAAAGCATCTTCGCTTCGGGCAATGAGCTGGTCGCGCTGCTGCGCGACGGACACCGCCAGCAGCGGCAGGTGCTTCGCATCGGCGCGATGGCCACGCTGTCGCGCAACTTCCAGGAGAACTTCGTGCGGCCGCTGCTCGGCCGCGACGATGTATCGCTCGCGCTGCAATCGGGCAGCCTGCAGGAACTGCTCGCGCGCCTGCGGGTGCATGCGCTGGACCTCGTGCTGTCCAACCGCCGCGTGCCGGCGACCGTGGACGACCCCTGGCGCTGCCGTCGCATCGCGCGCCAGCCGGTGAGCCTCGTCGGCAAGCCGCGCCCGCGGCGGCGCGCGTTCCGCTTCCCGGAAGAAATCGCCGAGGTACCGCTGCTGCTGCCCGGCCGCGACAATGACATACGCACTGGCTTCGATCTGATCTGCGAACAGCGCGGCCTGCGCTACCGACTGCACGCCGAGGTCGACGACATGGCGCTGCTGCGGCTGCTTGCGCGCGATTCCGACAGCGTGGCCCTAGTGCCGACGGTGGTCGTACAGGACGAATTGCGGAATGGCACACTGGCCGAGTACTGCGTGGTGCCTGACCTGCACGAGAACTTCTATGCGATCACCGTGCAGCGGCACTTCGAGCCGCCGCTGCTCAAGGGGCTGCTGCGCCGGACCGAGGCCGACGTGCTGGCCTTCGCCGGGGAGTGACCGTGCACCGGCGCAGATCGCGTAGCGTTCAGGCTCCGTTTCGGGCGGAGCCCACGTTGTCCGGTGCGCCCCGCGTGAGCCATAAGTCACCGGCAAGGCGACTGATGCGAGTCACCTCATGCGTAGATCCAGCGCGTCCCCGCAGGATCGGCGTTGAAGTCCCATTCGGATGCCACGTATCCGTAGTCGACGAGCGTGGCGACCTCCGCAGCCGCTCCGGTTCCGGTCCCGTCCGCATCGAAATAGATCGACGTGCCAGTTCCCTGTGCGGATGCGTAGACATACGCACCACGTTCGGCGGGTATCACGGTTGCCAGCAGATCTGTCACATCGATCTTGTCAGCGCCTATGTGGAAGTCGGCGACGATGTCGGAGCCGCCGGTATCGAGGCTGAGGAAGCGGAAGATGTCATCGCCCAAGC
>CANHBC010000251.1 GCA_947458835.1 Betaproteobacteria bacterium | reverse complement strand
TACCGCCGCTGCGCAGCGTGCGCGACCGCGATGCGCTGCGCGCGGCGCTCGCCGACGGCACGATCGACGCCGCCTGCTCCGACCACACGCCGGTCGACGAGGATGCCAAGCAGCTGCCCTTCGGGGAGTCCGAACCCGGAGCGACCGGGCTCGAACTGCTGCTGCCGCTGACGCTCAAGTGGGCCGCCGAGCAGTCGCTCGCCCGCGCGACCGCGCTCGCCCGCATCACCTGCGACCCGGCGCGCATCCTCGGCCTGCCGGCCGGGCGCATCGAGGTCGGCGCCACCGCCGACCTGTGCGTGTTCGATCCGGATGAAGACTGGATCGTCGGGCCGAAGACCCTGGTGAGCCAGGGCAAGAACACGCCGTTCGCCGGTCTGGCGATGACCGGCCGCGTGCGCCATACCGTGGTCGGCGGCGAGCCGGTGTTCTCGCGTACCGCCTGACCCGCACAGCTTTCCGGAGCCCCTGATGGACCAGAACCCCCTGCTGGATACCTCCGGCCTTCCCCGCTTCGCCGACATCCGCGTGGAGCATGTCGGGCCGGCCATCGATGCCCTGCTGGCCGAGAACCGCGCGGCAATCGCGACCCTCGCGGCCGATCCGGCCGAGCCACGGTGGGATACCTTCGCCGCCCCGCTCGAGGACGTCTCCGACCGGCTGCGCCGGGCCTGGGGACTGGTCGGCCACCTGAACGCGGTGATGAACAGCCCGGAACTGCGCGAGGCCTACAACGCCGCGCTGCCGCGGATCACCGAGTACTACACCGAGATCGGACAGAACGAGGCGCTGTTCGCCAAGTACAAGGCGCTGGCCGCGAGCCCGGGCTTCGCCGGCCTGTCCGAGGCACGGCGCAAGGTCATCGAGAACGAGGTGCGCGACTTCCGCCTGTCCGGCGCCGAGCTGCCGCCCGAACGCAAGCAGCGCTACCGCGAGATCAGCGAGCGGCTGGCGACCCTGTCGTCGCGCTTCTCCGACAACGTGCTCGACGCAACCAACGCGTTCTCGCACCATGAGTCCGACCGCGCCGCTCTGGCCGGGCTGCCCGAGGATGCGATCGAGGCCGCGGCCGAGGCGGCCAGGGCCGAAGGCCTCGAGGGCTACCGATTCACGCTGCAGGCCCCCTCCTACATGCCGGTGATGCAGTACGCCGACGACCGCAACCTGCGAGAGGGGATGTACCGCGCCTACGTGACGCGCGCCTCCGAGTTCGGCAAGCCGGAGTGGGACAACGGACCCCTGATCGGCGAGATCCTCGCGCTGCGCCACGAACTCGCGCAGCTGCTCGGGTTCGCCGACTTCACTGGCCTGTCGCTGGCGGCCAAGATGGCCGACTCGGCGCGGCAGGTCGACGAGTTCCTGCGCGAACTCGCTGGCAAGGCCCGTCCGTTCGCGCTGCGCGATCTCGCGGAACTGCGCGCCTTCGCCGCCGAGCGTCTCGGTCTGCATGACCTGCAGGCCTGGGACCTCGCCTACGCCTCGGAGAAGCTGCGCGTGGAGCGCTATGCGTTCTCGGACAACGAGGTGAAGCAGTACTTCCCCGAGCCGCAGGTGCTGCCAGGCATGTTCCGGGTGGTCGAGACGATCTACGGCCTGTCGATCACCGAGCGCGATGCGCCGAAGTGGCATCCCGACGTGCGCTTCTTCGAGGTCGCCGACCGCGACGGTCGTCCGATCGGCCACTTCTACCTCGACCTCTACGCCCGCGCCTCCAAGCGTGGCGGTGCCTGGATGGACGATGCGATCGCCCGGCGCCGGGTCTCCGGCACCGTGCAGCTGCCGCTGGCCTATCTCACCTGCAACTTCCCCGCACCGGTGCCGCGCGCCGACGGCACTGCGCGCCCGGCCCTGTTCACCCACGACGATGTGGTGACCCTGTTCCATGAGTTCGGGCACGGCCTGCACCACCTGCTGACCGAGGTCGACGAACTGTTCGTCTCGGGCATCAACGGCGTCGAATGGGATGCGGTCGAACTGCCCAGCCAGTTCATGGAAAACTTCTGCTGGGAGTGGGACGTACTGAAACACCTGACGCGCCACGTCGACACCGCCGAGACGATGCCGCGCGCGCTGTTCGACCGCATGCTTGCGGCCAAGAACTTCCAGGGCGGGCTGCAGACGTTGCGGCAGGTGGAGTTCGCGCTGTTCGACATGCGCATCCACGCGGCCGCGACCGCTGAGGGGGGCGTCGCCGCCCAGGCCGTGCTCGAACAGGTACGCCGCGAGGTCTCGGTGCTGCAGCCCCCCGGGTTCAACCGCTTCGCGCACGGTTTCTCGCACATCTTCGCCGGCGGCTACGCCGCCGGGTACTACAGCTACAAGTGGGCGGAGGTGCTCTCGGCCGACGCCTACAGCCTGTTCGAGGAGCGCGGAGTGCTCAACCCCGAGATCGGCGCACGCTTCCGGGACGAGGTGCTGGCGCGGGGCGGCAGCCGTCCGGCGCTCGAGTCCTTCGTCAAGTTTCGCGGGCGCGAGCCGAAGATTGATGCACTGCTGCGCCACGGCGGCATGGACGAAGCGACCGCGGGTGGTCCGGGCGTGGCTACCTGACCGGTACGCCTGACCACAGCGGCGGAGGACGCGATGCACCGGATGGACACGACCGCAGCACCGCCAGGCCGGTGGGCAGTTCGCCCCGGCGCGTCCGCGCGAGGCCTCGCGCTGGGCTTAGCCGCCGGCGCGCTGCTGCTCGGGCTGACCTCGGCATCCGGCCCGGCTGGCGCCCAGATCCGATGCTGGACCAACGAGGGCGGCTCGCGCGAGTGCTCCGACCTGCCGCCACCGCCCGGCGCCAAGGGGGTGACCGAGGTGCGCGGCCGCGCCGGCCGGATCGAGGGGCAGGATTCGTTTGCCCAGCGCCAGGCGAGCGAGCGCTTCCCGGTCACCCTGTGGAGCAACGACTGCGGCGACCCCTGCACCGCCGCGCGCAAGCTGCTCGCAAGCCGCGGCGTGCCGTACACCGACCACGACCCCTCCCAGCCAGCGCTGCAGGAAGCGTTCAAGCGCATCACCAGGGGCCAGATGCAGGTCCCGTTGCTGATCGTAGGCACCTCGACTCTGGTCGGTTTCGAGGAAGGCCAGTGGAACACGACGCTCGATGCCGCCGGGTATGGACGCACGGCTGCCCCCGGCCGGCGCCCGGGCGCAGCCGCACCCGCCGCGGCCCAGCAGCCGCGAGGCGCTCAGCCGC
>CANHBC010000250.1 GCA_947458835.1 Betaproteobacteria bacterium | reverse complement strand
TTCTCGCCCAGCCTCGCGATCATCGCGGTGCGCCAGCCCTCGGCGAAGATGCGCGTGGAGTGCGCGCCCAGGAAGACGATCAGGCCAGCGACAAGCAGGGTCATCGTGGGATACCTCGGGTCGTGTTCGATGGTGCCGTTTCGCGGCCTGTCGGGCAGACCTCGCGCATGCTTCGCACGCGCACAGGGGTCGGCCAGTGCTCTGGCGGGGCGAAAGGTACCTCCGTGAACGTTCCTTCGAGCATACGATGAGCCGGCTGCGCCGTGAGCGCGCACGGGACGGTTTCCGCATGCCCCCACGCCGGGCCGGCCGGCACTCGCTGCCCCGGGGCGATGCACCCGATTGGCCCGCCGGAGCGCTGGCCGTCGTCAACCCTGGCGGCCGGGGAGGGTATGGGCGACCGTCCACAGGTCGACACGGGCTGCACCCTGGCGCAGCAGTGCGTGCGCCGCCTCGGCCCCGGTGGCGCCGGTGGTCGCGACGTCGTCCACGAGTGCCACGTGCAGTCCCTGCACCGGGTAGTCGACGACGAAGGCACCACGCAGGTTGGCCACACGCCCGGACAGCGGCAGTCCCGACTGCGGCGGCGTGTCGCGGGCCCGGCGCAGCAGTTGCGGACGTGACGCAATCCCGAGATGGGCGGCCAGCACCCGCGCGAGTTCCGCCGACTGGTTGAATCCGCGGGCCGCGAGCCGGCGGTCCGACAGCGGCACCGGCACGAGGTACTGCGGCCGCGGCACGTCGCTGCAACGCTCGAGCAGCAGCCCTGCGAGGACCGGCACCAGCCACAGCTCGCCGTCGAACTTGAGCCGGCGGATCATCGCATCGACCGGGAAGCGGTAGCCCAGCGCCGTGACCAGCCGCTCGAACGCGGGTGGCTCGCGCCGGCAGCGGTCGCAGCTGCCGGTGCCGTCCTTGCTCGCGATCGCAGCCGCGGCCGGGTCGCCGCAGCGTGCGCAGCGCGCTTGGTCGAGCCAGGGGAGGTCGGCATGGCAGCCGGCACAGAGCCGTTCCCCCGGGCGGCTCGGGGCCGAGCACAGCGCGCACGGCGGCGATCCGCGCCACCGCAGGCTCAGTCGGCGCCAGGCCCGGCTCGCCGCGGCGCTGGCGGTTTGACATTGCGTCATGGGCGGCCGATCATCGTTCGATCAAGAAAGACGTCATTGTTCGACAGACCGAGCCCATGGACACCCTCGAGAAGCACGCGCAGCGCCCTGAATCCATGACCGGCCGGCAGCCCGGCAGCATGTCCGCGAGCGGGCCCGACCGCATCGGCGGCGATGCCTCCACAGCGCAGCCCTGGACGGTCGACGCCGTAGCCGCGCTGTTCGACCTGCCGTTCGCCGACCTGATGTTCCGCGCGCAGTCGGCGCATCGCGAGCACCATGACCCGAACGCGGTCCAGCGCTCTACGCTGCTGTCGATCAAGACCGGCGGCTGTCCGGAAGACTGCGGCTACTGCCCGCAGGCCGCGCGCCACGACACCAGCGTCGGCAACGAGCCGATGCTGTCGGTCGACGCGGTCGTCGAGGCCGCGCGCACCGCGAAAGCCAACGGCGCGACCCGCTTCTGCATGGGCGCGGCCTGGCGCAGCCCGAAGCAGCGCGACCTGGAGCCGGTGCTGGCCATGGTCCGGCAGGTGCGCGCGCTCGGCCTGGAGACCTGTGCCACGCTTGGCATGCTGAAGCCGGGGCAGGCAGGGCAGTTGCGCGAGGCCGGGCTCGACTACTACAACCACAACCTCGACACCGCGCCGGAGTACTACGGCGACATCGTGTCCACGCGCACCCAGGATGACCGCCTCGACACGCTGGCACAGGTCCGCTCGGCCGGCATGAATGTCTGCTGCGGCGGCATCGTCGGCATGGGCGAGACGCGCCGGCAGCGCGCTGGCCTGATCTCGACGCTCGCCAACCTCGACCCTTACCCGGAGAGCGTGCCGATCAACCACCTGGTCCGCGTGCCGGGCACGCCGCTCGAGAACGAGGATGCGCTCGACCCGATCGAGTTCGTGCGCACGGTCGCCGTGGCACGCATCACGATGCCGCGGGCGATGGTGCGGCTGTCGGCCGGGCGTGAGGACATGTCCGAGGCGGTGCAGGCGCTCTGCTTTCTTGCCGGGGCGAACTCGGTGTTCTACGGCGACCGGCTGCTCACCACCGGGAATCCGGACGTCGAGCGCGACCATGCGCTGTTCGCCCGGCTCGGCATCCACGGCCTTGATCCGGCGGCGCCAGCCGGTGGCACCCCGGCACCGGGGCACTGAAGCGCGGTGACGAGGCTGTCCGACCTCGCAGCCCGGCTCGACCGGCTGGAGGCCGAATCGCTGCGGCGCAGCCGGCGCCGGCTCGAGTCGCCGCAGGGCGTGTCCGTCATCATCGATGGGCGCGCCTGCGTGTCCTTCTGCAGCAACGACTACCTCGGGCTTGCTGCGCATCCCGAGATCGCCCGCGCGGTCACCGAAGGCGTCAGCCGCCATGGCATCGGTGCCGGCGCCTCGCACCTGCTGACCGGCCACACCGACGCGCACGAGGCGCTGGAGCGTGACCTTGCCCGTTTCTCCGGCTTCCCGGCGGCGCTGCTGTTCTCGACCGGGTACATGGCCAACCTGGGCATCGCGACCGCGCTGCTCGGGCGGGGCGATGCCGTGTTCGGCGACCGCCTGAACCATGCTTGCCTCAACGACGGGGCGCTGCTCTCGCGCGCGACTTTCCACCGCCATGCCCACGGCGACCTGGATGCGCTGGAGCGCCAGTTGGCGGACAGCCCGGCCAGGGTACGCATGATCATGGTCGACGGTGTGTACAGCATGGATGGCGACATCGCGCCGCTGCCGCGGCTGCTCGAGCTGGCGGCCCGGTTCGATGCGTGGCTGCTGGTCGATGACGCCCACGGCTTCGGCGTGCTCGGCGGTGGCCGCGGCTGCCTTGCGCATTTCGGCATCGAGCCCGGTGAGGTGCTCGACCGGGTCATTTACATGGGTACGCTGGGCAAGGCCGCCGGGGTGTTCGGCGCCTTCGTCGCCGCCGCGCCCGAGGTGATCGACACGCTGGTGCAGTCGGCGCGCACCTATGTGTTCACCACTGCCCTGCCACCGATGATCGCCTGCGCGCTGCAGGCGAGCCTGCGCCTGGTCGAGGGTGAGCCGCAGCGCCGCGAGCACCTGCAGGCGCTGGTGCGGCGCTGGCAGGACGGCGTGCGCGGCCTGCGCGGCGGCCGTGCACTGCCCTCCGAGACCGCGATCCAGCCGTACGTGGTCGGAG
>CANHBC010000249.1 GCA_947458835.1 Betaproteobacteria bacterium | reverse complement strand
CGCCCGGTCGCCGCGGCGATGCGGGCACCGACGCGCTGGACCAGGGCGATCTTCTGCGGGTCGGTCGACAGCTTCTCCTTCTTCAGGATGTCCTGGTAGGCCTGCAGCCCGAGCTTCGCCTCATCGCCCGGCGAGAGCAGGATCAGCTGGCTGCGCCCCGATATCGGTGCGGTCTCGCAGCTCACGAGCATCGGACCCAGCCCGGCCACGAGCACCAGCGCTGCGGCCAGCGAGCGAAGGCTCCGGCGCGGCCGGGCTGCGACTGCAACGTCAGGGTTCTGGCAAGTGTCCATCGGAGCCTCCTCCCGTTCCAGGCCCGCATGATCGCGGCCGGGGTGGTCGGCATGCAAGAGCCGTCCCCGCCCCGCCTGCGGGAGGGCAACCTTAACCCAGCCGCTCATGCCGCGGGAGCCGGATGGTCGGGGACCCGGCCACGCACGGTAGCCTGCAGCAGCAGGAACCCGAGCGCCGCGGCGAGCGCGGCGAGCGTGAACGTCACGGCCGGCCCGAGCGCGGACCAGGACAGTCCGGACGCGAAGCCGCCGAGCGTGCCGCCGGCACCGAAGGACAGCGCGGTGTAGAGCGCCTGGCCCTTGGCCTGGTGGGCACCGTCGAACCAGCGGTGGATCAGGCCGATCGCCGCTGCATGGTAGGCGCCGAAGGTCGCCGCATGCATGACCTGCGCCAGCACCAGCGCCACCGGCGAATGCACCAGCCAGCCGATCAGCAGGAAGCGCAGCACCGCGATCACGAACGTCGCCGCCAGCAGGCGATAGAGACCGGCACGCGCCACCAGCTGCGGCATCCACCAGAACACCGCCACCTCGCACACCACGCCCAGCGCCCAGAGCCAGCCGACGACCGACTTGCTGTAGCCGTTGTCGACCAGGTGCACGGAGAAGAACGAGTAGTACGCGCCGTGCGCGGTGGCCATCAGGAAGCAGGCGCCGAGCAGGCCGGCCACCTCCGGCCGGGCCAGTATCGTGCGCGCGTCCACACCCGCATGCTCACCGCGCTGTACGGCTGATTCCGGCACCTGCCAGGTGGCCAGCAGCGCGACCACGTAGACGGCCACCACCAGCCACAGCCAGTCGCCCAGCGTCGCGAAGTCGAGGAAGTAGCCGATGCCGACCACGGCGAAGATGAAGCCGACCGACCCCCAGAGCCGGATGCGCGCGTAACGGCCGGTATCGCCGCGCACATGGCCGAAGGTAGTCGCTTCGGCCAGCGGCATGGTCGCGCTGGTGAAGAAGCTCATCACCGCCAGCGTGACGAACAACGCGGCGAAGCTGTTGCCGGCGAACAGCCCCAGCATCGAGACACCGCCGGCGAACGCGGTCAGCCGTACGATCTGCATCCGCCCACCGCTCCGATCGGCGAGCACGCCCCAGAGCATCGGCGCGAACAGGCGCGAGGACTGGTTGACCGCCACCAGCAACCCGATCTGCACCGCGCTCATGCCCACCGAGTCGAGGTACAGGCTCAGGTAGGGCGTGAAGCCGCCCACGTAGGCGAAGTAGCAGAAATAGAACGCGCCAAGCGACCACGCGGTACGCGCAGGAAGGGGGGCGGTCATCGAGGACCTTGCGTACCGGTCGGCACGCGCGGCTCAGGCCTCCGACGGATCGGCGTCCTCGCGCCTGGGCGGCGCAACCGCCGACGGCGCAGCGGACGGCGCCAGCGCCGGGATGCGCGGCGTGGCCACCACCACGTCGGCGTTCTGGGCGCGATGCCGCAGCGCATGGTCGATCAGCGTCAGCGCCAGCATCGACTCGCAGATCGGCGTCGCGCGGATGCCTACGCAGGGGTCGTGGCGCCCGGTGGTCTCGACGATCACCGGCGCGCCGCTGCGATCGATCGACCGCCGCGGCAGGCGGATCGACGAGGTCGGCTTCACCGCGACATGCACGACGAGGTCCTGCCCGGTGGAGATGCCGCCGAGCACGCCTCCGGCGTTGTTGGACAGGAACCCCTCGGGCGTCAGCTCGTCGCCGTGCACGGTGCCAGGCTGGGTGATCGACTCGAAGCCGGCACCGATCTCCACGCCCTTCACGGCGTTGATGTTCATCATGTTGTACGCGATATCGGCATCGAGCCGGTCGTACACCGGCTCACCCCAGCCGACCGGCACGCCGGTGGCGATGGTCGTGATCTTCGCGCCACAGGAATCGCCGGACTTGCGCAGGCGGTCCATGAACGCCTCGAGTTCCGGCACGATGTCCGGGTCGGCGGAGAAGAACGGATTGTCGTACACGCCGTCCCACGACCTGAATCCGATCGGGATCGGCCCGAGCTGCGACATCCGGCCGCGGATCACGATGCCATGGCGCTCGCGAAGCCATTTCTTCGCGATCGCCCCCGCCGCGCAGCGCACCGCCGTCTCGCGTGCCGAACTGCGGCCGCCGCCCCGGTAGTCTCGCTCGCCATACTTGTGCCAGTAGGTGTAGTCGGCGTGGCCCGGCCGGAAGGTGTCCTTGATCTTCGAATAGTCCTTGCTGCGCGCGTCGACGTTGCGGATCAGCAATCCGATCGAAGTGCCGGTGGTGCGCCCCTCGAACACGCCGGACAGGATCTCGACCCGGTCGTCCTCGCGCCGCTGGGTCACGTGGCGGGACGTGCCCGGCTTGCGCCGGTCGAGCTCGACCTGGATGTCGGCCTCGGTCAGGGCGAGCCCGGGCGGGCAGCCGTCGACCACGCAGCCGATCGCCGGGCCGTGGCTCTCGCCGAAGGAGGTGACGGTGAACAGGGTACCGAGCGTGCTTCCAGGCATGGGACGGCGACAGCTGCGCGGCGGGCGCAGCGGTGGGGACGGATGGGGTGTCAAGTCTAGCATCCGGGGCCATCGCGGCTCGATCGTGCCTGGGCGCGAAGTGGTTATGCCGCGCCTGATCGCGAAGTGGTCGCGTCGCGCCTGGCCGCGGGCACCGGGTAGCCGCTTCCGCTCATGTCCCCCGGCCACCGCGCGGTGGGGAGCGAGGCTGCGGGGTACCCTGCGCAGCGAAGTAAAGGAGGAGGCGTCGGGCGGGCCACCGCCCGGCGCCGGGGGACATGAGCGGAGCAGGGTACCCCGCAGCCGCGCTCGGGCAGCGCCCGGATCGAACAGGTACCGCCCAAGCCTCGCCCCGCGGCCCGGCGATACAATCAGCGCTACGACGGTCCATCCCGTCGCGCCGGAGCGAGCCCCGATGCAGCAGTACCATGACCTGATGCGCGCCATCCTGGAGCGCGGCCACCGCAAGGCCGATCGCACCGGCACCGGCACGCTCAGCCTGTTCGGCTGGCAGATGCG
>CANHBC010000248.1 GCA_947458835.1 Betaproteobacteria bacterium | reverse complement strand
CGGCCGGACCGTTCGAACAGGCGGTGGTGCAGGCGCTGCGCCGGCACGGCTGGGAAGTGCATGCCGGCGTCGGCCGGTCCGGATACCGGGTCGACCTGGCGGTGGTGGATCCGTCCGCGACCGGCCGCTACCTGCTCGGCATCGATTGCGACGGGCAGGCCTACCGCTCGGCCCGCACCGCCCGCGATCGCGACCGGCTGCGCCAGTTCGTGCTCGAGAACCTCGGATGGAAGATGGCGCGGCTATGGTCGGCGGACTGGTGGCGCGACCCCGACGGCGAGTTGGCGAAGCTGCTCGCGTTGCTGGCGGCGTCCGGAAAGGCCGGTCGAAGCTAGCCGTCCTTCGGGAACTGCATCACCAGCACCTCCGCGCCCAGCGGCCCGGCCGTGATCGTGTACGCCGCCTCGCCGGGGTCTGCGTAGACCATCGACCACCGGGGCAGCGACTGCCCGCACAGTTCCAGGCTACCGTGGGCCACAAACAGGTAGCAGCCACCACCGGCCTTCGGATCGAGCCCCGGCGTGGACAGGCCCGCACCCATCCGCACGATGAACGCCGCCAGCTCGTCGTCGATCCGGGCCGAGTCGTAGAGCGCCTCCCACGATACGTCCGGCCGGTACTGCAGCACCGGCCGGGTCGACAGCGGGATGGTCGGCGTCACCCAGTTGCGCCGCTTGCTGGGTCGGAGCGCTTCGCGGTAGCCCGGCCGTCCGATGTAGACCGGGTGCGAGTTGCCGGTGCGATTGCGCAGCGAGATGAAGGTCAGCCCA
This sequence comes from Betaproteobacteria bacterium, assembly GCA_947458835.1. Lineage (GTDB taxonomy): Bacteria > Pseudomonadota > Gammaproteobacteria > Burkholderiales > CAIKXV01 > CAIKXV01. Next base: position 2,529 of record CANHBC010000248.1, on the reverse strand, counting down.
TGCGGGCCGGCGACCAGCGGGCCATAGCCGGTGTGGTGGTCCTTGTACTGCAGCATCAGCGGCCGCAGTTCGGTCTTCGCGACCGTGCCGGAACCGTCAGGGAACAGCTGGAACTGGCTCACCCCATGGAAGTGCGGCAGGATGGTCTCGCCCGCACACATCTGCGTCATCAGCGACTGCGGGCCGGGAGAGAGCTCGTCGGTACTGTAGCGTGGCCCGAAGTAGGACGAGCCCCAGTGCTCGACACCGGTGCCGCGCGAGGCGACCGGACGGAGGTTGTCGAGGACTTCGGTACCGTTCTTGAAATGGATCATCATGACTTCCGGCTGAAGGATCTGATGCGGCTCAATCCACCCGTATCCCTGCCGCCCTGACCACCTTGCCCCACTTCGCCACCTCGGCCGCGAGGTAGCGTCCGAACGGCTCAGGCGCCATCAGGGTCGGCTCGAGGCCGGCGGCCAGCAGCTTCTGGCGCACGTCCGCCCGGCCGACCAAGGCAGTGATCGCCTCGTGCAGCCGCGAGACGACCTCGCGCGGCACCTCGGCCGGCGCCAGCAGGCCGTACCAGACATCGACCGCGAAGCCAGGCACGCCGCTCTCGGCGACGGTCGGCAGTTGCGGCTGTGCCACCGATCGCCGGCCACTGGTCACCGCGAGCGCCTTCAGGCGGCCGGCACCCACGTGCGGCATCGTCGACGCCACGCTCGAGGCCGCGGCGGCGATGCGTCCCCCGACCAGGTCGACGAGGATCGGCGGTGTCCCCTTGTATGGCACGTGCACCAGCCGCACGCCGGCGGTCATCGCCAGCAGTTCGACCGTCATGTGCCCCGGACTGCCGTTGCCGGAGGAGCCAAACAGCAGCTCGCCGGGCCGTGCCCGAGCCAGGGCGAGCAGCGCCTTCATGGAGTCGGCCGGCAACGACGGGTGCACGACCAGCACGCTCGGCGAGGAGACGATCATCGACACCGGCACGAGGTCCTTCAGCGTGTCGTAGCCGAGCTTGTACAGCGCAGGCGCAGTCACGTGGCCAGGCGAGGTCATCAGCAGCGTGTAGCCATCGGCTGGCGCACGCACGACGGCCTCGGTGGCGATCGTGCCACCGGCACCGGGACGGTTGTCGACGATGACCGGCTGGCCCCAGGCCTCGGTCAGACCCTGGCCGACGATGCGTGCGGTCGCGTCCACGCCCCCGCCGGCTGCGAGCGTGCAGACGATGCGGATCGGCTTGGCGGGCCAGGACTGCGCACCCACGGGCTGCGCGGCAAGCAGTACGGTCGCGAACGTGGCCGCGCACACGACGGAAGGGACACAGGGCTTGCAGGATCGATTCAACGTCACTCCCTATTCTCCATACGGTCGCCGCAGCGCGTCACGGAATCGCCCGCTGCTCGCGGAACCGGCGCAGGTGTTCGATGAACATCGACTCGGTATCCATGCATTCGGCAAAGCCGGCCTGCCGCAGCGCGAGGGTGGAGGACATCACGTCGTAGCCGCGCCGGAAGTTGAAGTCGGCATAGGACCAGACGCCAGCGCGCGACAGCGGTCGTGGCAGCAACCCGTGCCGCGCGACCACCGAGTCCCAGAGCGCATCCTTGCCTGCCATGAAGCCAGCCAGGGTCATGTCCTCCCGGACCGGACCGACGTCCATCGCGAAGAACGCAGCCAGCGTCGGCCAGAGGTTGCGCCAGCGCACGTAGTCGCCGTTGGTGACGTTGAAGACCCGGTTGGCACAGGCTGGCGTGGTGGCGATGAAGGCGATCGCGCGCGCGAGCAGGTCGGCATCGACGCTCTGGTAGAGCGCCGCATGGCCGGCCGCAGTACCAGGAAAGACGAGCGGCTGGCCGAGCGCCTTGAGCATCGCCGCATAGACGCCGACCATGTTCGCGATGCTGCGGGGGATGGCCTGCGTGCCCTCGCATACGCCATGCGGGCGGCTGGCGCTCCAGGTCCAGCGGGCGCCGCGGCTACGCTCGACGAGCAGGTCCTCCTGCGCGTAATACCAGTTCGACGGCGACACGCGCGGGTCGGATTCCTTCGCCGGCGTGCGGTAGGGGCCGAGGTCCGAGCCGTAGACCTTGCTGCCCTGGACGATATGCACATGCGCAAGCCTCGGGGCACTGCGTTCGAGTACGTCGAGCAGGTTGCGCAGCATCACGACGTTGTCATCGACCGATTCACGCCGGGCCATCGTATGCGTGGCGCGAGCGCAGTAGAAGAGGTGCGTGACCGCGGTGAGCGGTGCCACGCGCTCGAAGGTATCGGCGGGCGAGGAGAGATCGACGGCCACCGCGCGCACGCCTGTACCGGGACGCGCCGATCGCGACAGCGCGACCACGTCCCAGCCAGGCCGCGCGGCGAGCGTGCGCACTAGCGCGCTACCGACGACGCCACTGGCGCCGGTGATCAGCGCACAGGGTCCGGACATGGTTGGGCAGCGTGTCGAATGGGATTTCTCCGGGAATACGCTGCACCCGCTAGACGAGCGGGTTGCCGGCGGGCTCGAGGCGTGACGATGTTCGATGATACCTG
>CANHBC010000247.1 GCA_947458835.1 Betaproteobacteria bacterium | reverse complement strand
GCGGCGCAGCGCGCCGCGATGCCTCAGCGCGGCCGGTCGCCGGCGAGGGTGATCCGATGCATCACCCGGCGCTGCCCGTGGTAGTCGTTGACCGGATTGTGCTGCACGCACCGATTGTCCCAGATCGCGATCGATCCGGACTCCCACCGGAAGCGGCAGGTGAACTCCGGCCTCACCTGATGGGCGAACAGGAAAGCGAGCAGCGGCGCGCTCTCCGCCTCGGTCCAGCCGGCAAAGCGCGCGGTGTGCGCGACGTTCACGTACAGCGCGCGCCGTTCGGTCTCCGGATGGGTGCGCACCACCGGATGCTCCGCTGCGTAGGCCTCGCGCGCATCGGCGCGGCCGCCATCGCGGATGCGATCCTCACGCGTGCGGCTGACGTCCGCCTTGGCCGAGGTCGACACCGCCGACAGCGTCGCGAGCGTCGCCTGCAGCGCGGGCGACAGCGCCTCCAGTGCACTGTACTGGCAGGCGAACAGCGTGTCGCCGCCGTACGGCGGCACCTCGCGCGCGATCAGCATCGAGGCCATCGGTGGCTGCTCGAGGTAGGTGGTGTCGGAGTGCCAGATGCCGCCGAAGTTGTTGCGCTCGTGCTCGAGCTTGACCACCGGCGTGATCACCGGGAAACCGTCCAGCCCCTTCACGAACGGATACTCGACCGGCTCGCCAAACCAGCGGGCGAGCCGCAGGAACTGTCCGCCCGACAGCGGCTGGTCACGAAAGAACAGCACGCCGTGCGCCAGCCAGGCCTCGCGCAGCGCCGCGACGGTCTCGGGCGACTGGTCCTCGCGCAGGTCGATGCCATGCACCTCGGCGCCCAGCGCACCGGCAGTGCGCCTGACCTCGAACGCGGCGGGCTGCCCGGCTGGCATGGCTGCCTCAGCTCACCGGGTTGGTCAGCGTGCCGATCGGCTCGATCGTCACCGACACGCTGTCGCCCGCCTTGAGGTACTTCGGCGGGTTGAAGCCGATGCCCACGCCGGCACAGGTGCCGGTGGCGATCAGGTCGCCGGGCTCGAGCGTCATCAGGCCCGAGATCTCCTCGATCAGGGTCGGGATGTCGAAGATCAGGTCGGACACCGGGGCATCCTGGCGCAGTTCGCCGTTGACCCGGGTCTGCAGCTGCAGCTTCGTGACGTCGGGCACTTCGTCGGCGGTGACGATGCACGGGCCCATCGGGCAGAAGCCGTCCAGGCTCTTGCCGAGGAACCACTGCTTGTGCCGGTGCTGAAGCGTGCGTGCGGTGGCATCGTTGATGATCGTGTAGCCGTAGACATGCCGGAAGGCATCGGCCTTCTTCACGTTGCGCGCCACGGCGCCCATCACCACGGTGAGCTCGCCTTCGTAGTCGACCGAGTCGGTCGGATCGTTGGCGCTGGGGATCGCATCGCCGGGGCCGGTGACCGAGTTCGGCCACTTGGTGAAGATGATCGGCACGTCCGGGATCGCGTCCTTGCCGGCGCTCGCGTCGAAACCGGACTGGTGGAACTCCTTCGCATGCTCATGGTAGTTCTTGCCCACGCACAGGATGTTCTTGGCCGGGCGCGGGATCGGCGCGAGCAGGCGCACCGATGCGGCGGGGAGCCGGCCGCTGCCGGTGGCCAGCGCGGCCCTGGCCGCATCGAGCGCCGCCTGCCCGGCGGCGATGAACGCCCCCATGTCGCGCGGCAGCGCGGGTGCGGCCACCGACAGGTCGGTGACGAAGCCACGGGTGTCGTCGAGCACGCCGACCCTCGGGCCGCCGGCATCGGTGAAGGTGACCAGTTTCATTCGTGATGCTCCTTTCAGACAGTGTTGCCGCGCCCGGCCCGCGGCCGGTGCGCGTCGGTTCCGGGCCTCAGGCCGGCGCGCGTTCGTTCGCCGCGCGCGCCCACAGGTAGACCGGGATGCCGGCGAGCAGCACGCCGACGGCGATCAGCCCGTTGAGCTTCGCGTAGTTGATGCCAGACCAGAGCATGTAGGCGCAGAACAGGCAGAACAGCAGCGGCACGACAGGGTAGAAGTGGACGGCGTACGAATTCACCGGCCGGCCCTCGCGCGCGCGGAAGATGAACAGTGCGATGCCGTTGAGCAGCATGAAGGTCCAGAACACCGGCGCGGTGTACTCGACCAGCACCTTGAATCCGTCCTTCTGGATCGCGCCGAACACCACCAGCGCGAGCGACAGCACCGTCTGCACCAGCAGGGCGTTGGCCGGCGTGTTGCGGCTTTCGTTCCAGCGGCCCATGAACGAGAAGATGCGGAAGTCGCGGCCGAGCGCGTAGTTGGTGCGCGCACCGGTGAAGATGGTCGCGTTCAGCGTGGTGCCGATCTCGGTGAGGATCACGACCGTGATGATCACCGCACCGGCCGCCCCGGCTACCGCCTTCATCATGTCGGTGCCCACCGCGCGACTGGCGCGGATGCCGTCGATGCCCAGCACGTTCAGGTAGGCAAGGTTGAGCAGCAGGTAGATCACCGTCACCACTGCGAGCCCGAGCAGGAACACGCGGACCATGTTCCGGCTCGGGTCCTTCAGTTCGCCCGACAGGTAGACCGTCTCGTTCCAGCCGCCGTAGGTGAGCATGACGAACACGAAGGCGAGGCCGACCGCCGCGTTGGACGGGTCGAACGGCTTGGACAGCGTCGGGACCTCGCCGCTCGGGGTCATGGTGAGCCCGAGCACGATGATCACCGCGAACGCGCAGACCAGGGTCACCGTCAGCACGTTCTGCAGCAGCGTGCTCTGCTTCGTGCCCAGGTAGTTGATGAACGACAGCGCGACGATCAGGATCGCCGCCCAGATCGGCTCGCTGAACGCGCCGAAGTTCGCCCAGCCGAAGCCGTCGAAGCCGGACAGCCGGGTCATGTACTGGGCGAACAGGTAGCCGATCGCCGCGATGATCCCGGCCTGGATCACCGTCAGCCGGCCCCAGGCGAACAGGAAGCCCAGGCCCTTGCCGTAGGCGCGGGTCAGGAAGTTGTACTCGCCGCCGGCATCCGGGTAGCGGCCCGCCAGTTCAGCGTAGCAGAGCACGCCGAGCAGCGAGACCACCCCGCCGACCACCCACAGCGCGATGTACCAGCCGGCATCGGGCGCGTTGAGCGCGACCAGCCAGGGCGTGCCGAAGATGCCCACGCCGATCACCATGCCGACCATCAGCGCAGTGGCATCGAATACCGACAGGGACTGCCTGGGTGCTGCCGAGCCTTGCGACATGCCGTTCCTTCCGTCTGTGGGCGGGGCGCGCTGCCGCGCGGACCGGCCCGGGTGGGTGGAGTGAGAGGGGTTGGGTAGGAGGGTCGTCGTCCCGGGTCGCCGTC
>CANHBC010000246.1 GCA_947458835.1 Betaproteobacteria bacterium | reverse complement strand
GGATGGCCGCGGGAGTTGGCTACTGAAGACCTGGCAGAACCTCGTCGGTCGCGGTTCCGAGGCGGCGGTCGCACTCTGCCGGCATCTCTGATCGGAGGCGCGAACGCCGCAGGGCGGCACCCGGGCAAAACCGCGCCAACATCGTGTCTGCAGGATGAGACCCGATCGCCAAGTCTGCTCGAAAGGCCGACTCAGTCAGCCCGCGACCCCTGCAGCAGCGCACCACTCCTGGGCAACAACACAACAACGGCTGTGCACGCGATTTCTGGTGCGCACAACCGAGCTGCTGGCCTGCCAGTTCGGCGCTGCTGGCTTCGGTGCTGGCTTGTATGGCTTCGTTCGGTGGTAGGCCGTGGCAGATTCGAACTGCCGACCAACGGATTAAAAGTCCGCTGCTCTACCGGCTGAGCTAACGGCCCCCTGAACGAAGCCCGCGATTATAGCGGCTCTGCGCCAAGACGCAAGACCATCGATGCAACGTCGCTATTGCTGAGCCTGAAGACCAGGGACGCGGGGTCGAACCTCAGGCCTCGCGCATCATGCGCCAGTACTGGAACTTCATCGTCGCGGCCGATCCCGCGACGATCGAGGCGAAGGTGATGAACGAGCCGAGCGCGAGCGTCGACAGCCCGCTGATGCCCTGCCCGATCGTGCAGCCGAGCGCGGTCACGCCGCCGAAACCCATCAGGATGCCGCCCAGCATGTGGTTACGCATGTCCGCAGGAGACGTGAACGATTCCCAGCGGAAGGTACGCGTGGCCTTCGCCATCGCGAATGCGCCGGCGATGAGGCCTGCCACGGCGGCGATGCCGAACGTGATGCGCAGCGACCGGTCGGTCCACATCGCCAGCAGTTCCAGCGTGTAGGCCACCGGCGCGACGAAGCTGAACGATTCGGCCGCGCGCGAATTGGTCGCGTAGAACGTGGCCTCGAGCGTGTCCGGGTCCTCGCGGTAGCCGAGGTTGGCGGTGACGAACCAGCCAGCCGCCACCAGCAGCCCGACGACCAGGCCGCCGACGATACCCTCCCGGTTATGGCGGAAGTCGCGGCTGCCGAACACGAAGACGAGGATCGCCGCCGCCAGCACACCCGCGACCGCCAGTGCGGCCCGGGGCGATCGTGCGCCCGACAGCAGGGTCGGCAGGTCCTGACCGGGGATCGACCAGCGCTCGAGGTTCACCGCCACCGGTTGCAGCCAGTCGACCCGGAACTGTCCGAACAGCCCGCGCAGGGTCATCCAGGCCGACAGGCCGAGGAACACCAGCACCACCACCGACTTCAGGTTGCCGGCACCGATGCGCAGCAGCGTCTTGCTGCCGCAACCGGAGCCGAGCGTCATCCCGATACCGAACAGCAGGCCGCCGATGACGTGCGACAGCCACATCAGGTTCGGGCCGGTGTAGATCGACTTCGACAGGTCGACCAGCCCGGCCGCCTGCAGGCCGTTGGCCGCGAGCATCGCGACCGCGATCGCCAGCAGCCACATGCGCATGCGCGACAGGTCGCCGATGTTGATCCAGTCGGACACGGCACCCAGCGTGCAGAAATGGGTCCGCTGCGCCACCGCCCCGAACACGAAGGCCAGTGCGAAGCCGAGCGAGGCGACCAGCGTGCCGGTGTAGAGGGTAGCTTCCGGGATCATCCGTGAAGCATCGGTCCCGGCGCGCGGGAAATCAAGCGAGCCACCGCTGTGCGCCTGCGATCAGTCGCGGTAGCGCGTCGGATCCGCCACGCCGGCCCGCGCGAAGCCGTCGCGGCGCAGCCGGCAGGCGTCGCAGCGGCCGCAGGCCCGGCCATCGTCGGTCGCCTGATAGCAGGATACCGTCTGCGCATAGTCGATGCCGAGCGACAGCCCCAGGCGGATGATCTGCGCCTTGTCGAGGTCGATGATCGGCGCCCGCACGTGCATCGGCCGCCCTTCGACGCCCGCCCGGGTCGCCACGTTGGCCAGCGCCTCGAACGCCGCCACGAACGCCGGCCGGCAGTCCGGATAGCCGGAGTAGTCGACCGCGTTCACGCCGATGAACAGTTCGGAGGCGCCAAGCACCTCGGCCCAGCCGAGCGCGAGCGCCAGCATCAGGGTGTTGCGCGCCGGCACGTAGGTGACCGGGATGCCCGGCGCAACGCCCTCGACCGGCACGTCGATCGACGCATCGGTCAGCGCCGAGCCACCGAACTGACCGGCATCGACCCGCACCACCCGGTGCTCGGCCACGCCGATGGTTGCGGCCACGCGCGCCGCGGCCTCGAGTTCGGCGCGATGGCGCTGGCCGTAGTCGATCGACAGCGCATGCGGCGCGAACCCGCGCTGCCTGACCACTGCCAGCACCGTGGCCGAATCCAGTCCCCCGGAGAGCAGGACCACGGCGGGCGGGCGCGCGCCGCCGGCCACCGGCCGAGGATCGTCCGGGCTGCCGCTCATCGTCCCTGCGCCTCGCCCCAGAGCTGCTTGTGCATCTGCAGCTGCATGCGTACTGGCAGGCGGTCACGCAGGATCCACTCGGCAAGCCGGGCCGGAGGCAGGTCATGGAACGACGGCGAGAACAACACCGGACAACGGGTCGCGATCGCATGTTCGGCGAGTACCGACCTGGCCCATTCGTAGTCTTCCTCACCGCAGAGCACGAACTTCACCTCGTCGCCCGGGTCGAGATGCTCGAGGTTGCCCCAGAGGTTGCGGCCGGACTCGCCCGAGCCCGGTGTCTTCAGGTCGAGGATGGTCGACACGCGAGGGTCGACCGGCGCGATGTCGAGCGCGCCACTGGTCTCGAGCGAGACCGAGAAGCCGCGGTCGCAGAGCGCCCTCAACAGGTCAAGGCAGGCGCGCTGGGCCAGCGGTTCGCCGCCAGTGACCGTCACCCAGGGCGTGCCGAACGATTCGACCTCGGAGAGCACCGCATCGAGGTCGACCATGCGTCCACCGTGGAAGGCGTACGCCGTGTCGCAGTAGCCGCAGCGCAGCGGGCAGCCGGTCAGCCGCACGAACACCGTGGGCAGCCCGACCCGGCTGGTCTCGCCCTGCAGGGAGTGGAAGATCTCGGTGATGCGCAGGCGCACGCCGGCCTGCATGCCGGGTGCAGCCGCGCCCGCGTCCGGCCCGTCGATCATCGGCTCACTTGCGCGCGGCAAGCCGGCGCTTCGCACGCTCGGCCGCTTCCGATGTCGGGAAGCGAGCGATCAGTTCCTCGAGCGTCTTGCGCGCCGCGGCGCCCTCGCCCAGTTCGGCCTGCGAGCTGGCGATGTTGAGCAGCGCGTCGGGCGCCTTGTCGGTGTCGGGCCAGGTCGAAAGCAGCTGCCGCTGGCTGGCGAT
>CANHBC010000245.1 GCA_947458835.1 Betaproteobacteria bacterium | reverse complement strand
GACCGTTTCGCATATGGGGAGCAGCGTTTCCACACGCTCGGCCTGCTGGACGGCGTACCGGTTTCAGTGATCCATACCGAGCGTGAAGATGCGATCCACATCATCTCCTTCAGGAAAGCTACGAAGCGTGAAGCCGCGCTCCTCTTCCAGCAGCTCCCGCACTGACCGCGCGCGTCTGCACGACATGGGCCGTCCGGGCGTGCCTTCGAGCGACCATCCGGAAGCGGACGTGGCCCACGTGGTGCGCGGCATTGTCCGGCAGGGCCTCAAGCCATTGCCTGCCAAGGCACTCGTCTCCCTCCGCCTCGACCAGGACGTCCTCGACTGGTTCAAGGCCCAGGGCCCGGGCTACCAGACGCGCATAAACGCAGTGCTCAAGGCCTTCCGCGACGCGTCGAGCTGACCCACCCGCACCGCCTCACTCCGCCTTGATCCCCGCCTCCCGCGCGATCTTCGTGAACCGGGCGATGTCCTCGCGCACCTGCTGCGCGAACTGTTCCGGCGTGCTGCCGATCACCTGGAAGCCCGCCTTCAGCAGCGGCTCGCGGATCTCCGGCAACTGCAGCGCGCGCACGCCCTCGCGGTGCGTCGCATCGACGATCGCCTTCGGCGTACCCGCCGGCAGGAACAGACCGAACCACGCGCTCGCGGTATAGCCCGGCAGTCCCGCCTCGGCGAAGGTCGGTATCTCCGGTGCGATCGAGATGCGCTGCGTGGAGCCCATCGCCAGCGCACGCAGCCGGCCGCTGCGCAGATGGGGCAGGGTCGACTGCGGCGCGTCGAGCCCGGCCATCACCTCGCCCGACAGCAGCGCGGTGGCCGCCGGTGCACTGCCCTTGTACGGCACATGGTTCATGCGCATCCCGGCCAGCGCGTTCAGCGCCTCGGTGGCGAAGTGCGGATAGCTGCCGACGCCGAAGCTCGCATAGGTGATCTCGCCCGGGCGCTTGCGCGCGAGCGCGACCAGCTCCTTCACTGACTTCACCGGCAGCGACGGATGCACGAACAGCGCGAACGGTGCATCGGCCAGGTTGGTGACCGGGATCAGGTCGCGGAGCGCGTCGTAGGGCAGCTTCGCGTACATCGCCGGTGGCGTGGCGACATGGCCGACCGCGCCGAACAGCATCGTGTAGCCGTCGGCAGGGGAGCGCACGACGAAGTCCACGCCGATGGTGCCCGCCGCGCCCGGGCGGTTGTCGATCACGAAGGGCTGGCGCAGCTGCTCGGCCATCTTCTGCATGATCGGCCGTGCGACGAAGTCGGGGTTGCCACCGGCCGGCGTCGGGATGATGATGCGCACGGGCTTCGACGGCCAGGCGGGCGCGGCAACCTGCGCGGCCGCCGGTGTGGCAAAGCCCGTGAACAGCAGCGCGATGCCGGCCAGGCCGGTGCCGAGGCGCAGGGCGGCAGGCGCCATGGGGAACGTCCGGGGCCACGTAAATTCCATCGAGGTCTCCTCCAGCTTTTCTTGTAGTGCCGCCATCATAAACGACGACAACATCGCGACGGAGGAGTAACCCATGACACGGGCGCGGGTGGATGAAGTGATCGGCCAGGGCATGCATCGTTTCCTGGGCGATGGCGTGCATTACCGGGACCTGCTCGACATCCGGGCGGCGATGGACGACTGGTCGCAGTGGTGCGCGACATGGTCGCGGTTCGGCGACGCCGCCGAGCAGCGCGGCCGCATCGCCGAAGAGCAAGGGCATGTACGCACCGCGGCACGCGAGTACGCTCGCGCGGCACTGTACTTCCACTACGCACAGAACCTCTACTACGACGACCCGCAGCTCAAGCGCACCGTGCACGACCGCAAGGTCGCGGTGTTCGCGCGCGCCGCGCCGATGCTTTCGCCGCCGCTACGGCCGGTGAGTATCCCGTTCGACGGTATCGAGATGCCGGCCTACCTGCGGCTGCCGGCCGGCGTGCAGGATGGGTCGAAGCCGCCGTGCGTGATCCTGCTCGGCGGCCTCGACACCACCAAGGAAGACTACCAGGTGGTCAACGACCTCTGCGTCGAGCGCGGGCTGGCGACGCTCGCCTTCGACGGCCCCGGCCAGGGCGAGACGCTGTTCCGCATGCCCTGGCGCCGCGACTTCGAGCAGTGTGTGATCGCGGTGCTCGACTTCCTCGAGCAGTGCCCGCAGATCGACGCCGGGCGCATCGGCATCATCGGCCGCAGCACCGGCGGCTACTACGCACCGAAGGCCGCGTCGATGGACACGCGCATCCGCGCCGCGGTGGCCTGGGGCGCGATGTACCACCTGCGCAACCTGGCGAGCATCCCGCGCGCGACGCTGGACGGCTTCGTCTACGTCAGCGGCTCGCGCTCGGTGGAAGAGGCGCGCACGTTCTTCGAGTGCATCGACCTCGAGGGTGCGGCAGCGAAGATCCGCTGCCCGCTGCTGATCGTGCACGGTGGGCTCGACACCATCACCCCGATGGAGAACGCCACCCGCATGGCCGCCGAGGCGGGCGGCCCGGTGGAGACGTTGATCTGGGAGGACAGCGGGCACTGCTGCCACGACCGCTCGCACATCGTGCGACCGGCGATGGCGGATTTCATGTGCAGGTGGTTGTAGCGAGGCGCGGCGGCCCGTTATCTCACGCAGGGTGCGCCGTCAACTTGACGCCCAGGGCGCGAGCCACCTTCATGACGATGTCGAATCGCGGCTTCGCGCCAGGCGCAAGGGCCTTGTACAGACTTTCGCGACCCAGCCCTGCGTCCTTGGCGACCTGGGCCATTCCCTTCGCTCGAGCCAAGTCGCCCAGGGCAAGCAGCAGCAGATCCGGGTCGTTGGTCTCGAGCATGGCTGTCACGTACTCAGCGACAGCTTCGGTGTCGTCGAGGTAGCGCGCTGCCTCGAACGCAACCAGTTTCACGGGCGGCTCAACGTCGAGCGGAACCGCTTCGGCGGCAGTCCTCAAGAAATCGATGGGGTCAGGTCTTGCCTTTTGCGCGAGCGGCGTGACTGCCTGCGAAGGCCATGGCGAAAGGCAAGACCCTGTGACCCTGGTTGAGCGGCCGTAGTCAGCATAGGTCCGCTCGAACTCGGCCACAAACTGAAACGCGAGTACCGGGCTGGCTTCCTTTGCGTAGAACACGGCACCATCGATAAGCTCATCTGCTACAAGCGGATGAGTAGAAGCAATCATCGAATGCCGTCGCGGGCACGGGCGATAGCGTCTTGTACGGGAATCCCGGAGATTGCTCCGCGCTCGATGAGGAGGAAGGCGGGGCGGTCAGGCAGATGCAGGGCGAGTTGATCGAACTACCGGGAATGGCATACGTCTCTATCAAGCCAGCTCATG
>CANHBC010000244.1 GCA_947458835.1 Betaproteobacteria bacterium | reverse complement strand
CCGGACGGGCGGTTGGCGTTGCATTGGCGCCAGCGGCGCGTCCCCGGTCGACGGGGTGACGCGATGCCGGACGGTGGCCCGCATGGTTGTGGCGCGGACCGCCTGGCCGGCGCCGTCACGCGGGACAGCGGCATCATACCGTAGCCGCGCGGCCGTCGCCGGTCGCTTGTGAAACGGTCCGCCTGCTGCGATAATCCACTGGCTTTGCAGCCAGCCCGCGCGAGTGTTCCGCCGGCCGCCTGCACAACGCGGGAACGCTACAGCACCCGCGCCGATGTGCAGGGCAGCGGCCTCACGGCGGCAGCGCGCAGCGCCCGATCGGCGCAGCGTAGCTGCATTGGCAAGCAGCGTCGTCATCCCGCGCGGAGGTCACGCCGCCGTCCACGGCCCGGACACCGGGCTTGCGGCCGGCACGCGCCAACCCCGCGCTGCATTTTCCCAGAGAGGAAGACCGCCCCTTGATCAAGAAGAAACGTCCGAAGTATCTCGACCTGACCGAGATAAAGATGCCGACCCCCGCGTTGGTCTCGATCCTCCATCGGGCCAGCGGCATCGCCCTCTACCTCGTGGGCGTCCCGCTGGGGCTCTACTTCTTCCAGATGAGCCTCGCCTCCGAGCAGCAATACGCACAGTTCGCCGCGATCGCCGGGCACTGGTTCGTCAAGCTGATGTTGCTTGGGCTGCTCTGGGCCTTCCTGCATCATTTCTGCGCCGGCATCCGTTACCTCACGCTCGACATGCATATGGGCGAGGAACTGCAGCAGGCGCGCAGCACGAGCTTCGCCGTTCTCGTGGTGAGCCTCGCGCTTACCCTGGTACTGGGAGTGCAACTATGGTGAGCAGGGTCGTTGTTGGCGCGCATTACGGGCTGAGGGACTGGCTCGGGCAACGGGTCACCGCGGTCATCATGGCCGCCTACACGGTGCTCGTCGGGGCGATCCTGCTGTTCAACGCTCCTGACGGATATGGCGAATGGAAGGCGCTGTTCTCGGGCCGGATCATGCAACTGGCGACCCTGCTGTTCATCGCCTCGCTGCTGTACCACGCCTGGGTCGGCATTCGTGACGTACTGATGGACTACATCGGCTCCACCTCGCTGCGGTTCGCGCTCCAGATCGGCGTGATCCTGTCGCTGGTGGCGTACATGGGCTGGTCCATCCTGATCCTCCTGGGGTAAATACTGATGGCACTCGCAAAACGAACGTTCGACGCGGTGGTAGTGGGCGCAGGCGGAGCCGGTCTCCGTGCAGCGCTGCAACTGTCCGAGTCAGGCTTGAAGACCGCAGTGCTGACCAAGGTGTTCCCGACCCGCTCCCACACCGTGGCGGCGCAGGGCGGCATCGCCGCGGCGCTGGGCAACTCGATGGAAGACCACTGGATCTTCCACATGTACGACACGGTCAAGGGTGCCGACTACCTCGGTGACCAGGATGCGATCGAGTTCATGTGTCGCACCGCCAACGAGTGCGTCTACGAACTCGAGCACTTCGGCATGCCGTTCTCGCGCCTGCCCAACGGCAAGATCTACCAGCGCCCGTTCGGCGGCCAGTCGATCCACTTCGGCAAGGAGCAGGCTGCGCGCAGCTGCGCCGTGGCCGATCGCACCGGTCATTCGATGCTGCACACGCTGTACCAGCGCAACGTCCGGGCGAACACCCTGTTCTTCGTCGAGTGGATGGCACTCGACCTCATCATGAACGAGGCCGGCGAGTGCCTCGGCGTGACCGCGCTCGAGATGGAAACGGGCGAGGTCATGATGCTCCAGGCCAAGTCAACGCTGCTGGCCACCGGTGGCGCCGGCCGGGTCTACCAGGCCAGCACCAACGCGTTCATCAACACTGGCGACGGCATCGGCATGGCGGCGCGCGCCGGCATCCCGCTCGAGGACATGGAGTTCTGGCAGTTCCATCCGACCGGTGTCGCCGGGGCCGGCGTGCTGATCACCGAAGGCGTGCGCGGCGAGGGCGGCTACCTGCTGAACAAGTCCGGCGAGCGTTTCATGGAGCGCTATGCGCCCAACGCCAAGGATCTCGCCAGCCGCGACGTCGTCGCGCGCGCGATGGCCACCGAGATCAAGGAAGGTCGTGGCGCGGGCCCAGACGGCACCTACCTGCTGCTCAAGCTCGATCACCTGGGCGCCGAGACGATCAACTCGAAGCTGCCGGGCATTCGCGAGATCGCGCTGAAGTTCGCCAACGTCGACCCGATCAAGGACCCGATCCCTGTCGTGCCGACCTGCCACTACATGATGGGTGGCATCCCCACCAACTACCATGGCCAGGTGGTGATGCCGCGCGGTGGTAACCCGGAAGTGCCGGTGCCGGGCCTGTACGCGGCCGGCGAAGCCGCCTGCGTGTCGGTGCACGGCGCCAACCGGCTGGGCACCAACTCGCTGCTCGACCTGGTCGTGTTCGGCAAGTCGGCTGGTCAGCACATGTCCGACTTCGCCCGTTCGACGCGCAGCCAGCAGGACCTGCCGAAGGACGCCGGCGAGCAGACCGAGGCACGCCTGGCGCGCCTCGAGGGCCAGAAGGACGGCGAGAAGGTCTCCGCGGTGCTGCGCGACCTCCAGCTCACGATGCAGCTCGACTGCGGCGTGTTCCGGTTCCCGGACAGCCTGAAGTCGGGTGTCGAGAAGATCCGCGAGGTGGCCAGGCGTGCCCAGGTCACCGAGATCAAGGACAAGAGCAAGGTGTTCAACACCGCCCGCGTCGAGGCGCTCGAGCTCGACAACCTGGTCGAGGTCGCTGTCTCCTCGCTGGTGTCCGCGGAAGCCCGTACCGAGTCGCGCGGCGCGCACGACCGGAGCGACTTTCCGACGCGCGACGACGACAACTGGATCAAGCACACCCTGTGGTTCAAGGATGGCGACCGGCTGGAGTACAAGCCGGTGCACGACAAGCCGCTGACGGTCGATTCGTTCGAGCCGAAGGCCCGGGTCTACTGATCCGGTCGAGGCTTCGGTTTCCTCCAGGGGCATGCAACGAAGAGGCAATGCACGATGAAATTCTCGGTGTTCCGCTACAACCCAGAAGTCGACGAAAAGCCGTACATGCAGAGCTACGACATCCCGCTCGAGCCGAGCGACCGGATGCTGCTCGACGCGATCGTGCGGATCAAGCAGTACGATGACTCGCTGTCGCTGCGCCGTTCCTGCCGCGAAGGCGTGTGCGGCTCGGACGCGATGAACATCAACGGCAAGAACGGGCTGGCCTGCATCACGCCGCTCGATTCGCTGAAGGAGCCGGTGGTGCTCAAGCCGCTGCCGGGCCTGCCGGTGATCCGCGACCTGATCGTCGACATGTCGCAGTTCTTCAAGCAGTACCACTCGGTCAAGCCCTACCTGATCAACGACAACCCGCCACCGGAGACCGAGCGGCTGCAGTCGCCGGAGGAGCGCGAGGA
>CANHBC010000243.1 GCA_947458835.1 Betaproteobacteria bacterium | reverse complement strand
TCCAGCCTGGCAAGCCGCAGCAGAACGCATACGTCGAGAGATTCAACCGGACTGTGCGCTACGAGTGGCTGGCCCAGTATCACTTCGACGATCTTGCTGAAGTCCAGGACTTCGCCACGCGATGGATGTCGTCCTACAATCACGAACGCCCGAACATGGCGTTGGGCGGCATCACCCCGAAACAGCGGCTGGCCATGGCCGCGTAGGTCTACTTCTGACGGCTACGGAAAACGGGGGGATTACCGATCCAGAATTCCCAGCCTGCGCCCATCTGTGGTTGCCTGTTCTCGGTGGTCGGCATGGGCGTTCAGTCGAGCGCGGTCGTCAGCACGCGGCCCCAGCGCGGATCTGGCGAGATCGCCGCGCGCGGGCCCGCAGCGCGCAGCGCACCGGCGGTGGTCGACAGGATGTTGAGCAGCACCGGCCGGCCGTACTTTGCCTCCAGCACCGGCACCGCGTGGATCGCGAACCACAGGCCGCCCGGCATCAGCAGGGCCTGCGCATCCGGTGCAGCTTCGAGCGCCTGGCTGCCCAGTTCGATCGCCAGTTCGTGGTCGGCCAGAGCGCTGGCGGCCTTGTTCTGCGCGAGGTTGCGGCTGCGCGACCGGCATGCGAGCACGCGGATGCCGGCCTCGGCTAGGTAGGCAGTGAGCGCTGCGTTCACCGCATCGGGCCAGCGGCTCGCCAGCGCGATGCGCTCGGCCCCGAGCCGCTGCAGCGTCGCCACGTGCGCCTCGAGGTCGGTGTCGCAGGCCAGTCCGCTGCGGTCGCTCGCCTCGGCGAGCAATGCGCGCATGCGGGTGCGCCCGAGCACCGAGGCGACCGGCACGCCGCTCAGCGCGATCCGGTCGACCGGCTTCTTGGCGAGCAGGTCGACGCAGCCGTGAAAGGCCTGCAACTGGGACTCGACCGCGGCGAGCGAATACTCGGCGAGGTCCAGGCCGGTGGTCACCAGCATCATGCCTTCGGGTGCGACGCGATAGAACTGGTAGCCGTCCAGGTCGGTGTGCCGATGCGGGATGATGTAGCCGAGCTGGTACCAGGGCGCGACCACGGCGGGCGGCTGCAGCGAGGCGGGAGAGGCGGGGACGGGCGTGTGGGTCATGGGTCGTGCGCGGGTGGCCAGTGGGGGCAGGGTGCTCAGTCGTCGAGGGTCTGGGCGCCGGCGCAGCCGCGTTCGCTGCAGAGGTAGGTGCGGGTGTCGCTGAACAGCCAGTGCTGCATCGTGCGCAGGGACACCGGTTCGCCCTGCGAGAACTCTGTGTCGGCGGTCACGCCGTACATGCGTCCGTCGAGCAGCACGTGCTGGAACGCAGCCGTGAACGCCTTGGCCTCGAGGACCTCGACGCGCTGCACGATCGACTGCTGGTCCGACACGGTGCGGTTGAAGTCGTCGTCGCCGGAGATCACCGTCATGCCGATCAGGCCGATGAAACAGCCCAGGAACATCAGCCAGCAGAAGTTCATCCAGCCCGAACGCGGATACATGACCGCGGCCAGCGGTAAGCCGATGAAGCCCAGGCCGAAGGCGAGCGTGACCAGCTTCATCACGGCTGGACCTCGGGCTCAGCGCTCCGGCGGCGGATGGCGGTCATGCCAGTGGCGGGCGATGTCCGCCCGGCGGCAGACCCAGACACGGTCGTGCGCATCGATGTAGTCCAGGAAGCGTTGCAGCGCGCGGAACCGGCCCGGCCGGCCGACCAGCCGGCAGTGCAGGCCGATCGACAGCATGCGCGGGCGGTCATCGCCCTCGGCGTAGAGCACGTCGAACGAGTCGCGCAGGTAGTTGAAGAACTGGTCGCCCGCATTGAAGCCCTGCGCCGAGGCGAAGCGCATGTCGTTCGCGTCGAGCGTGTAGGGCACCACGAGGTGCGGCTGGCCGGCGACCTCCTGCCAGTAAGGCAGTTCGTCGGCATAGGAATCGGCGTCATACAGGAAGCCGCCGTGTTCGACGACCAGCCGCCGGGTGTTCGGGCTGTCGCGGCCGGTGTACCAGCCGACCGGGGCGGTACCGGTCATGCGCCGGATCACCTCGACCGCGTGCTTCATGTGCGCGCGTTCGGTGGCCTCGTCGACGTTCTGGTAGCTGATCCACCGCCATCCGTGGCAGGCGATCTCGTGTCCCGCCTCGACCATCGCCGAGACGAGCTCCGGGTGGCGTTCGAGCGCCATCGACACGCCGAACACGGTCAGCGGCAGACCGCGCCGCTCGAACTCGCGCAGCAGGCGCCATGAGCCCACGCGCGAGCCGTACTCGAACATCGACTCCATGCTCATGTGGCGCATCTCGAACGCCTGCGCGTTGACGATCTCCGACAGGAAGACCTCGGAGGCGCGGTCGCCGTGGAGCACGCAGTTCTCGGAGCCTTCCTCGTAGTTGAGGACGAACTGCACGGCGATGCGTGCGCCGCCCGGCCAGTCTGCGTGGGGGGGCGTGCGGCCGTAGCCGACAAGGTCTCGCGGGTAGATGGACGGGTCGTGGGGCTGCATGGAAGGCGAGTCGGGTAGGTGAGCCGCTCAGCAGCGCGGCTCGAAGCGTTCGAGGAAGGACATCAGCACCCGCGCCCCGGCCTCGGCATCGGCCGCGGTGATCGACTCGGCCGGATGATGGCTGATGCCCTCGCGGCAGCGCAGGAACAGCATCGCGACGTCGGTCAGCGCGACCATCGCCATCGCGTCATGGCCGGCTCCGCTCGGCAGCGACTGCACCCGGTGGCCGCAGGCGACGATCGCCGCGGAGAGCTGGGCCTGCAGCCAGGGCGCGCACGCGCAGCTGTCGAGTTCGTGGGTCTGGGTGATGTCGATCGTGACCTCGCGCCGCGCCGCGATCGCCCGGCATTCGTCGAGGATTGCGCCGGCCACCCGCACGCGGTCGGTGTCGCGGGGCGAGCGCACGTCGAGTGAGAAGACCGCGCGACCGGGGATCACGTTGGTCGCACCGGGCGACGGGGTGAGCTGGCCGACCGTGGCCACGGCGTCGGCCACACCGGCGGCAATCCGCTCGGCGGCCAGCACGCACTCGGCAGCCGCAGCGAGCGCGTCCCGGCGGAGCCGCATCGGTACCGTGCCGGAATGGCCGGCCATGCCGTCGACCTGGATGCGGAAGCGCTGCTGGCCGTTGATCGCGGTCACCACGCCCACCGGAAGGCCCTCGGCCTCGAGCACCGGTCCCTGCTCGATGTGGTACTCGACATAGGCCAGTACGTCCTCGCGGCGGCGGGCGGCGGTGGCCAGGGCGGTGGGGTCGAGGCCGAAGCCGGCCATCGCCGCGCGCATCGTGACACCGTCTGCGTCGCGCAGGTCGAGCAGGGCGGGATCGAACGTCCCGGCCACTGCCCGGCTGCCGAGCATGGTCGCCTGGAAGCGCACGCCTTCCTCGTCGCCGAAGCCGACTACCTCGAGCGCGAAG
>CANHBC010000242.1 GCA_947458835.1 Betaproteobacteria bacterium | reverse complement strand
CGAGGCGATGGGCGAGGCCGGTGCGGCGTTCGCGCGCAGCCACCGCGGCGCCACCGCGCGCACGATCGAGCGGCTGCCGGGCTGAGCGCGAGGGCGCCGGCCGCTGGCTGTCACGGGCCTGCAATGCGATCACAGTAAGCTCGCTTCCGCGGCGGCGGGGTGTTCGCAGCCGCCCGATCGATGGAGGCGTTGATGTACGTTGGGCGAAGGCAGGATGGCGCAGTCATCTCACTGGCTGGCGCGGCGCTGCTGGCGCTGGCCCTGCCCGCGCCGGGCTGGGCCCAGCGCGCCGAGCCGTCTTTCCCGAACCGCCCGGTGCGCATCGTCGTCCCGCTCGCGCCCGGCGGTGGCAGCGACATCGTCGCGCGTATCGCCGCTGCGGCGCTGAGCGAGGCGTGGGGCCAGACAGTGGTGGTGGACAACCGGCCTGGCGCAGGCAGCGTGGTCGGTACCGCTATCGCCGCGAAGGCGCAGCCCGACGGCCATACCGTGCTGGTGTCGAGCTCGTCGCTGGCGATCTCGCCGGCGCTCTACCGCGAACTGCCCTACGACATCCGTCGTGATCTGCTGCCGGTGACGCTGATCGCCAGCCAGCCGAGCATCCTGGCGGTGAACGCGTCGGTCGCGGCGACCAGCGTGAAGGAACTGGTCACGCTGGCGAAGGCGCAGCCGGGCAAGCTGGCCTATGGCTCGGCCGGCCCGGGCAGCGCGACGCACCTGGGCTCCGAGCTGTTCCGTGTCGCCGCCGGCATCGACCTGCTCCACCTGCCATACAAGAGCGCCGGTCTCGCGACCAACGCGCTGCTGTCGGGCGAAGTGCAGGTGCTGGTGACGAACATGGCGAGCGTGCTGCCGCACCTGAAGGGCGGCAAGGTACGCGCGCTGGGCGTCACCAGCCTGAAGCGTTCCCCGCTGGCGCAGGACATCCCAACGGTGTCCGAGGCCGGGCTGCCGAAGTTCGAGTACCTGACCTGGTACGGGATGATGGCGCCCGCGGGTACGCCGGCCAGCGTGGTCGGCGCCCTGCATCGCGATACCGCGCGGGCGCTGCGACTGCCGTCATGGAGCGAGCGGTTCACCCAGCAGGGTCTGGACGTATTCGTCACGCCGCCAGCCGAGTTCGGTCGCTATCTCGGAGCGGAACTCGCGCGCTGGGACGCGCTCGTCCGGAAGGCCGGGATCAGGGTGGAGTGAGGTCCGCCTCGGCCAGCACCTCGCGTGCGAGCCGCGTCGCCTCGACCGCCGCTGGCAACCCGAGGTAGGCCGACGCATGCAGGATCGCCTCGCGGATGTCTTCCGCGGTGAGCCCGTTGTTGAGTGCGCCGCGCACGTGCAGCTTGAACTCGTGGCTGCGGTTGAGCGCCATCAGCATCACCAGGTTCATCAGGCTGCGCTCGCGGCGCGACAGCCCTTCGCGCGTCCAGATTCCGCCCCAGCAGAACTCGGTGACCATCTGCTGCATCGGTTCGCCGAAGGCGTCGCTGCCCTTCGCCAGCTGCGCATCGACGTAATCTGCGCCGAGTACCTCGCGCCTGACCTGCAACCCCTGCCTGTAGCGTTCCTCGTCCATGCGTGCTCCCGCCTGCCTCGACGGCGGCTACCCTAGCAGGAAACCGACTGCACCGGCCTTCGCGGTGGCTGCGTCAGCGATTGACCGGGACCGTGCTGCTCCAGGAAAAGCCGAGCGCGTCGATCGTGCCCGACTGCGGTAGCGCAAGCTCGGTGCGCTGCACGAAGATCGCCTCGCTCTCCACCACTGCACCCATCGCACCGGCCATCTCGGCCAGCCGCGGCTGGCCGGCGATCGGCAGCGGCCGCGCGACCACCGGGCCGGCGGTGATCAGCGACGCATGCGCGCGGTCGATCAGGCCGAAGCGCTCATGCATGCCGGCATCGACCACGGACTGCTCGCGTTCGAGCGTACAGGCGCGCCCGGCGCGCAGGTGCGCGACCACCTCGTGGCGGGTGGTCAGCACCGCCAGCTTGCGTGCCGGACCATTCACGCGCACCACCGGTCCGGTGGTCGCTTCGCCCAGCCGGGCACGTCCGGCGACCTTCAGGTCGTCGAACAGCGGGAAGCTCACCTGCAGTTCCGCCTCCGGGCTGAGGCTGTGAGTGTTGAACGCCATCACCGCGAACAGAAGGTCGCGGATGACCTGCCGCTCGGTGTCAGGCTGCATCACCAGGAAATCGATGTGGTCGGCGGGCATCGGCGGGACGGAACGGACAAGGCGCCGCAGGGTAGCCGCAAAGCCTCGCCCGGTTGCGTGGTGGCCGCCTGTCCACCGCACGGCGGCGGGCGCCTGGCCGGCCGGGCGATGCCGTTCCTGTCCGGTTCAGCCCTGGCGCGCGCGGCCCGGCAGGTTGGGGAACAGGCCGGCCGGCAGGGCGCGGATGAACGCCAGCGACGCCTCGAGCCGGACCACGTCGGCGTACTTCGCATGCATGTCGCACAGGTTGATCGCATGGCTGGCTTGCGAGCGGTCGAAGCAGCCTTCCTCGACGACCGACGTGCGCAGGTTGTACGAGAACGCATCGAGCACCGTCGCGCGCACGCAGCCGCTGGTGGAGGTGCCGGTGACGATCAGGCTGTCGGCGCCGAGCAGCATCAGCCAGGACAGCAGGTTGGTGCCGTGGAAGGCGCTCGGCTTCTGCTTGTAGACGACCAGGTCGTCCGGTCCCGGTGCGATGTCCGGGATGATCGTGTTGCCGTCGGCCTGCCCGACGGCCTTCGGACGCACCCGCTCGGCCGAGCGCGAGTTCTTCCAGGCCCACGAGCCTGAGTCCCAGTCGTCCTCCCTGCGCGCACCGGTCGTGTAGAGGATGGGCAGGCCCTTGTCGCGTCCGGCATCGATCAGCTTGCGGATCGCAGCCACGCCCTCCCAGGCCTCGGCGCCGCAGGAGTTGCGCCAGCGCTTGATCGACTCGAGGATCGGTTCCGGGCGGTCGCCGCAGAAGTTGTAGTTGACGTCGATGACCAGGATCGCCGGACGCTGGCCGAAGCCCTGCAGCGCGCCGTAACCGCTCGCCTCGAACACCTGGCGGTCGCGCTCGGTGAGGAAGGTATCCCAGATCGGCTTGGACATCGTGGTCTCCGGTGGTGAGGTGTGGCGCGCGCTTGCTTCGGCAACGTTAGCAAATTCCGGTGCGCCGCGGAGTCGAGTCCACGCGGGGTCGCGGGTCCATATCCGCTAGCATCGGCGCACCAGCCAACGCAGTAGTCGAAGGACCCATGAGCGCACCCACTGTTCTACACCCGCACCTGGGGTCAGGTCTTGCCTTTTGCCCCCGGCTGGCGCCGCACCCGCAGCCGGGATCACGGCATCCGGGGTCAGGTCTTGCCTTTTGTCCCCCGGGCGCCAGCCGGGGGCAAAAGGCAAGACCTGACCCCGGGCGTGTCGGGCGTGCCGTCGGGCGTACCGCTTTGGTGCTGGCCTGCGCTGCCCTGCTGTCGGCAGGCGCCGCGGCAGCGCAGCCGTCCGAGGCGCCGTGGCCCGCGCGCACGATCCGGCTGCTGGTGCCCTCGGTGCCGGGCGGCGTGAACGACCTGGTGTCGCGGCTGATCGCCGAGCGTCTCGCGGTCATGCT
>CANHBC010000241.1 GCA_947458835.1 Betaproteobacteria bacterium | reverse complement strand
GCGGCGATGGTACGTTCGCGCTCCGTCCTGCATGAACGCCGAGGAGGCCTCCGAGATGTCCGCTGAAGAGCAACGCGCATTGCTCGCCCTGGCCGCGCTGAAGTCCCAGCCGCGTCTTCAGCCGGTCGGTGCGATGCGGCGCACTCGAGTGGCTGCCGCAGAATCGAGCCCGCTCGCGTGAACGGAGCGCCACTTGACGGCCTGCCGGTGGCCGTCGCCCTGGAGGCGGACGACACCGTCGGCCATGCCTCGACCCAGTGCGCGATCCCGATCGTGCGCGCGTTGCGCCTGGCCTGCACTGGCGATGTCCCTCTGCACGACATCGAAGTCGACGTTTCCTGCAACCCGCCCTTCGCGCAGGCGCTGAAGCTGCGCATCGAACGCCTCGCACCCGGCGAGGCACGCACGCTCGCCCCCCTCGACCTTCAGCCCGACCACGCCTTCCTCTCGAGCCTGAGCGAGTCGCTGCGGGCAAGCATCCGCGTCACGGTGCGGGCCGGTGCCGACGGCGCCGGTGGACTCGTGCAGGCGGGTCGGCCGGTGGAGGTGCTTGCCAGCGACCAGTGGGCCGGCACCCGCGCACTGCCAGAACTGCTGGCCGCGTTCTGCAGACCGAACGATACGGCGGTAGACACGCTGCTCGGCAAGGCTTCGACGCTGCTGCGTTCGCTGGACCCGGACGCGTCGCTCGACGGCTACCAGTCGAAGCGCCGGGATCGGGTCTGGAACCAGGTATCAGCGCTCTACGGCACGCTGTGCGCCCAGGCGCTGCAATACACCGAACCGCCCGCCTCCTTCGGCACCGACGGCCAGAAGATCCGTTCGCCCGAGCGCATCCTGGACGGCCGCGTGGGCAGCTGCCTCGACCTGTCGATGCTCTTCGCCTCCTGCCTGGAGCAGGCCGGCCTCGCGCCGGTGGTGTTGCTAAAGGAAGGCCATGCATGGGTGGGCGTGTGGCTGCACGACACCTGCTTCCCGGATGTGCTGATCGACGACGTGCAGTGGATACGCAAGCGCGTGGCCAGCGGCGAGCTGCTGGTGTTCGAGACGACCGGCGTAGCCCAGCATCCCTCGCACCGTCCGTCGCTGCGCATCGCGCTCGAACAGGGCCAGGCCTATCTCGTCGACGGTGGCCGCTTCCTGTATGCGATCGACATCCGCCGTGCGCGCCAGCTCCAGATCCGCCCGCTACCCTCGCGCGCGGCAGCGCCGGGCGGTACCGGATCGGCCACCGGCGATGCTGCAGGCGCCGGCAGCGGGATCGTGCAGTCACCTACGCTCGAGCCGATGCCCGACCTGCCACCGCTCGACCCGGCGCTGCTGAAGATCGCCGAGCCCGGACCGGACGACACACCCGAGGGACGGCTGTCGAAATGGAAGGCGAAGCTGCTGGACCTCACGCTGCGCAACCGGCTGCTCAACTTCCGGCCGTCGAAGTCGACGCTGCGCCTCTCGGCCCCGGACCTCGCCGCGCTCGAGGATGCGCTCTCCGACGGCAGCGAGTTCCGGCTGCGCGCCGAACCCGCCCTGATGGAAGGCCGCGACCCCCGATCGGCAGAGGTCCACCGCAACCGCACTGGCCAGGCGCCACTGGGCGAGCTCGCCCGCAGCGCCCTCGCGCAGCGCGAACTGCTGGTGAGGCTCGCGCCGGAAGACCTGGACGCCGCGCTCACCCACCTGTTCCGCAAGGCGCGCGAGGGCCTCGAGGAAGGCGGGGCGAACACGCTGTTCCTCGCGCTCGGGCTTCTGCGCTGGACCGAGACCGAGCGCGCCGAGGCTTCACACCTGGCGCCGATCCTGCTCGTGCCGGTGACGCTGCTGCGCCAGTCGGTCCGTTCCGGCTTCCGGCTGGTACGCCACGACGACGATGCGATCGTCAATCCGACGCTGCTCGAGCTGATGCGCACGCGCGAGGAGGTCCACATCGGCGCCTTCGCCAGCGCGGCCGGTGGACTGGAGTCAGTCCCGGGCGATGAGCGCGGCATCGACGTGGCGCGCGTGCTGCAGGCATTCCGCCTCGCGGTGGCCGAACTGAAGCAGTGGGAGGTACTCGACGAGGCGCATCTGGGCCTGTTCTCGTTCACCAAGTACCTGATGTGGAAGGATCTGCAGGACCGCACCGCGCAGCTGAAGGCGAACCGGGTGGTGCGGCACCTGATCGACCGGCCGGGCGAGGCGTTCGCGCGCGACGAGCCGCTGCCCGGGCTGGACCAGCTCGACGATACCTACGCGCCGCAGGACATCCTCGCACCGCTGATCGCGGACTCCTCGCAGCTCAGCGCGATCTGCGAGATCGACTCCGGGCGCGACCTGGTCCTCGAAGGACCTCCCGGCACTGGCAAGAGCCAGACGATCACCAACCTGATCGCGCATCTGCTGGCAAAGGGGCGCACGGTGCTGTTCGTGTCCGAGAAGCTGGCGGCGCTGGAGGTGGTGCATCGACGGCTGGAGCAGATCGGCCTCGGGCCCTTCTGCCTGGAACTGCATTCGGCGAAGGCGAAGAAGGCCGAGGTCGTGCGCGAGCTCGGCCGCACGCTGGACATCGCCGCGGCGAAACCCTCGGAAGAGTGGCGGCGTGAGGCCGACCGGCTCGGCCGCCTGCGCGGTTCGCTCAACGGCCTGGTGGATGCGCTGCATCGCGTGCATCCGAACGGACTCACCGTGTTCGATGCGATCGGCACCTGCATCGCGCACGAGGCGCCGAGCGCCAATGGCATGGCTCCTGCCCCGGCATCTCCGATGCCCTGGACCGATCCGCTCACCCACGACCGCGAAGCGCTGGATGCGATGCGTGAGACCGTGCGGCGCATGGCCGCACTCGCCGATCCGGTCGGACGCATCAGCGACCATCCGCTGGCGGCGATCGGCCGGGGTGACTGGAGCACCGGGTGGCAGGACGCGCTGCTCGCCGGCGCGCGCGCGCTCGACGGTGCGATCGGCACCTTCCTGCAGGCTGCGCAGGCCCTGTGCACGCAGCTGCAGCTGCCGGGCGCCGGGCGGACGCTGGACGGATGGCGGGCCATCGATGCGCTGGCCGGCGCCCTGCTCGATGCGCCGGACATCCCCGCCGGAGTCGCCCGTGCAGCGCACGAGCCGGAGATGCGCGCGCAGCTGCAGGTGCTCGCCCGGCACGGCCAGGCACGCAACGCACACTGGGACGCCCTCGGACCGGGCTGGGACGCCGGGCTTGCGAAGCAGGACGCCGCCGCGCTGCAGGCGGAATGGTCGGGCGCGACCACCACCTGGTGGCCGAAGTCGGCACTGGCGAAGCGCGCGCTGCGGCGGCGTATGGCGGCCTGGCGCACCGACGGGCAGCCGCCGGAGGACGCGGCGATTGCCTCCATGCTGCGACCGCTGTCGGGCGTGAACGACGAAGACCGCATGCTGCAGTCGATGCAGGCCGGTGCCCAGGCCCTCCTGCTGCAGGCCTGGGACGGCACCGCCACCGACTGGACGGCGGTGCTCGCCCATGCCGAGTGGGCGACGCGTTTTGCCGACGCGGTCACCCGGGTTGCCGACGCCGATGCCTCGCTCGCCGCGCGGCTGCGCAGCACGCTGCAGCCGCGGGTGGCGGAGGACCGCGCGCTGCTGCGCGGCGATGGCGCGAT
>CANHBC010000240.1 GCA_947458835.1 Betaproteobacteria bacterium | reverse complement strand
GCCCGAGCCCGGCGATCAGCGGCACGGCGAAGCGCTCGGCCTTGTTGGTGACGATGCCCCAGGCGAGGCCGCGCGCCTCCAGCGCGTCGAGCAGTGCCGCCATCCCTTCGAACAGGCACGAGTCGCGCACCAGGTTGTCCTCGTAGAGCTGCAGGAAGCGGTCGCGCAGCTCGATGAAGTCGGCGTCGCCCGGGCGCAGGTCCAGGCCGGCCTCGAGCATCCCGCGCGCCCCGTGCGAAACGTGCGAGCGCAGCGTGGACACGGGTACCGGTGCCAGACCGCGCTCGGCGCGCAGCAGGTTGAGGGCATGGGCGAGGTCGGGCGCGGTGTCGGCGACGGTGCCGTCGAGGTCGAAGAGCACGCCTTCCACGGCGGGGGAGAGCTGCAGGGCAGTCACGTTCAAGATGGCTTCCGGGCGTGGATGATGTAGTTCACCGATGCGTCGTCGCCCAGTCGGTAGACCTTCGAGAACGGGTTGTAGGTCATGCCGGTCACGCCGGCAGGTTCCAGCCCGGCCTGGCGGCACATGCGTGCGAGTTCCGACGGCGTGATGAACTTCGCGTAGTCGTGCGTTCCGCGGGGCAGCAGCTTGAGCACGTACTCCGCCCCGATGATCGCGAACAGGAACGACTTCGGGTTGCGGTTCAGGGTGGAGAAGAACAGGTGCGCTCCAGGCCGCGCGAGCGCCGCGCAGGCCGCGACGGTGCGTGCCGGGTCGGGCACGTGCTCCAGCATCTCCATGCAGGCCACGACGTCGAAGCTCGCGGGCCGGGCCTCGGCCAGCGCCTCCGCCGAGATCGCCTGGTAGTCGACGCTGAGGCCGCTTTCCAGGAGGTGCAGCTTCGCCACACCCAGCGGCTTCTCGCCCAGATCGATGCCGGTGACCTGGGCTCCGCGCGCGGCCATCGATTCGGACAGGATGCCGCCGCCGCAGCCAACGTCCAGCACCTGCCGCCCGGCCAGCCCGGCGAGCCGGTCGATCAGGTCCAGGCGCAACGGATTGATCTCGTGCAGCGGCTTGAACTCGCTGTTCGGGTCCCACCAGCGGTGCGCCAGGTCGTTGAACTTGGCCAGTTCTGCCGGATCGGAGTTAAGGGTATTCATCGGTCTGCCTCGGGCAGGTGGGAAGGTTCGGTGTGCAATGGGTGCCCGGTTCAGCCGCCGCTGGACCGTGCCGCGATCAGCGCCTTCCAGGCCGACGCATCCGCGGCCAGTGCCTCGGCATCGAGGGTGGCCAGGTGTCTGTCCTGGAGCAGGTGCCGGCCGGCGACCCATGCATCGGTGACCTGCTCGCGTCCTGCGACATAGGCGACGTGCGACATCGGCTCGTAGCACGGCTGCAGCTCGAGCGCCGTGAAATCGAGCGCGATGATATCGGCCGCCTTGCCCGGTTCCAGCGATCCGATGCGGCTGTCCAGCCCGAGCGCCCGGGCGCCGCCCAGAGTCGCCATCTCGATTGCGTCGAAGGCCGGCAGCGCCTCGGCTGACCCGGCGACCGCCTTGGCCAGCAGCGATGCCAGCCGCAGTTCGGTGAACAGGTCGAGCCGGTTGTTGCTCGCTGCGCCGTCGGTGCCCAGTCCAACGTTCACACCGGCCGCCAGCAGGCGCGCGACCGGCGCGAATCCGCTGGCGAGCTTCAGGTTCGATGAAGGGCAGTGCGCCACGTGGGCGCCGCGCCGCGCCAGGGTCTCGATGTCGCGGTCGTCGAGGTGGACCGCATGCACCGCGATCGTCTCGGCACCGATCAGCCCCAGGCGATCGAGCCGTTCGATCGGGCGCATGCCGAAGGCGGCCTCGCTGTCGGCGATCTCCTGCAGGGTCTCGTGCAGGTGCACGTGGATCGGGGTGTCGAGCTGCTGTGCGTAGGTGCGGATGCGCCGGAACGTGTCGTCGCTCACGGTATAGGGGGCATGCGGAGCGAAGCAGAACGACAGCAGTGGTTCGCCGCGCAGGGCGTCGCGCGTCGCGATGCCGCGCGCGAGGTAGTCCTGGGCGTCGGTGGCGTAGGCGGTCGGGAATTCGATCGCGATCATGCCCAGGCTCGCACGCATGCCTGCCTGCAGCACGGCACGTGCGGCCGATTCCGGGAAGAAGTACATGTCGTTGAAGCAGGTCGTGCCGGCGCGCAGCATCTCGGCACAGGCGAGTCGCGTGCCGGCCTCGACGAAGGCGTCGGAGACGAACTTCGACTCCGCGGGCCAGATGTGCTCCTGCAGCCAGCGCATCAGGGGCAGGTCATCAGACAGGCCGCGCATCAGCGCCATCGCGGCATGCGTGTGCAGGTTGACCAGCCCGGGCATCACCAGGTGGCCGGGAAGCCGGACCCGTTCGCGCACCTCGAGGTCGAGCGTGTCATCGGTCGGGGCGATCGCGGCGATCAGGCCGTCGCGGACCAGCACGGTGTGCCCCGTGAGCACGGTGTGCGCGGGCCGCACCGGCAGCACGAAGCCGGCATCGATCGCCAGGTCGAAGGACCGGGCTGCTGCCCCCTCGTCGGCGCAGGGCACGCGGGATGTCTCGGGGGATGGGGCCGCAGACGGGGCGGCGGACGACGGGACGGTCGTGGAGGCGTTCGGTCGATGAATCATGGCATCGCGAGCTTAGCCGATCCGGACCGATGCACGTCACGCGGCCGTCTGTCGTGCACCGGGGGGAGCTGGTCGCCGCGGTTGCCGCGCCGCCCTGCGGCCGAGGCGTGGCACGTCAGACTGCGGATGCGAAGCTGCCGGTGCAGGGTGGAGTCCAGAACCTTCAGCAGTTCCTCGCGATCGATCTCCACCGACAGTTCCAGAAAGCAAAAAGCCCTGCACCGAAGTGCAGGGCTTTCGAGGGAGTAAACCCTTCTTACATCATCGATGCGGCAGGCTTGGCAGCCGGCTTGGCAGCGGCAGGCTTCGGTGCCGGCTTCGGACGCGTGCCGGTCACTTCGACCGTCGTGCGGCGGTTCGGCGCCAGGCAGTCGACCAGCTGCTTGCGGTTCATCTTCGCATCGCAGAACTTGGTGACGTTCACCGGCTGACGGGGGCCCACGCCTTCCCAGAAGATCAGCTTGGAGTCGAGGCCACCGGTGTTGACCAGGTAGTCACGCACGACCTGAGCACGGGCTTCCGACAGCTTCTTGTTGTAGGCCGCGCTGCCGATCTTGTCGGTGTGGCCGGTGACGATCACGACGTTCATCGTGACCGGGCCCTTCTTCAGTTCCTTGAAGAGTTGGTCCAGCGCGGTGCGACCGTCGGCGGTCAGGTCAGCCTTCGCGAACTCGAACGGCACGTCGACGCGCTCGGAGAAGGGCATCGTGGCGGGCTTGGCGGGCTTTGCAGCGGCCGGCTTCGGTGCAGGCTTCGGCTCTGCCTTGGGCGGCGGCGGGGGCGCAGCAGGCTTGGGCTTCGCCGGGGCAACCACTTTCTTCGGCAGCAGGTCGGGATCGCACTGCTCCGTAGCCTGAGCGGGCGTCCAGTTGCTGGTGCGAACGCAGACGCCGTAGCCCGCTGCGCGCACAGCCTCGCCGGTGGAGGTGATGAGATACGCGCCTCGGTCGACCTGGGCTGATGCAAGACCGGCGGTCATCATCAGTGCTGCGGCGGAGAGGTTCAGACCGCTGAGGATTCGATTCTTGATCACTTCACTATGCTCCACGACTTCCTCCTGTTCTTACGAGGCGAGGTAATTCCGAAT
>CANHBC010000239.1 GCA_947458835.1 Betaproteobacteria bacterium | reverse complement strand
CTAACATCGATCAGAAGGGCGATAAATGGACACTTCTGCATCGTCGGGTAATCCCCCCACAAAACCGTAGGGTCCAGAGGTAGAATTTTCTCGTTACGGAGGAAGTTCTGCATGAGGAAGTCCAGGTTCACCAACAGCCAGTTCATGGCGGTGTTGAAGCGCGCCGAAGCTGGCGAGGCGTTTCCGGCGCTCTGCCGGGAGACGGGTGTGAGCACGGCGACGTTCTACCGGTGGCGCGCTAAGTTCGGCGGCATGGACGTGTCCATGATGGCCCGGATGAAGGAGCTGGAGGATGAGAACCTGCGCCTGAAGAAGATGTACCTGGACGAGAACCCCCTGCGTCAGAATAGTTGTCGCCCCGATAGACTTGTGAAACCTGGGGGCGATGAGAGACGAGGAAGTGGCTCGGTACGGACAAGCATTCAAGGACAAGGCGGTGGCAAGGTTGCTGCCGCCGGAGAGCGCGCCGCTCGGCGAAGTGTCGCAGGCAATGGGGATCTCCGAGGGAACGTTGGAGCGCTGGCTGAGCGAGGCGCTAGCCCAGCCGGATCGGCAACGGGTGTGGACGTCGGCGGCGCGATTCGACGCGGTGCTGACCACGGCGTCGATGGGCGAGGAAGGCAAGAGCGCCTGGTGCCGGGCCAACGGCGTATACCCGCAGACGCTGCCGCAATGGCGTGACGCGGCCCGCCAGGCGCTGGCCGAGCCGCATGAGGCGGGAGCCAGTCCAAAGCAGACCAAGCACGATCGGCGCCGGATCAAGGAGCTTGAGCGCGAGCTGCGGCGCAAGGAGAAAGCGCTGGCCGAGACGGCGGCGCTGCTGGTGTTGTCAAAAAAAGTCGAGGCGATCTTCAACAAGGACAGGGGCGAGGAAGAATGATCGGCCTGGAAGATCGCCAAGACCTGGTCCGCAACATCGAGATCGCCCACACCGCGGGTGCGCGGCTGGACAAGGCCTGCGAGGTGGTGGGCATCGACGTGCGCACGCTGCAGCGCTGGAGTGCGTATTCCGGCGAACGTGACCGACGAATCCGGTGATCGTGACCGATGCTGTTTTGACGGCACTGCGTAGGTCGGATTGTAGGGTGATCGGTCACGATGGGTTGATCGAAGCAGCCAATCCGTACGGATTTCGGGATTGGCAGGTATCCGGTCGGCGCATCGACTCACCGGTCAGGTCGATGCGCTGAAGGCGTTGCATCAGACGGTCGAGGATGGCATCGGCGACGGTGGCATCGCCAAGCCAGCCGTGCCAGTGGTCGATGGGCAGTTGCGTCGTGATGATCGTGGCCTTGTGGGAGGCCCGGTCATCGATGATCTCCAGCAAATCCGAGCGCATCGTGGTGTCTACGGCCGATACGCCCCAGTCGTCGAGCACCAGTACGTCGGTGCGGGCCAGCGCCTGCAGCCAGCGGCCGAAGCCGCCGCTGGCGTGCAGCGCGCGCAGTTCCTCGGCCAAGCGCGGCACGCGCAGATACAGCGTGGTGTGTCCGGCGCGGCAGGCGTGTTGGGCCAGCGCGCAGGCCAGCCATGTCTTGCCCACGCCAGTTGGGCCAGTCAGCAGGATGGTGTCCCCGCGCGTCACCCAACCACTGGTGGCCAGGCCGATCAGCGCGGCCCGGTCGATGCCGCGCCCGGGTCGGGCATCGAGATCTTCGATGCTCGCCTGGCCGTACTTGAGTTTCGCGCGCTGCAGCAGGCGCACGCGTTTGCGGTCCTCGCGCAGGTGTACTTCGCGCTCGACGAGTAGCGCCAGGCGCTCCTCGAAGGCGAGCGTCTGCATGCCGGGGCGCGCGGCCTGTTCCTCGAGCGCGGCAGCAAATCCAACGAGCTTGAGTGCGCGAAGCTGGGCGATGGTCTGGTTGTTCATCATCGTCCTCGCCTCACTGGTAGTAGCCCGGGCCGCGCACGTTCTCGTGCGCGGGGCTGCTCCACTGCGCAGCCTCGCTCGCCGGCCCGAGGCGGTCTCGATTGTTGTCGAGGATCTCCTTGACGACGCGGTAGCGGAAAGCCCCCGCGCGCAGTGCCACCACACAGGCCGCCTCCAGGCGCTGTGCACCGTGGCGGCGTGACAGGCTCAGCAACCCCAGGCAGCGCCGATAGCCGTGTTCCGGATGTTTGTGTTCGGACAGGATGCGGGCGATCACCTCGGCGGTGGACACCCCAATGCGCTGTCCCCATTCGATCAGGCGGCTGGGCGTCCACTCGCGGTGGGCCCGGTGTGCCGCTGGTAGGTGCTCTGCCACCGTGGTGAAGCCGCCTACACGGCTGCTGCGCAGGTGGGCGGCCACGCGCCGCCCGCCATGCAGGCATTCGATGCCGGCGGCCGTCACGCGCACCTGCAGCGTAGTGCCGACCAACGCGTGCGGCACGCTGTAGAAGTGCCCGTCCACCTGGACGTGGTAATCGATGTGGACCTTGGCGCTCTTGTAGCGCGCGATCTCGTAGCGGGTGCCGGGCAACGGCGCCAGTGCTGGCCGATCCAGATCGGCGAAGGTAGTGGCGCGCGAGCCAGGCAGCCGCTGGAACGGGCGCTCGTTGAGCGCTGGCAGCAGCTCGGCGATCGCCTCGTCCAGATCGTGTACCGAGTCGAACGAGCGGTGACGAAGCCGTGCAAGTATCCAGCGCTCGACTACCTGCACCGCCGACTCCACCTTCGCCTTGTCCTGCGGCTTGAGCGGGCGCGCCGGCAGCACCGAGGTGCCATAGTGGCGAGCGAAGTCGAGCACCGTATCGCTCGCGCGCGGTTCATAGCGGTCCGGATCGGCGATCAGTGCCCGGGCATTGTCCGGCACGATGAGCTGCGGCACGCCTTCGATGAACTCCAGCGTGCGCACCATCGCGCCGATCCAGTCGGCCAGCTTCTGGCTGGACGTGGCGCAGGCGAACGTATAGCTCGAGGCGCCCAGCGCCGCGACGAACACGCTCGCGCGTGCGCCGTCGCGCAGGGCAATCGTCGGTCCAGCGTAATCGATGAACAGCTTCTCGCCCGCACGGTGCACCTGGCGCATCGAGCGCTTGAGCGACTGCGCGTAGACACGGTAGTGCTCGAAGAACTGCGTGCGGCCCCAAGTACGCAGCCCGGCATGGGCCGCCGTGTACTCCTGCCACAGCAGCATCAGGGTGACACCTTTGCGCGAGAGCTCCCGATGGATGCGGGCGAAGTCCGGCATCACGACATCGCCACGCCCACCGGCCGCGCCCAGCAGCAGCCGCTGCAGTTGCCGCTCGTCCAGACCGCGAATGGTCTCCCAGTCCGCCAGCCCAGCCGCTGCCGCCAGCCCCATGTACTTTGCGACCACCCCCTTGGAGATGCGCAACGCGCGCGCCGTCTGCTCATGCGACAGCCTAGCCTCCAGTTTCAGGCGAAGTGCTTCCTTGATCATGCGTAGGTCCATCCTCGTTGCAGGCACTGCTCCTCCGGTCAAAAAGACCGGACGATACGTGCCCTGGGTTGAGATCTACGCAGTGCCATCCGGCATCGTGACCGACGAATCCGGCATCGTGACCGACTGGTCCGGCATCGTGACCACCGTATCCGGAAACCACTCCGAATCGGTCACGTTCAACCGGACTAGCCGGTCACGATCAACCGGATTGATCGGTCACGTTCGCCGGATTCAGTGGTCACGTTGCGCCGGAATACCCACTACGTCTACTATCACTGCACCGGTCACGCCGATAGGTGCCAAGGCAACCCGGGGACCTGTCGGCGCAAGTATGTCCGCGAGGAGGTGGTCGAGAAGCAGT
>CANHBC010000238.1 GCA_947458835.1 Betaproteobacteria bacterium | reverse complement strand
GCCGCGGTCGATGCGATCGAGGCGTGGGAAGACGTCGCGGACTTCGTCCAGATCCTGCGGCAGTCCGCAGCCTAGAAACCCGGGTCAGACACGGATTTCCCGCGAATTTCCCGGACCCGGTTTGCCCGAGAAAGCCTGCGAACCCGGGTTGCGAACCCGGGTCAGACACGGGTTTGCAGAAATGCGTGTCTGACCCGGGTTTCCACGTCGGGCTGTACGACTGTTTGTCGGACCCGAACGTGCGCCCGAGCAGCCCGCGCGGCGCGGG
This sequence comes from Betaproteobacteria bacterium, assembly GCA_947458835.1. Lineage (GTDB taxonomy): Bacteria > Pseudomonadota > Gammaproteobacteria > Burkholderiales > CAIKXV01 > CAIKXV01. Next base: position 3,502 of record CANHBC010000238.1, on the reverse strand, counting down.
CAAGGCTCAGCCGAAATCGCGCGACCGCGTCGCCAGCCGGCCGAGCAGTCGCGTGTCGTCGACCAACCGGCCGGCGACCAGATGCACGACCTCGCCCTCGCGCTGCACATGGCCATGCACGGTCATCAGCCGCGAGCCGAGCAACTCGCGCCGCTGCCGCTCGACGAGCGTCGGCCACACCACCACGTTTACATGGCCAGTCTCATCCTCCAGCGTGACGAACACCACGCCGCTGGCGGTGGCTGGCCGCTGCCGGCAGGTGACGATGCCGCACGCGCGCATCACCTGTCCGTTGCGCGCGCCGCGGATCGCCTCGGCGGTGGCCAGCCGGCGCGTCGCCAGCATCGGCCGCAGCAGCGCGAGCGGATGGCTGCGCAGCGTCAGTCCGAGCGTCGAATAGTCGAGCACCACGTCTTCGCCCTCGGTTGGCGGCAGCAGCGTGGCCTGCACCGGGTCGCGCGGCGCGCGGGTGAGCGGCGTGTCGGCCTCCAGGGCAAGGGCCTCCCACCAGGCGTCGCGCCGGTGGCCGGCCAGCGTGCGCAAGGCATCGGCGGCGGCCAGCGCGTTCACGTCGGAGCGCTCCAGCGCCGCGCGCCGAGCGAGATCGTCCAGGCCAGCGAACGGCGCCTGCGCGCGCGCGGCTACCAGGCGCGATGCGCCGGCCGCGGACAGTCCCTTGAGCATGCGCAACCCCAGGCGCAGCGCCGCCGACCCGTCATCCCTGCGCTCCAGCGCACAGTCCCACCCGCTCGCCGTCGCGTCCGGCGGCAGCACCACCACGCCATGGCGCTTCGCGTCCTGCACGATTTCGGATGGCGAATAGAAGCCCAGCGGCTGCGCATTGAGCAGCCCGCAGGCGAAGGCCGCCGGATGGTGGCACTTGAGCCAGCACGAGACGTACACCAGCAGCGCGAAGCTAGCCGCATGCGATTCCGGGAAGCCGTACTCGCCGAAACCCTGGATCTGACGGAAGACCTGCTCCGCATACTCGGCGCTGTAGCCGCGCGCGAGCATGCCAGCCAGCAGCTTGTCGCGGAACGGCTCCAGCCCGCCCTTGCGCCGCCAGGCCGCCATCGCCCGGCGCACCCGGTCGGCCTCGCCGGCGCTGAAGCCGGCGGCGACCACCACCAGCTGCATCACCTGCTCCTGGAAGATCGAGATGCCCAGCGTGCGCTCGAGCACGCCCTTGACCGCCTCCGACGGATAGGTCACGGGCTCGAGCCCCTGCCGCCGCCGCAGGTAGGGATGCACCATGCCGCCCTGGATCGGCCCGGGGCGCACGATAGCCACCTCGATCACCAGGTCGTAGAAGCACTTGGGCTTCAGGCGAGGCAGCATGGACATCTGCGCCCGCGACTCGATCTGGAAAACGCCGATGGTGTCGGCACGCTGGATCATCCGGTAGGTCGCTTCGTCCTCGGACGGAATGTCCTGCAGACGCCAAGGCCTGGAAGGCCTGGGGTCAGGTCTTGCCTTTTGCGCCACGGGACTGGCGATGACCTCTTCCACGGAGGACAAGGGGCGCAAAAGGCAAGACCTGACCCCAGGTTCGACCCCAGGTTCGGGCCGAGGTTCGCCGAACGCGTGCAGTGCATCGAGGGTGCGGCGCACCGCGGTCAGCATGCCCAGCGCAAGCACGTCGACCTTCAGCAGGCCGAGTGCATCGAGGTCGTCCTTGTCCCACTGGATGACCGTGCGTCCGTCCATCGCTGCGTTCTCGACCGGTACCAGCCGGGTCAGCCGGTCGCGCGCGATCACGAAGCCGCCGCTGTGCTGGGACAGGTGCCGGGGAAAGCCGACCAGCTGTTGTGCAAACTCGACCACCCGCACCACCAACGGATTGGACGGATCGAAGCCGGCCTCCACCAGCCGCTCGTCCTGCACCTGCCTGCCGTCCCACCAGGCGATGGTCTTCGCCAGACGGTCGACCTGGTCGAGCGAAAGGCCGAACGCCTTGCCGACGTCGCGCAGCGCCGAACGCGGCCGGTAGGTGGCAAGCGCGGCCGCCAGCGCTGCCCGGTCGCGGCCGTACTTGCGGTAGATGTATTGCATCACCTCCTCGCGCCGCTCGTGCTCGAAGTCGACGTCGATGTCTGGCGGCTCGTTGCGCTCCTTCGAGATGAAGCGCTCGAACAGCACCTGCATCCGTCCCGGATCGACCTCGGTCACGCCCAGCGCATAGCAGACCGCCGAGTTGGCCGCTGAGCCGCGCCCCTGGCACAGGATCCCGCGCCCGCGGGCGAAGCGCACGATGTCGTGCACGGTCAGGAAGTAGGCCTCGTAGCCGAGGTCGGCGATCAGCGCGAGTTCGTGCTCGATGAGCTTGAGCACGCTGGCCGGCGTGCCCTGCGGATAGCGTTCCTGCAACCCGTCGAAGGCAAGCCGGCGCAGCCAACCCGCCGCCGTGTCGCCGTCGGGCACCAGTTCGCGCGGATACTCGTAGCGCAACTCGCCCAGCGAGAAGGTGCAGCGCTCGGCGATCCCGACCGATTCCATCAGCAGCTCGGGCGGATACAGCCGGGCCAGGCGGGCGATCGGCCGCAGGCAGCGCTCCGCGTTGGCCAGCACGCGCGTGCCGAGTTCGGCCAGCGGCAGGCCCTCGCGGATCGCGGCCAGCACGTCGTGCAATGCCTTGCGCTCGCGGTGGTGCATCTGCACCCCGCCGCAGGCGACCAGCGGCAGGCAGGCCGCACCGGCCGCGGACGCCGCCAGCCGCGACGCACGTTCCAGTACCGCACCATCGTCCGGCCCCTGGGCCAGCAGCACGCCGATCCAGCAGGCACCAGGGAATGCATGGGCGATCATCGCCACCGATTCGCCACCGTCCGACGCCGACGCCGACGGCACGATGATCGCCAGGCAGTGCGGCAGCCCGCGCGCCAGGTCCGCCAGCAGCAGGCGGTAGCTGCCCTTGGGCATGCGCCCGCGGGCGAGGCTGATCAGCTCGCAGAGGTTGCCATAACCGTCACGGTTGCAGGCGAGCAGGATGACACGCTCGATCGAGGCCGCATCGGCGACCGCGAACTGTGACCCGATGACCAGGTGCAGCCCGCAGTCCTTCGCGGCCAGGTGGGCGCGTACGACGCCGGACACCGAACACTCGTCGACGATCGCGAGCGCGCGATAGCCCAGCGTCGAAGCCTGCGCGACCAGTTCCTCCGGATGGGAGGCACCACGCAGGAAAGTGAAGTTCGAGAGCGCGTCGAGTTCCGCGCAGGCCGGCAGCATCGGGCACCCGCGATCATGCGAACAGGCCGTGCAGGTACCAGCGCGACGGATCGGACGGTTCGCGGTAGATCCAGCAGGCCTCGCCCGCCCGGTTGCGTGCGACGTAGTAGTCACGGGCCACCGGCCGGCCGTCCCACCAGCCGGATTCGATCCGCTCCGGACCGCTGACCAGCTCGAGCGGACCCTGGTACTGCGGCCGCGACTCGGCGCAGACCAGCATCCGCGGCCGCTCGAGCAGGAACACCGGCCGCTCGCGGCGCGGCTTCGGCACCGG
>CANHBC010000237.1 GCA_947458835.1 Betaproteobacteria bacterium | reverse complement strand
TGGCCCTCGGCGGCGGCTCGATCGGCTCCGGCGGCTGCACGGCCGGCGCGCGGGCTGACGCCGGGACCAGCGCGGGCGGCGTGATCATCACCACGACCATCGGCGGCGGCTCAGGCAGCGGCTGCGGGGCCTGAACGGGGAACAGGACGATGCAGGCGAGTGCGGACAGGTGCAAGATCACCGAAGCGGCAAGCGCCAGGCCGCGCCGGCGGCCGTCGCCGGCGGACGTCCTCGCTGCGGGCAGACCCAGGCTCACCGGTCGTCCCCGGCGCAGGTCGCCGCGCAAGATCGCCGGCCCGCATCGTCCGCAGGAGGTTCAGCATGCACACCGATCGCCGTCCCGACGCCGCCCCGCATGCAGCCCGCCACGGCCGCCGGCTGCGCCGCCTGCTGGCCGCGGCCAGCCTGTCTCTCACGGTCTCCGGCTGCTCCACGCTGGGCGAACCGCTGCCGCCCGCCCCGACGCCCGCAGAGATCGTAGCGGCCGCGAAGGCCGGGCAGACGGCGCAGCAGATCATCGAACGCATGCAGCGCAGTCGGGCCGTCTACCGACTGCCGGCCAGCGAACTGGCAAAGCTGCGCGAGCAGGGCGTGCCCGATCCGGTGATCGATTACATGCAGCGTGTGCATCTGGACGTGGTGCGTTTCGAGGAATCGATGCGCGCCCGGAGCTTCTACGGCCCGGGCTGGGGTGCGTGGGGACCGGCCTACGGCTGGCGCGACCCGTTCTGGCCACACCGGCTCCGGTTCTGACGGGCGCGGCGGCCAGGGTCGCACTTTACGCCACCCGGTTGCATCCGTGCAGCTGCAGCGCCCGCCGCCGGACCGACACGGGGTGGCGACGCTACTTGCCGCCCTTGCCCATCCGTGCCCTGGGGTGGGCCGCATCATAGGCCTTCGCCAGGTACTGGAAGTCGAGATGGGTGTACACCTGCGTGGTGGCGATGCTGGCATGCCCGAGCATCTCCTGCACCGCGCGCAGGTCGCCGCTGGACTGCAGCACGTGCGACGCGAATGAGTGGCGCAGCATGTGGGGATGGAGGTGCTGTCCCAGACCGCGGCGTTTCGCCCAGCGGTCGACACGGGTGGCCACCACTCGATCGGAGATGCGTCCGCCCCGGGCGCCGACGAACAGCGCCGGGCAGTCGGGACGGGCCATCTGAGGCCGCACCTTCAGCCAGGCGTCGATCGCCACGAGGGCCTGGCGTCCGACCGGCACCTCGCGCGTTCGGCTGCCCTTGCCCGTCACCCGTACCAGCGCATCGGCCGCACGCACGTCGCCGAGGTCGAGACTGACCAGTTCGGCACGACGCAGCCCTGACGAGTAGAGCAGTTCCAGCATGGCCAGGTCGCGCAGGTCGGCCGGGGTCTCCGGCGTGCCGCCGTCGAGCAGTTGCGCCGCCTCGTCCGGGGACAGCACCTTCGGCAGTCGCTTGCCCGACTTAGGCGGCTTTACCCCAAGCGCCGGGTTGGCATCGGACAGTCGCTCGCGCACCAGCCAGCGGAAGAAGCTGCGCCACGCCGAGAGCAACCGTGCGATCGTGCGTCCGTCCAGGCCCTGGCCGTGCAGCCTCCCGGCGAAGCGGCGGATGTCGACCGGCGTCAGGCCGGCCAGCGGCGCATCCCCGGCGAGCCGCAGCAGCCGCGACACGTCATGCTCATAGGCATCGACCGACAGGCGCGCCAGGCGCCGCTCGCTCGCCAGGTACTCGACGAAGCGCGCCAGCAGTGCCCGTGCGGCGTCCGGCAGCGCGTCCGGCCGTTCAGCCGGCAAGGCTCCGCCCGAGCGCGGCCGAGACCGCATCGCCGAGTCGCTTCAGGTAGAGCGTGCCCATTTCGGGGTAGAAGCGCTGCGGGTCCTCGCTGGCCAGGGTCAGCAGGCCGAACGCCTGCCGGCCGCGCAGCGGGATGTACGCGAACGAATGCAGCCGCTCGCCATCCGCGCCGAACCAGGCGGCACTGTCGAACATGGCGCGCGCACTGATGTAGGGCTGGGTCAGGCTGTCGGCAAACACGCGCGCCTCCTCGCTGACCGGCGAGAAATCGCCCGAGGGCGTGCTGCCCTCGGGCGGTGCGACCGGTGCCCACAGCCGCAATTCGACATGCGGCACGGCGAAATCCTCGACCAGGTGGTAGCGGGTCGCGTGGATCGCCGCGGGGATGTCCGGCGCGCCGACCAGCGCGACGGTAAGACGGTGCAGCTTCTCGCTGATCGCGTCGTTCTGCTCGCCGAACCGGATCAGCTCGGAGAGCTTGGCCTCGAGCAGCTTGTTCTTGTCGCGCAGGGTGATCACCTGCCGCTCGGAGATCGGGATCGCCCGGCCACCGTGCGGATGCGGGATGTACAGGTTCGCCATCAGGTCCGAGTAGAGCTCGAAGAACTCTGGATGCGCCTGCAGGTAGGCCGCGATCTCGTCCGGATTGATCCCTTCCTTCATCCCTTCCCCCATCTTCTCTCGTTCGCCAGCCGGCGACTGGCGGCGCGCTCGCCGCCGCGCATGGATCGCCCGCTCAGGTGTCGATCGTACCTTCAAACACGCTCACCGCAGGCCCGGTCATGCGCACCGGCCGCCCCTCGCCCTCCCAGACGATCGTCAGCACGCCGCCACGCGTGTGGACATCGACCTTCGGCCCGAGCAGCCCGCGCAGGTTGCCGGCAACCACCGCGGCACAGGCGCCGGTGCCGCAGGCGAGCGTCTCGCCGGCGCCGCGCTCGTATACGCGCAGCCTGACGGTACGCCGGTCCACCACCTGCATGAAGCCGGCGTTGACGCGGCGGGGAAAGCGCAGGTGCGCCTCGATCAGCGGCCCCTGCGACAGCACCGGCGCGGACTCCACGTCGGACACGACCTGCACCGCGTGCGGGTTGCCCATCGACAGCGCGGACACCTCGATCGTGCCACCCTCGAGTTCGAGCCGGTAGACATCCGCCCGGGCCGGGGCCACGAACGGAATGTCGGCCGGCTCCAGCCGCGGCGCGCCCATGTCGACCGTCACACGGCCATCGTCCTCGAGTCGCGGCGTGATGATGCCGGACAGGGTGCCGACCCGGATTTCGCGGCGGTCGGTCAGGCCCTTGTCGTGCACGAAGCGCACGAAGCAGCGCGCGCCATTGCCGCACTGCTCGACCTCGCCGCCGTCGGCGTTGAAGATCCGGTAGTGGAAGTCGGTGCCCGCCAGCCGCGGCCGCTCGACGACCAGCACCTGGTCGCAGCCGACGCCCAGGTGGCGGTCGGCGATGCGGCGCCAGTCCGCCGGGCCGAGGTCGACTGCCTGGCCGATGGCATCGACCACGACGAAGTCGTTGCCGGCGCCGTGCATCTTGGTGAACGCGAGCTTCATCCGATCAAGTGTACATAGTCCCGGTAAACGCAGCGATCCATCACCACCTCGATGCCGGCCTCGACCGCACGCGCCGCGGCCGCCTCGTCGACCACGCCGTCCTGCAGCCACAGCCGCCTGAGGCCCAGGGCGATGCAGTCGTCGACGATCCCGGGCACCGCGTCGGACTGCCGGAACACGTCGACCAGGTCGACCGAGGCCAGTACCTCCGCCGGCAGGTCGCGCAACGTCGGCCAGCACGGTTCGCCGAGGACCGCCGACGGCCCGGGGTTCACCGGTACGATGCGATAGCCGAACGACTGCATCGATTTCGATACCCCGTGGCTGGGCCTGTCAGGCTTGGGCGACAGTCCGACCACGGCGATCGTGCGTACCTCGCGCAGCAGCGCGCGCAGGCGGTCGGCATCGGGATTACGAAACATGGGCTTGCTCCTCAGTAGGGTGGCGGCTCGCCCGGCGGGCGGGTCTTGAACCGCTTGTGCAGC
>CANHBC010000236.1 GCA_947458835.1 Betaproteobacteria bacterium | reverse complement strand
CGCCGCCACGCTCGCCGCGACCCAGACAAACGCCGCCGTCACCAGCGCAAATGCAAACACGGTGAAGCCGGACTGCGAGTCCGTCCATGAGTACAGCAAGTCCTCCGGGCTGGGCATGTTGCCGCCATTCCATTCGGACACGGACACGCCGCTGTGGGCGAGCTGTTCCAGCGTCGGGCAGGCGGTCGATCCGGGCAGCGTGCAGATCGCGGCCTGGGTGCCGTAGGGCTGCTGGTCGACCGGCAGCGCAACGAACCAGCGGGGCCGGACCCAGGCCTCGGTGGTCGTGTTCACGCGCTGGCGCAACAGGTTCCCGGAGCGGGTGACGACCTGCGTCCAGCGGGTATCGGTCATCGCGATGTACGCGGCGGGCGCGTTATACAGGCGCATGGCATGGCCGACGGCGACCTGGGCGGCGCTCCACCCGATGTTGTGGAACACCGGGTCGGTGTCGTCCGCCGGCCGGAACGCCGCGAACGGGTTGCGGCCGGCGCGCATCGGATCGGTCTGCTCGTCAGCCGACAGGTAGTGGCGCTGCGCGGCCCAGCGCTCGCCATGGTGCGGCGTGAAGTCGCCAAGATAGCTGCGGATGCGGCCGTCGGCCTGGCGCTCGGCCTTGACGATACGGATGCGCAACCGGGCGTTCTCGGGCGAGTAGGTGGCGAACACCATCGCCGCATGGCCGGGAAAGGCCATCACCAGCCGGGAGACCATGTCTGAACCCAGACCGAGCTGGCCGACTTCCTCGCGGCCAGCGGTGATCCAGCGCTCGCCGCGCAGCATGCGCAGGTCGAAGCCGCCGCCACCGCGGCCGGCGATCTCGCCCAGCAGCGACCAGTTGTCGAGCGGATAGCGCACCGTGACCGACGACGAGGCGGGCATGCTCGTCCAGCGCGCGTCGAACTGCCCGGCTGCGGCCCGTGCCTCGCCGACAGGCTGCAGCACCGGCAGCGTCGCCACCAGAACGGCCATCAGCCAGGCGATCGGGCGGTGGATGCGGTCCATGCATCAATGTTGCCACATCATGGGATCGTCGCGCGCGGGGCGATCCGCCCCGGAAGTCACGCCATCGGAGCCGACCTGCACCGGTTCCGCATGGAAGCGGGTCGCGACACGGGCCACCCGCCCGGCCTCGAGGAACACCCGTGCCTCGAAGCCGCTCGCGGTCGAGCGGATGCTCATCGTGTTAACGCCGACCACGCCCGTGCCTGCAGCCAGCACGCTCGAGCCCAATCGCACCTGCGTGTAGTGCAGGTAGCGCCGACCGCGTTCGTCGACGCCGAAGGCCCCCGGCAGGCCAAGCCGGGCGACCACGTCGGCCTCGGCCATGCCCGGGACGATCGCCTCCAGGGTTCGCAGGTCGAACGTCCGGTCGGTCGCGATGTCGAGCCGGCCTCCGCCCACGGCGCATCCGGCGAGCAAAACGGACATCGCGAACACCACTGCCGTACGTGCAGCCGTCATCGCCCGCCCCTGCCGGCCATCTTCCGGTAGGCCTCCGCGCCAGCCATCTCCCACGCCACCTGCCTGACGTACCCGCCGGCATCGAACGCGATACGGATCTCGCCGCCGCTGGAGGACTGCGACGCGACCATGCCGACCAGCAGCACGCCGCCGCCGCCACTGGTCGTTGCCAGGGCGCGATAGCGATACAGCCAGTACGGATGACCGTCATCATCAGTGCCTGTCGCATGGGGCTGCCCGAGCAGGCCGCGGACCGTGTCGCGGTCCATGCCGTCGCGCCATCCAGCGTCGATGGCGGCTATCCGCTCGACCGGGAAGGGCCGCCCCTCGTGGACCACGGTGCGGTGCACCGCGCATCCACCGACCAGGGTCGCCGCCAGCAGGCCGCCGGCGAGGCAGGCTTTCGCCCGGCGCCTCGCCCGTACGTTCGGAACTGCATTCATGGACTGCTGCATCGGATCACCCTCCTCGAGACCCGATTCGACACCGATGCAGCCGCGCGGGCGCTGTCGGGAAACGGTGGTCCGGGGCGGAAACCCGCCCGCGGCACGCCAGTGCTTTACCGTGGTCCGCCGCCTTGCTACATTGACGCTACGCAGCCACAGGCTGCATCGCACCGGCACCCGTGGCACATCCTGTCCGCGGCATCGTCCGGGCGATCCCCAGCAAAGAGGGGTGGAGGAGATGGATCGAGACGCGAGTTCGCGCCGCACCTTCCTGAAGGGTGCGGTAGCCGGCGGCGCTGCCGCCGTGACCACCACGCTGCCGGCCGCGGCCGCGGCACAGGCAGCCGCCAGTCGGGCGCCGGCTGCGACGCCAGCCACGCCTGGCTACGTGTACCTGACGCCGGATGAAGCGGCCTTCATCGAGGCCGTGGTCGACCACATGGTCCCGGCCGATGCGCTTACGCCGAAAGGCACGGACCTCGGCCTGCATGTGTACATCGACCGGGCCCTGGCCAGCGGCTGGGGCAAGGGAGAGCGCCTGTACCGCCAGGGGCCCTGGAAGCAGGGTACGGGCAACCAGGGCTACCAGCTCCCGCTGACTCCGGCCGAGCTCTACCGCGCCGCCATCCCGGCCGCCAATGCAGCCTGCGTGAAGCTCTACGGGCGCCCGTTCGAGAAGGCCACCGCCGAGCAGCGCGAAGCCTTCCTGGTCGCAATGCAGCAGGGCAAGGTCACGCTGGAAGGCGGGCCGCCGGTGCGCACCTTCTTCGGCATGCTCTACCAGAACGTGATGGAAGGCATGTTCGCCGACCCGATCTACGGTGGCAACCGCGACAAGGCCGGCTGGAAGCTGGTGAACTTCCCCGGCGTCATCGCGACCAACCAGCAGAACATCGACAAGTTCCGCGACCGGAAGATGCCCACCAACCCGCTCGGCATCGCCGACATCAGCTGACCGGAGACCTCGACATGGCAGCCAGGAAACTGAAGGAAGTCGACGCGGTCATCATCGGCCTCGGCTGGACGGGCGGCATCCTCGCGAAGGAACTCTCCGAGGCCGGGCTGAAGGTGGTCGCGCTCGAACGCGGCAAGATGACCACCACCGACGCCGACTTCCAGTTGCAGCAGGTGCGCGACGAGCTGCGCTACGTGCAGCGCCAGGAAATGATGCAGGACGCCTCGCGCGACACGGTGACGATGCGTAACACGCCGAAGCAGGACGCCCTGCCGGTGCGCAGGCTGGGTTCGTTCCTGCCCGGCGAGGCGGTCGGTGGTTCCGGCCTGCACTGGAGCGGCGGCACCTGGCGCTGGTCCGACAATGAGTTCAAGGTGCGCAGCCTGTACGAGCAGCGCTACGGCGCGAAGTTCATCTCCTCCGAGATGTCCGACCTGCGCGACTGGGGCATCACCTATGCCGAGATGGAGCGGTACTACGACAAGTTCGAGTACATGGCCGCGGTGTCCGGCAAGGCCGGCAACCTGAAGGGCAAGGTCCAGCCCGGCGGCAACCCGTTCGAGGGCCCGCGTGCGCGCGAATACCCGCTGCCGCCGCTCAAGAGCGTGCTCTCCTCGCAGCTGTTCGCCGAGGCGGCGACCAAGGCTGGCTACCACCCGTTCCCGCGCCCGGCGGCGAACGCCTCGCGCGCCTACACCAACCCGGACGGCGCGACCTTCGGCGGCTGCCAGTACTGCGGCTTCTGCCAGCGCTTCGGCTGCGAGGCCAACGCGAAGGCGAGCCCGCACATCACGGTGGTACCGGCAGCGATGAAGAGCCCGAACTTCGAGCTGCGCACCCATTCATGGGTCACGCAGATCCTGAAGGATCCGTCTGCGAAGCGGGTCACCGGCGTGCTCTACACCAACCTGCTCACCGGCGAGGAGCTCGAGCAGCCGGCGTCGATGGTGGTGCTGGCGACCTTCACGATGAACAACACCCACCTGATGCTGCTCTCGGGCATCGGACAGCCGTACGACCCGGCGACGCAGACCGGGGTGATCGGCCGCAACTACTGCTACGAGACGCGCACCGGCGCCAACCTGTTCTTCGAGGG
>CANHBC010000235.1 GCA_947458835.1 Betaproteobacteria bacterium | reverse complement strand
CCGCGCGGCCCGGAGCCGTCGCGATCGCCGCAATCGTGTCAGCGTTTGCCCGCATTGGCCGGCTTGGCCGCGTCCGCCTCGATCTGCCGCGTGATGTACCACTGCTGCCCGATCGACAGGATGTTGTTCACCAGCCAGTACAGCACCAGGCCTGCCGGGAAGAAGAAGAAGAACGCGCCGAAGATGAACGGCATCACCTTCATGATGCGCGCCTGGACCGGGTCCGGCGGCTCAGGCGACAGGCGCATCTGCAGCACCATCGACGCAGCCATCAGCAGCGGCAGGATGTAGAACGGGTCCGGTGCCGACAGGTCGATGATCCAGCCGAAGAACGGCGCATGGCGCAGTTCGACAGAGCCAAGCAGCACCCAGTACAGTGCGATGAACACCGGGATCTGCACCACGATCGGCAGACAGCCGCCGAGCGGGTTGATCTTCTCGGTCTTGTACAGCTCCATCATCGCCTGCTGCAGCTTCTGCCGGTCGTCCGGATACTGCTCCTTGATCCGCTGCAGCTTCGGTGCGACCACGCGCATCTTGGCCATCGAACGGTAGCTGGCCGCCGACAACGGGAAGAACGCGAGCTTGATCAGCACGGTCAGCAGGATGATCGCCACGCCCCAGTTGTGGACCAGCGCGTACAGCCACTTGAGCACCCAGAACAGCGGCGAGGCGAAGATGGTGAACAGGCCGTAGTCGACGGTCAGGTCCAGGCCGGGGGCGATCTCGCCGATGCGGTCCTGCTCCTGGGGGCCGGAATACAGCGGTACCTGGATGGTCGCGGTGGCGCCGGGCGCGATCGCGGCCACCGGCATCACCGTGCCGGCGGCGAACAGCCCGTTGCCCAGCGGCTTGGCGAAGTACTCGCGCGGCTGCTTCGCTGCAGGAAGCCAGGCGGTCACGAAGTAGTGCTGGACCATGCCCACCCAGCCGTTGTCGGCCTGGGTGACGAACTTGGCCTTCTTCTTCTCGATCTCGTCAAACGATACCTTCTGGTACTTGCCCTCGTCGGTGTAGACGGAAACGCCAGTGTAGGTCGGGACGAACCAGGAGTCGCCCACCGGCACCGAGCGATCACGCACTACCTGGAAGTAGGCAAACGGCGATTGCGGCTCGCTGCGGTTGTTCGTCACCTGGTAGGCGACGTCGATCAGGTAGGTGCCACGGCGGAAGGTGAGCTGCTTGATCACCTTGTAGCCTTCGGTCTCCAGCGCCTCCAGGCGCACGACCAGCTCATCCTTGCCGTCCTCGAGCTTCAGCGGCCCGGGCAGCAGGCGATAGCGCGTCAGGTGGGTCGGCAGGCCGGGGCCGATCAGGCCGCTCTGCGCCACGTACGTATGCTGGGCGTTTTCTTCGAGCAGTACGAAGTTCTTGTCGTACTCGTAGGTCTGCTTGTGCTTGAGCATCTCCAGCCGGCGCAGGTCGCCGCCGACGGTGTCGATCTCGATCTTGGCCAGATCGGTCTCGATGCGGACCCGCTCGCCGCCGGGCAGTGCGCCGGTGGGGGCCGCCGGACCGCCAGCTGCAGCGGGCGTAGCCGGCGGCTTGGGCACGGCAATCGCGGGCGCGCCCGGTACCGGTACCGCAGGCGCCTCGGCGCCCTTGGACGCGGTGGCGGCTGCACCCTCGGCGCCGGTGGTGGCCACGGTCGGTGGCCGCTGTGCCTTGGTCCAGGCATCCGCGAGCATCAGGACCGAAAAGGCGAAGATGAAGAAAAGGACCAGCTTGCGGGTATCCATGCGACGCTCGGTGACCTCTACAGTGCTCTACAGTGCGGAATCGCCGCCCGGCAGGCGTACCGCCGCTGCCTGAGCGTAACGGGGGGCAGTATCGCGCGGCTCGCGGTGGCCGGCGGTCTCGGGCACCGGATCGTAGCCGCCCGGATGCCACGGATGACACCTGCACAACCTGCGGGTGGTCAGCCACCCGCCGCGCAGCGCGCCGTGAGTATGCAATGCCTGCATTGCATATTCGGAACAGGTCGGCATGAACCGGCACCTCGGCCCGAGCAGCGGGCTCAGGAGGTAGCGGTAGATGCGGAGCAGTCCGATTGCGATGCGTACCATGCGGCGACGTCCTCGAGCCGGGTGCAGACTTCGCTGGCGGCCTGGTCGACTCCGGCTGCAGGCTTGCCGCGCAGCCTCACGACCACCTGCAGTCCGGGCAATCCGGCCAGAAGAACACGGAACCGGCCGCGGATGCAACGCTTGAAGCGATTGCGGTCTACCGCCCTGCGCAACGCCTTCCGTCCGACGATGAAACCCAGCATGCCGAGAGATGCGGCCGGGTTGCAGCGGACGTGGATGGAGCAGTCGGGCGTCGACCACCGGACACGGCTGGCGAGCACCCCGCGAAATTCGTGCTCCCCGAGCAGGCGGTGCGGGCGGGCCAGCATGTCGATCCTTCGGGCTGGCGGGTACTCCGGTGGCGACCGGACGTTGACGGTCGCTATCGGGCCTGCCCGCCCAGGACGGTCGTCAGACGGCCAGGCGTGCGCGGCCCTTGCGGCGGCGGGCGCTCAGGACAGCGCGACCGGCCGGGGTAGCCATGCGTGCGCGGAAGCCGTGGGTGCGCTTGCGGCGCACGACGGAAGGCTGGAATGTGCGTTTCATGGGAAATGGTCTCGGCGAAAAAGCCCTCGATTAAACGTTTTGCGTGCGCCCGTGTCAAGCCCGAACGCCCAGGCCTGTTCTGACGGGCAGTCAACGCGTTCGAAACCGCTGTGGATAACTTGGCCGCGGATGATAGAATCCGGGGTTCCGCCAGCGCCTGCGCATGGCCCGTCGACAGGTCGCCCCAGATGGGGTTTCCCGGCCGGCAGGTCCACCGCGCGGCCGCCGGAAACCTGGCGAAGTGCCGCCACCGGTCACGACCGGAAGTGGCCCGCCGTGTTGCCCGTTTCGTACTCGATCCGCGCTCGACTCGTTCACCGAATCGCTACCGCTTCGTCCCCACCACGACCCGGCTCCGCCGAGAAACTGCCCCGATACTGATGTCCGATTTCTGGCCCGATTGCCTGTCCCTGCTGAAGCAGAAGCTGTCCGTTCAGCAGTACGACGCGTGGATCCGGCCGCTGTCGGCACGCGAGGCAGACGGCAAGGTGCTGGTCACCGTGCCCAGCCGCAAGGCGCTCGAGTGGGTACGCGATCAGTACCTGCCCGACATGCAGAAATTCGCCGAACTGCGCGGCGACACGCTGGTCATCGAACTCGAGGTCGGCTCACGCAAGGCGGTCAACGGATCGGCGCGCACCGCAGCGCCCGCCGGCCTGTATCCGCCCGTCGAACCCGGCCGGCCCGGGCACCCGCCCGCGTCTCCGGGCGGTGCGGGCGCAGGATCGGTCGTGGACGCCGACATCGCCGTCGCCACCGTGGATACCGACACCTCGCCCACCGCTACTGCGCTGGTCGAGCCTGCGTCGGCGCCGCGCGTCGGTGGCGGGGTAGGCAGCCCGACCGACCCGACGCTGGCGCAGACGATCGGCACGCTCAGCGAAGGCTTCACCTTCGACACGTTCGTGACCGGTAAGGCCAACCAGTTCGCCCGGGCTGCTGCCCTGCAGGTCGCCGAGAACCCGGGCCGCGCCTACAACCCGCTGTTCCTCTACGGAGGCACCGGCCTGGGCAAGACCCACCTGGTGCAGGCCATCGGCAACTTCGTGCACCAGCGCAATCCCTCGGCGGTGATCCGCTACATCCATGCGGAAAAGTACGTCTCCGACGTGGTGCGCGCCTACCAGAACAAGTCCTTCGATGCGTTCAAGCGGTTCTATCACTCGCTCGACCTGCTGCTGATCGACGACATCCAGTTCTTCTCCGGCAAGAGCCGCACGCAGGAGGAGTTCTTCTATGCCTTCAACACCCTGACCGACCAGCGCAAGCAGATCGTCATCACCTGCGATACCTACCCGAAGAAGATCGAGGGCATGGACGATCGCCTGCTGACCCGCTTCGCCTGGGGCCTGACGGTCGAGATCGAGCCGCCCGAACTCGAGATGCGCGTCGCGATCCTGCTGAAGAAGGCGGCAGCGAT
>CANHBC010000234.1 GCA_947458835.1 Betaproteobacteria bacterium | reverse complement strand
TTTCGGTGCACTCCCAGCGCATACGGCACCAGGCCGACACCGAGGAAGCCCTCGCCTGGCTGAGCAGTCAGGCGCCGGGGGCGGCTGAACTGCTCGCTCACGCCAAGGTGCAGGCGATCTGCCACGGCTGCACCGCGAGCGGCTTCCTGAAGTCGCCCGAGGACGACCTCGCCCAGGAGGTGTCGCTGACCGGGGGGGCGGGCGTCCCGACCGTCACGTCCTCTGCGTCCATCGTGCGCGCGTTGCGCGCGACCGGGGCGCGGCGCGTCAGCGTCGCTTCGCCGTACGAACCCTGGCTGAACGAGCGACTCGCGGCCTACCTCGACGCGGCGGGCTTCGATGTGGTGGCCATCAAGGGGCTGGGCACCCAGGCGCACGGCAGCATTTCAACGGCGACCGTAAAGGCGCTGGCGCTCGACGTAGTGCGCCCGGACACCGAGGCGATCTTCATCAGTTGCTCGAACTTCCGCACGCTCGACATCCTGGCCGAGGTGGAGGCGGCGACTGGCCTGCCGGTGGTCACGAGCAACCAGGCCGCGCTATGGGGCACGCTGCGCGCGATCGGCGACCGACGTGCAGTGCCTGGAGCGGGCCGCCTCTTCACGATGGCGTAGCGCTTCGCGCTGCCCGGGATACCAAGACCGCGGCTTGCACCGCGAACAGGAGGAGGTGGACGATGTCGAGGCGACTGCGGGTCCCTTCGGGACATTGGGCGAGGGTGGTGGTGGTGCTTGTGATGGGGGCTGGTGCTGGCGCCGCAGCCGCACAGGACTACCCGTCGAAGCCGGTGCGGGTCATCGTGCCTTTCCCGGCCGGTGGCACGACCGACATCATCGGGCGCATCGTCGGGCAGCGGCTGACCCGCGACTGGAAGCATCCGGTGCTGATCGACAACCGGCCCGGAGGCGGTGCCAACATCGGCGCCGAGGCCGCGATGCGCTCGCCCGCCGACGGCTACACGCTGTTCATGGCCTCGACCGCGCACAGCATCAACGCGACGCTGTATCCGAAGCTCGGCTACGACCCGGTCAAGGACTTCACGCCCATCTCAATGATGGCCGACACCGCGCAGGTACTGGTCGTGCATCCGTCGGTGCCTGCGCGCAACGTCAAGGAACTGGTCGCGCTGCTGCGCAAGCGGCCAGACGAGCTGAGCTACAGCTCGGCCGGCAACGGCAGCCAGCCACACCTGTCGGCCGAGATGTTCCGCATGCTCACCGGCACGCGGATGATCCACGTGCCCTACAAGGGCGGGCCACAGGCGATGACCGACCTGATCGCAGGATTCGTCGCACTGTCGTTCGCGACTGCGCCTTCTGCAGTGCCGAACGTGAAGGCCGGTCGGATACGCGCGCTCGGCGTGAGTTCGCTGTCGCGCATCCCGGCCCTGCCGGAGGTGCCGACCATCGCGGAGTCCGGCCTGCCCGGGTTCGAGGCGAACAACGTGTTCGGGATGGTCGGGCCGCCAGGGCTTCCCGCAGCGCTGGTCGATCGCCTCAACGCGGATCTCGGCACGGCGCTGAAGGACCCGGCGGTGCGCCGCGCACTGAGCGAGCAGGGAGCCGAGGCACGCCCGAGCAGCCCGGGCGAATATGCGACCCTGATCCGCGACGAGGTGGCGAACTGGGGCAAGGTGGTCCGCCAGTCCGGCGCGCGGATCGACTGACAAGGCAGTACTGACATGCAGGAGCGGCGATGACTTCGGCGGTGAAGCAGAAGATGGCGCGCGGCGAGGTCGCCGTGGCAGTGAACCTGGCAGGACACAACCCGGACCTCCTCGAGCCGCTCGTCCGTTGGGGCGCCGACGTCGCGTTCATCGACTGCGAGCGCACCGGGCTCGGGCTGGATGCGGCGACCGACCTGATCCGCTCGGCGCGCGCCGCGCGCCTGCCGGCCGTCGTGCGCAGCTGGTCGCGCTCGCCCGAGGTGCTGGTGCGCTACTTCGACCGCAAGGCCGATGGCATCGTCGTTCCGCATATCGATTCGGCGGAGGAGGCGGCCGCCGTCGTCGAGGTGGTCCGCTACGCCTGCGGCGATGCCGCAGCACGCGAGAAGCTGGTCATCGTGCAGATCGAGACGCCTGCGGCGGTAGCGGCGGTCGATGCGATCGCCGCGGTGCCCGGCATCGACGTGGTGCTACTCGGGCCGAACGACCTCTCCTACGAGATGACTGGGCAGCGCGGCAACATGACGCCCGAGGTGGAACGCACGATCGAGCATCTCGCGGCACGCCTGCGTGCCGCCGGCCGGGCCTTCGGCATGCCGGCCCGCCTGGAGCAGGTGGCACGCTTCCGGTCGCTGGGCGCGACCTTCCTCTACTACCCGGTCGAGTGGCTGCTGGAGCGCGCCCTCCAGGAACTCACGCGGGAGACCGGGCGCTGAATGCCATGCGCACCATGAAGGCGCTGGTGATCGATGGCTATGGCGGGCCCGAGGTCATGCAGTTGCGCGAGATCGCTGTCCCCGAGCCCGGGTCGGGCGAAGTGCTGGTCCGAGTCGCCTACGCCGGCATCAACTTCATGGATATCCACACGCGGCAGGGCAAGTACCGGGTATCGCGCAGCTACCCGGTGCGCGCGCCTTGCACGCTGGGCATGGAGGGCGCGGGCACCGTGGTCGCGGTCGGGGAGGGCACTCGGCGTGTACGCGTCGGCGACCGCGTCGCCTGGTGCATCGCATGGGGCAGCTACGCGACGTATGCGTGCGTGCCGGAACATCGGCTGGCGCGGCTGGAACCGGACATGCCGTTCGACCTCGCCGCAGCCAGCATCTTCCAGGGCAGCACTGCGCATTACCTGGTCAACGACGTGGCCCGCCTCGGCCCGGGCATGACCTGTCTGGTGCATGCGGCGGCGGGAAGCATCGGCCAGTGGCTGGTGCAGCTGGCGACCCGTCGGGGCGCGATCGTGATCGCCACGGCCAGCAGCGCCGAGAAACGCGCGATCGCCACGGATCTCGGCGCGACGGCGGCATTCGGCTACGACGAGGGGGGCTTCGCCGACGCGGTGCGCGAGGCCACAGGCGGACACGGCGTCGATGTGGTCTTCGACCCGGTCGGGCGGTCGACGCTGCGCGACAGCTTCCGCGCGACCCGTACCCGGGGGCTGGTCGTGAATTACGGAAACGTGTCTGGATCGCTGACCGACCTCGACCCGATCGAACTGGGGGAGGCCGGATCACTGTTCCTCACGCGACCGCGGCTCACCGACCACCTGGTCGACGCACAGACCGTGCAGCGCCGGGCAGATGAACTGTTCGAGGCCGTGCTGCGTGGCGGACTGCAGGTGCCCCTCGATCCGCGGCGCTACACGCTGGATGACGTGCACGTGGCCCACGAACGGCTGGAAGGACGGATGCAGATCGGCAAGCCGCTGCTGGTGCCGGTGGCTGGCGTCGGTAGGGCATGGGAGGACGCATGAACGCAACGGGTACGACCCTCTATGGCATCCGTAAC
The DNA here is from genome assembly GCA_947458835.1 of Betaproteobacteria bacterium. Lineage (GTDB taxonomy): Bacteria > Pseudomonadota > Gammaproteobacteria > Burkholderiales > CAIKXV01 > CAIKXV01. The sequence continues at coordinate 631 of CANHBC010000234.1, read as the reverse complement.
TGCGACACCATGAAAAAAGCGCGCGCCTGGCTGGATGCCAACGCCATCGCCTACCGGTTCCATGACTACAAGGTCGAAGGGATCGATGCGCCTACCCTGGAAGGCTGGTGCGCGCAGGCAGGCTGGGAACGGTTGCTCAACCGATCAGGGACCACCTTCCGGAAGATCGTGCCGGAATCCGAGCGTCACGGGCTCGACGCCGCGCAGGCGATCGCGCTGATGCTCGCCCACCCTTCCATGATCCGGCGTCCGGTGCTGCGCGCCGGCGTGCACCTGGCCGTCGGCTTCGACGAGTCGGCCTGGCGGGCGCTGATCGCGCAGGCGGGTTGACGCTGCTGCGGGTCCCGTCAGCCGTGCCCGTTCACCGCAATCCGATGAACGAGAGGATGGCCAGGATGATGACGACTGCGCCGATGATGTAGACGATGTTGTTCATTCGTTGACTCCCTGGTAGCCCGGTTCCGGCGGTCGGCCTGCGGTTGCGCAACACGCGCTTGCGCCCCGAGGTGCCGCATCAGGCGTTCCCGCTGCTCGTGCAGAGACGGCGTCCGAAGCAGGTGCGGTGCGCGGTCGCGCCACAGGCCGCCTGGGTGGCGCTGTCGGCGGGGCTGGCGGGTTGCCCGGTGTCGTT
>CANHBC010000233.1 GCA_947458835.1 Betaproteobacteria bacterium | reverse complement strand
ATGCAAACACGGAGGAATCTCATGCCCGCCATCGATTTCCCTGGCACGAAGCGCTGGTCGTCCCTGGATCGACTGGCCGCGCGACTGGCCGCGACGCTCGCCGACGGCGGCGCCGTGGCAAGGGTCGCGGGCAGCCTGGCCTGCGGCCTCGTGCTCGGCCTGTCGGCCGTGCCTGCCGCGGCCGAGACCTTCACCCCGCCGCGCACACGCGAGGAACTGGCCGCGTTCGAGGTACTCGCCGACAAGAAGGCCGCGAAGGCTGCTCGGCCGCGTTCAGTCGACGAGCTGCGCTGGGTGTTCGACCTGTACAGCGGACACCATCGTGCCCACACGCCCGAGTGGGAGTGGAACACCCTGTTCGAGCAGGTGCCTGAAGACACGGCGAAGGCGACCCGGCTGCGCGCCCAGATCTTCGAGGCCTGCGAGGACCTGAACACGCTGGGCTGCGGCGGGGAGTTCATCTTCGGCTACGTCGATCGCAGTGGCATGTTCCACATCAAGCTGCTGCCCGACGAGCGCGACCCGGAGAAGGACCCCAGGTTCGTGCTGTCCTTCCCGACCGGCCGTGCCACGTTCAAGATCATCGACCTCAGGCCGTTCGGCACCCGCATGCCGAGCTTCAACGAGATGGACACGGTACCGGCACTGCGCCGGGCGGGCTTCCGCTGCCGGGTGCAGAGCGCCGATCGCAAGGACCGGATCGACCCGAAGCAGGCCGCGGTGGTGCGCCGGGTGCGCGTCGAGTACCAGCGCGCGCGCAAGGCGTTACCCGACTTCGACGTGCAGTGCACGACCAACGACCGCGCGTTCTTCCCGGTGTTCAGCAAGACCGGACAGGACCTCCAGCTGCTCGGTGGCCACATCTCGCCGCGCGGCAGCAAGCTGCAGCTGGAGAACCCGGTGCTGCTGATCACCCCGAGCACGCTCTACCTGTCTGCCCGGCTCGACAAGAGCCGCACACGCGGCAACGACGCGACCGAGTGAGTCTGGCGCGGTCCGCTCCGGCGCGTCGTCGCCGGTCGGGTCGCCGTGCCTGCGCCGGCCTTCAGCCCGGCGCTCAGACCTGGCCGAGCGCGCGCACCAGCAGCGAGGCGCCGCTGGCGACCAGCAGCAGGCACACGCCTCGGATGATCTGTTCGCGGGTGACGCGCGCGTGCATCCGTCCGCCGAGCCACAGCCCTGCGAATACCACCGGCAGCAGCGTGAGCGCGGTGAACATCACCGCTGGCGCCAGCAGCCCTGCGGCCACGAACACCGCCAGCCGCACGGCGTTGCTGGTACCGAGCACGATGGATAGGGTGGCGCGCAGTGCGCCCTTGTCCTCGACGCGGCCCGCCACGTAGATCAGGTAGAACGACCCGCCGGTGCCGAACAGCGCGCTCATCACGCCGCCCACGAGTCCGGTGGGCACCGCCCACAGCCGCGACACCTTCCGGAACGGACGAGCCTTCTTCAGCACGCCGCGCAGCCCGTATCCGAGCACGAACACGCCCAGACCGACCAGCAGCCAGGGCGAGGGCAGCGACAGCAGCAGCGTGACCCCGACGGCGATGCCGGCGAGCATGAAGGGCAGCAGCGTCATCAGTTCGCGCCGGTCGACCGTCCTCCAGTGGCTGCCGCCGACGGTGACTGCGGCGACGATCTCGAAGATCGCGAACAGCGGCACCACCGCGGTCAGCGGCCACACGTGGGCGATGATCGGAACGGCGATCAGGGCCGAGCCGAAGCCGGACACTCCGAACGCGACGTAGGCGACGAACACCACGCACGCGACCAGCGCGGCCGAGGCCGGATCGGTGAACAGCGTGGTGGCGGACAGCGCGCCGAACAGGTCCTGGAGCACGCGCGATTGTCGCGGCCACGAATGGCGCAGGCAAGTCCCACGGCCGCCAGGTCCGGACCGGCGCCCGCAGTGCCTTCCCGTAGAATGCCGGGATGGAACCCGTGCCCGGACTGATCGCCAGTGTGTATGCCACGCTTGCCGTCTGGGCGACCCTGCAGGTCGTCCCCGATGAACTGCTGTCTGGCCGCGACCGCGCGAAATGGCTGGCCATCGCGTGGCTGGTACCGTTTGCCGGGGCGCTGCTCGTCGTGCGTCGCGTGAAGCGGCACGGCACGGTGCTCGGACCGACGTCCGGCCCGACCCCGGCCTCAGGCCGGGGACACTGACCCACCCTGCGGCATTTCGCCCGCATCTTTCGACAGGACACACACCCGATGGACGCATCCCGAATCCAGGTGGCAGTGGTCGGCGGCGGCACCATGGGCCGCGACATCGCGGCGACCTTCGCCCACGCCGGTGCCACCGCCCATATCGTCGAGACCTTCGCGAAGGCACGCGAGATCCTCGACACGCGCATCGCGCAGACCTTCGACAAGCTCGGGTCGTACGACGCCGCGCGCGGTCGCTACACGGTCCACGAGGCCCTCGACACCGTGCCCTGGCCATCGATCGACATCGTGATCGAGGCCGTGCCCGAGGAACTCGAGGTCAAGCGCACGCTGTTCCGCGAACTCGAGCGGCTGGCGAGGCGCGACACCCCGCTGTGCAGCAACTCCTCGGCGATCGGCATCAGCCGTATCGGCGAGGGGCTGGCCACGCGCGACCGGATGCTGAACACGCACTATTTCATGCCGGCCCATCTGGTGCCGGCGGTCGAGGTGGTGAGTTCCGAAGCGACCGACCCGGAGGTCGCGGCAAGGGTCTGCGCGCTGCTGCGCGCGACCGGCCGGGTGCCGGTGCGGGTCAAGCGCGACATCCCGGGCTTCCTGGCCAACCGGCTGCAGCACGCGATGTCGCGAGAGGCGTTCTGGCTGATGGAGCAGGGCTTCTGCGAGGCCGAGGATATCGACGCCGCGGTGCGCTTCGGCTTCGGCTTCCGCTACATCGCGGCGGGCCCCTGCCTGCAGCGCGACCATGCCGGCCTCGAGGTGCATGCCGCGGCGGGTGCGGAGATGTATCCGCATTTCAACAACTCCCCCGAGGTGAGCAGCGCGCTGACCGACCGGGTCAAGGCGAACAAGCTCGGCATGAAGACCGGAGAGGGCTTCTACTCGTGGACGCCGGAGACGATCGCCGCGGAACGGGCGCGCTACGAGAAGACCCTGGCTGCCGCGTTCCAGATCATCAAGGCGGAACTCGAAGCGAGGGCGGCCGATGATCAGTGAGCCGGCAGCGCCCGCGGGGGGGGCCACGTCCGCCCCGCCAGCCACGACCCGGGTCGTGCTGATCCGCCACGGTGAGACCGACTGGAACCGCGATCGCCGCATCCAGGGGCAGACCGATACGCCCCTGTCGGACCTCGGGCGCAGGCAGGCGGCCGCGGTCGGCCAGCGCCTCGAGCGTGAGCGCTTCGCGGCGATCTACGCGAGCGACCTGCAGCGCGCGTGGCATACCGCCCAGGCGATCGGCCAGGCGGCGCTGGCGCACCGCACGGATGCACCGCTGCCGGTGGCCGATCGCCGGCTGCGCGAGATGGACTTCGGCGAATGGGAAGGCAAGACCAGCGCCGAGATCGCCGCCAGCCACCCCGACGCGCATGCCCGCTCGAAGCAGCGTGACGCCGACTTCCGTATCCCCGGCGGCGAGAGCTTCCGCGACCTGTACGAGCGTGCGGTTGGCTGCGTGGCGTCCCTGGTGGCCGCCCATGCCGGCCAGGCGATCTGCGTGGTCGCGCATGGCGGCATCCTCGACATGATGTACCGGCATACGCACGCGATCGCGCTCGACCAGCCGAGGGTGTTCAGCCTCTACAACGCGGCCTACAACTGCCTGGAGCATGACGGCGAGCGCTTCCGGCTAGAGGTGTGGGGCGAGGTCGCGCACCTCGACGCACTGTCGGATGCCGTCGTCACCTGATCGGGTCGTACTGGTCCACGGACTCTGGATGCCGGCGGCGTCGATGGCGCTGCTGGGCCACCGCCTCCGCCAGTCCGGGTTCGAGGTACGCGCCTTCGGCTACGCCTGCGTCGCCGAAGGCGCGACTGCGAACGGGCGGCGGCTCGCCCGCTTCGCGCTGGCCTTCGCCGATGCCGGGGCGGCCGGGGCGCGGCTGCACCTGGTGGGGCACAGCGCCGGCGGCCTGCT
>CANHBC010000232.1 GCA_947458835.1 Betaproteobacteria bacterium | reverse complement strand
GGCCAGCCAGCTTGGCGCGCGCCTTCGCGGCGAAGCGCGCGGCCCGCTCGGCGGGCTCGCGGGCCAGTCGGACCTGCCGGAACCGGTACCGCTCGCGCACCGCCGCAGGATCGGGCCGTGGCTGGCCGGGCTGCCGGTCGATCATCGAAATGCAGTCGACCGGGCACGGCGCGACGCACAGTCGGCAGCCGATGCATTCGGCGGCGATCACCGTGTGCATGCGCCGGCTCGCACCGACGATCGCGTCCACCGGGCACTTCTGGATGCATAGGGTGCAGCCGATGCAGGCGGACTCGTCGACTCGCGCGACCTGCTGCGGACCGCGTCGGTTCACATGCGCCGTCATCGCCCGCGCGGCCTCAGCGCGCCCGGGCAGGCTGCCGGGTCAGCGGCTGCCATTGCCCGTCGAGCAGGCCTTCCATCGGCTGGAAGTTGAACTTGTAGGCCATCTTCCGGCTCTGGCTGATCCAGTAGCCGAGGTAGAGGTAGGGCAGCCCGAGCTGCCGGCAGAGGTCGACCTGCCAGAGGATGTTGTAGGTGCCGTAGCTCGCGCCCGGCGCATCCGGTTCGAAGAACGTGTAGACCGAGGACAGTCCGTCCTCCAGGCGATCGACGATGCTGACCATGCGCAGGGTCCTGCCGTCCTGCGCCGGCTCGCGGAACTCGACCAGGTGCGACCGGATATTGCTCTGGAGCAGGAAATGCCGGTACTGCTCACGGCTGTCATGGTCCATGCCGCCGCCGGAATGGCGCATCGCCTGGTAGCGCAGGTAGAGCGCGTAGTGCTCGGGCGAGTAGCGCAGGTCGAGCAGTTCCGTGGCCAGGCTGGCATGCCTGGCCTGTGCTCGCCGTTGCGAACGCGTCGGTTCGAAGGCGTCGATCCGGATGCGCACCGGCACGCAGGCCCGGCAGCTGTCGCAGTAGGGACGGTAGGTGAACGCGCCGCTGCGGCGGAACCCAGAGCGCACCAGCTGGCTGTAGACCGCGGTGTCGATCAGGTGGCTCGGCGTGGCGACCTGCGACCGCGCCATGCGATCCGGCAGGTAGCTGCACGGGTACCGGGCAGTTGTGTAGAACTGCAGCACCGAGATCGGGAAGTCGTTGAGCCGGGTCATCGTCGATTCAGCGTGGATCCTTCGTCGGCCGGGCCGTGTCCCCGCAGGCCCGCACGGTGCCCGGCGCATCGAGGACCTCCGCGTCGATGCGATTGCAGCCGTCCGGCCACGCGCTGCCTGGCGCGCGCCAGGCAGGCTGCTGCCCCTGCGCGTCGTAGTGTAGCAACTCCGAGAGCCGCGCCGCGAAATCGGCGCGCGGGATCTCGCGTGCCCCGAAGCTGGCCAGGTGGTCGGTGCGCATCTGGCAGTCGATCAGCCCGAACCCCCACCCCTCGAGTTGCCGGACCAGGTGCACGAACGCGATCTTCGAGGCGTCGGGCTCGCGCGTGAACATCGATTCGCCGAAGAACACCCGGCCCATGGCGATCCCGTAGAGGCCGCCCGCGAGGCGGTCGTCGATCCAGGTCTCTACCGAGTGTGCGTGGCCCAGCGCATGCAGCGTGCAGTAGGCCTCGACCATCGTGGGCGTGATCCAGGTGCCGGGCTGCCCGCGGCGCGGACCGCTGCAGGCGGAGATGACCTCTCTGAAAGCGGTGTCCACGCGCACTTCATGACCGGGCTGGTGCAGCCGCTTGCGCAGCGAGCGGCGCACGTGAAGTTCGTGGGGCAGCAGGACCATGCGCGGATCGGGACTCCACCAGAGGATCGGATCGCCGGCGCCGAACCACGGGAAGACTCCGTGCGCGTAGGCATCGAGCAGCCGGGCTGGCGACAGGTCGGCCCCCGCGGCAAGCAGGCCCCGAGGCTCGGCGAGCGCGGCTTCGAGCGGCGGGAACGGGTCTCCGGGTTCGAGCCAGGGAATCATGCGGGGATTCTACGCGCTGACCGGCCACGGGCCGGGCAGGGTGCATCCCGGTTGATCTGCATCAACCCGTGTCGCTGGTGGCCGCCCGAGAATCGAATTGCAGTTCCCGCCAACGATTTCATCAAGAAGGAACCCAGGATGAAGACCACCCGATCGCTCGCCGCCGCCGCGATGATGGCCGCTGGATCCGCCGTCATGCTGCCTGCCACCGATGCCAACGCCCAGCTGATGGTGCGCGGACGATTGCTCAACATCCTGCCCCAGGAGCGCTCGGCGCCGCTGCCGGCCATCGGCGTGTCGAACGAGGTCACGCCGGAACTGGACCTGAGCTGGTTCTTCACCCCGAACATCGCGGTCGAGCTGATCCTGGCCACCCAGCGGCACACGGTCACCAATGCCGGCGCGGACCTCGGCTCGCTGAAGCACCTGCCGCCGACCCTGCTGCTGCAGTATCACTTCATGCCCGCGCAGGACTTCAAGCCCTACGTGGGCGTGGGCGTGAACTACACGCGCTTCTATGATGTCGACCTCGGTGGCGGGACGCTCACCGTCGACAAGACCAGCACCGGCGGCGCGCTGCAGGCCGGCTTTGACTACCGTCTGTCCGGCCCGTGGTACCTGAACGTCGACGTGAAGAAGATCTGGATCGAGACCGACGTCAAGACCAGCGCGGGCGCGTTCGTGACCAACCTGAAGATCAATCCGGTGCTCGTCGGTGTCGGCGTCGGCTACCGCTTCTAGGTGCCGGTGATGCGGGAGGCCTGCTTCCACTGCGGCCTGCCGCTGCCGGGCAACCCGCCGTCGCCGGTCACCGTCTCCGGCAGCCCGCGCGCGATGTGCTGCGCGGGATGCCGGGCCGTGGCGCAGGCGATCGTCGATGGCGGCCTGGAGCGCTACTACGAACACCGCGAGGCGATGCCGGCGGCCGCGGCGCAGGTCGTGCCACCCTCCCTGGCCCAGCTGCTGCTCTACGACGACCCGGCGGTGCAGGCCAGCTTCGTGCGCACGGTCGACGATCCCCAGGCCGGACAGCCCGGCAAACAGCGCGAGGCGGCGCTGCTGATCGAGGGCATCACCTGCGCGGCCTGCGTCTGGCTGGTCGAGCGCACGCTCGCACGGGTGCCTGGCGTGACCGGGTTCGAAGTGAACTACGCGACACGGCGCGCGCGGGTGCGCTGGGACGCCGCACGCGGATCGCTGTCCGCCATGCTGTCGGCGATCGCTGCCATCGGCTACCGGGCCAGCCCGTACGACGCCTCGCGCTACGACGAGCTGCATCGGCGCGAACGCAAGCGCGCGCTGGCCCGGCTGGCGATCGCCGGCCTGGGCATGATGCAGGTGATGATGTACGCGGTGCCGGTGTGGCTGGCCGACGGCGACATGACCGGCGACCTCGACATCCTGATGCGCTGGGCCGGGCTGCTGCTCACCCTGCCGGTGCTGGTCTATTCCGCGGCGCCGATCTTCGCCTCGGCCTGGCGCGACCTGCACGCGCGCCGCGTCGGGATGGACGTTCCGGTGGCGCTCGGCATTTCCAGCGCGTTCGCCGGCAGCGCGTTCGCCACGATCACCGGCACCGGCGACGTGTACTTCGATTCGGTGACGATGTTCGTGTTCCTCCTGCTCGGTGCGCGCTTCCTGGAGTCCGAGGTACGTGCACGGGCTGCACGCGCCACCGATGAACTGGCGCGCCTGATCCCGGCCACTGCCGAGCGATTGCCCGCCTGGCCCGCCGCCGAACCGGTGGAGACGGTCCCGGTGGCGCGGCTTGCCGTGGGCGACGTGGTGCTGGTCCGCCCCGGCGCGCGCATCCCGGCCGACGGCCGCGTGCTCGACGGCAGCGGCGAGGTGGACGAGGCACTGCTCACCGGCGAGAGCCGGCCGGTGCTGCGTGCCGCCGGCGCCTCGGTGTCCGGTGGCGCGGTGAACCTCGTGACGCCGCTGGTCGTGCAGGTCGAGCGGATCGGCGAACATACCGTGCTTGCCGGCATCGTCCGGCTTCTCGACCGCGCGGCGGCCGAGAAGCCGCCGCTTGCGGCACTGGCCGACCGTGTGGCCGGGCAGTTCGTGCTGTGCCTGCTGCTGGTGGCCGCGGTAACCGCGCTCTGGTGGGGCGTGCACGATCCTGCCCGCGCCCTCTGGATCACGGTCGCGGTGCTGGTGGTCACCTG
>CANHBC010000231.1 GCA_947458835.1 Betaproteobacteria bacterium | reverse complement strand
TGTGTGGTTTCCGACGCGCGCTGCGTGAACGGGTCCACCCCGGCGTCCCGGGGGCCGTGGCACAATCGCGGCCCGATGCACACCAGGGAAAGCCGATGCTTCTGTCGCTGACTCTGCCTCTGCCGTTGCCTCGCCTGGTCGTGCCGTCCCTGTGGTTGCTGGTGTCGAACATGCTCGCGCGCGTTGCGCGGCGCCGGGCGCCCATCATGGTGCTGCTCGCGCTGCTGGGTGGCTGCGGCAAGCCCGACCCCGCGGCAGTACCACCGCTGGTGGACGGCGGCGAACTGGTGGTCCTCACCCACCAGAGCGGGACCACGTTCTACCCGGACAGCGAGGGACGTCAGGCCGGGCTGGAGTACGAACTCGCCTCGCGCTTCGCGCAGGAGGCCGGCTACACGGTGCGCTTCATTGCGCTCACGCAGTTCTCGGAAGTGCTGCCGGCACTGGCCAGGGGCGAGGGCCACATCGCGGCGGCAGGCCTGAGCATCACGCCGGAAGCCTCGAAGCACTTTACCTTCGGTCCGAGCTACCAGGAAGTGTCGCTCGAGGTGGTCTACGACACGGAACTGCTGCGCCCGCGCAGCATCGAAGACCTGGTCGGCCGGCGGGTCGACGTGCTGGCCGGTTCGCTGGCGATCCCTGAACTGCTGCGGATGCAGGCGCAGCTCCCCGCGCTGGCGTGGAACGAGGTCGTCGTGCGCGACACCGAGGAGGTTCTCGGTCGCGTCGCCGGCCACCAGGCGGATTTCGCGGTGGCCGAATCGCACGCGGTAGACGTCGCACGCAACTTCCACCCATCGATCGGCGCCGCATTCGCGATCGGCCAGCCGCGTCGGCTCGCCTGGGCCCTGCCGAAGAACGCAGACCCGGAACTGGTGAAGAAGCTCGAAGCCTTCTTCACCCGCATCCGGCGCGACGCCACGCTGGCCAGGCTGCTCGATCGCTACTACGGGCACCTGCAGCGCCTGACCGACGCGGACATCGCACACTTCATGAGTCGGGTGCGCACGGTGCTGCCGCTCTACCGGAAGCACTTCCAGGATGCGCAGGACCTGACCGGCATCGACTGGCGCCTGATCGCAGCGCTCGGATTCCAGGAATCCCACTGGGACCCGAACGCGGTCTCACCGACCGGGGTACGGGGCCTGATGATGATGCAGGACGACACCGCTGCGAAGATGGGCGTGAAGAACCTGCTCGATCCGCGCGAGAACATCCTCGGTGGCGCACGCTACTTCGCGATGCTGCGCGACCTGCTCGGCCGCGCGCAGGAGCCCGACCGCACCTGGATCGCGCTGTCGGCCTACAACATCGGCTTCGGGCACCTGGAGGACGCGCGCACGATCGCCCGTTCGCTGACGCTCGACCCGAACGTCTGGGTGAACATGAAGCGGGTGCTGCCGCTGCTGATGCGCCCCGACTACGCTGCGATCAGGAAGTTCGGCTATGCACGCGGCGGAGAAGCGGTGATCCTGACCGAGAACGTGCGGCAGTACTACGACATCCTGCGCCGCGTCGAGCGCCCGCACAAGCCGGCGTTCGACAGCCTGCGCGAGGAGATCACGCTCATCCGCCCGGGCGAGCGCGCGCCCTCGCTCGGGCGCTGAACGCCGCTCAGCCGCGCCCGACCACCTTCAGACCGCCCATGTACGGCTGCAGCGCCTCGGGCACGTCGATACCGCCATCGGCGCGCTGGTAGTTCTCCATCACCGCAACCAGCGTGCGCCCCACGGCAAGCCCCGAGCCGTTCAGGGTGTGCACGGCCTCCGGCTTCGCCTTCGCATCCTTGCGCCAGCGCGCCTGCATCCGGCGCGCCTGGAACGCCTCGAAGTTGCTGCACGAGGAGATCTCGCGGTAGGCCTGCTGGCCAGGCAGCCAGACCTCGAGGTCATAGGTCTTGGCCGAGCCGAAGCCCATGTCGCCGGTGCACAGCAGCATCGTCCGGTAGGGCAGCCCCAGCCGCTGCAGGATCGCCTCGGCATGGGCGGTCAATGCCTCGTGCGCGTCGTAGGATGACTCCGGCGGCACCACTTGCACGATCTCGACCTTGTCGAACTGGTGCTGGCGGATCATGCCGCGCGTGTCACGGCCGTACGAGCCCGCCTCGCTGCGGAAGCACGGGCTGTGGCAGACGAACTTCAGCGGCAGCGCCTCGGCGGCCAGGATCTCGCCACGCACGATGTTGGTAACCGGCACTTCCGCGGTCGGGATGAGGTAGAGCTTCGCGTCATCGCCCCGCGGCACGGCGAACAGGTCTTCCTCGAACTTGGGCAGCTGGCCGGTGCCGCGCAGGCTGTCTGCGTTCACCAGGTACGGGGCGTAGACCTCGGTGTAGCCGTGTTCGATCGTGTGCACGTCGAGCATGAACTGGGCGAGCGCGCGATGCATGCGCGCGAGCGGCCCCTTCATCAGCGAGAAGCGTGCACCGGCGATCTTCGTGGCTGCCTCGAAATCGAGCAGCCCGAGCGACTCGCCCAGGTCGACATGGTCCTTCACCGGGAAGTCGAAGCTGCGCGGGGTGCCGACGGTGCGCACCACTGCGTTATCGTCAGCCGAGCGCCCGGCCGGCACGCTGTCGTGCGGCACGTTGGGCACGCCGGCAAGGAAGGCTTCGATCGCTTCCTGCAGAGCCGCCAGCCGCTTCTCGCCGGCGGCAAGCTCGTCGGCGAAGCCCGCCACCGAGGCCTTCAGCGCGTCGACATTCCCGCCCTGCTTCATCGCCTCGCCGATCTGCTTCGAGACCTGGTTGCGGCGCGCCTGCAGGTCCTGGGTGTGGCCCTGCAGCTGCCGGCGCTCGCCCTCCAGCGCGAGGAAACGCTCGCGGTCGAGCACGAAGCCCCGGTCGGCAAGCCGCGTCGCGACGCGATCGAGGTCGGAGCGCAGCAGTTGGATGTCCAGCATGGTGGGAAGCCTGCAGTGGGATAACCCGGTATTCTACGAAAAAGCGCGTCGCGGCAGGCATGCAGGACGCCACCGCCCGTCGCTGCGCGGACGGCGAACCACCCGGAGGAGCAAGGCTTGACGCAGGATGCCGATTCGATCCCGACCACGCGCGGGCCCGACCGCGAGCCACGCCGCCCAGCGCTGGCGCTGCCACCGGGCAGCTGCGACTGCCATTCGCATGTATTCGGGCCGGCAGACCGGTTCCCGTACGTGCCCACGCGCAGCTACACACCGCCCGACTGCACCACCGCCGAATACGTGCGGATGCTGCAGACCATCGGTTGCGAGCGTGCGGTGATCGTCCAGCCGAGCTGCTACGGCACCGACAACTCGGCCACGCTCGATGCGCTGCGCTCCGGCAGCTTCGACTTCCGCGGCGTGGCGGTGATCTCCGGCCACGAACCGGACGCCGAGCTGCAGGCGATGCACGAGGCCGGCGTGCGCGGCGTGCGACTGAACCTGCACACCCGTGGGGCCGTGCTCGGGCTGGAGGATGCAGGGCGCCTGGCCGCGCGGGTGCGCGCGTTCGGGTGGCATGTGCAGGTCTACGTCGAGGTCGCCACGCTGCCCGACCTCGATGCGCTGCTGGCCACCCTGGGTGGCACGGTGGTCATCGACCACATGGGTCATCCGTCGGTGGCCGCCGGCACCGACGCACCGGCGTTCCGTACGCTGCTGCGCGCGCTGGCCGACGGCCGCTGCTGGGTGAAGCTGTCCGGGGCCTACCGGCTGTCGAAGTCGCACCCGGGCTATCCGGAGGTCACGCCGTTCGCCCGGGCGCTCGTGGCCGCGAACGCGGAGCAGCTGGTCTGGGGCACCGACTGGCCGCACCCGAACTTCGACGGCCCGATGCCCAACGAAGCCGAACTGGTCGACCTGCTGGCCGACTGGATCCCCGATGCCGGAACGCGCCGGCAGGTGCTCGTGGACAACCCGGCGCGGCTGTATGACTTTCCGAAGAGGACGCCATGAACAGGATGCTGAACAACGCCACCGGCGCCGGCCTGCTGCCTGCGCTTGCACTGCTGCTGTCCGCCGCACCGGCCATCGCCCAGCCCGCCTGGCCGTCCAAGCCGCTACGGCTGATCGTGCCCCTGGCCCCCGGCGGCAACCAGGACCTGGTCGCGCGCAACGTGATGCAGCGGGTGGCCGCCGAACTCGGCCAGCCGGT
>CANHBC010000230.1 GCA_947458835.1 Betaproteobacteria bacterium | reverse complement strand
AAGGTGATCGAGAACACCCAGCGCGACCTGAACATCGCGCTGATGAACGAGCTGTCGCTGATCTTCCACCGGCTCGGCATCGATACCCGGGACGTGCTCGCCGCCGCGTCCACCAAATGGAATTTCCTGCCGTTCCGGCCCGGCCTGGTCGGCGGACACTGCATCGGTGTCGACCCCTACTACCTCACGCACAAGGCCGAGACCGTCGGCTACCACCCCGAGGTGATCCTCGCCGGACGGCGCATCAACGACGGCATGGGCGCCTGGGTGGCTGCGCAGACGGTCAAGCAGCTGATCGCCGCAGGCTCGGCCGTACGCGGCGCGAAGGTGAACGTGCTCGGCCTCACGTTCAAGGAAGACGTGCCTGACCTGCGCAACTCGAAGGTCATCGACGTGATCCGCGAGCTCGAGAGCTTCGGCGTCGAAGTTCACTGCCACGACCCGGTCGCCTCCACCGCCGAGGCGGCGCACGAGTACGGCATCGCGCTGCGCCGCTGGGACGAACTGCCACGTGCCGAGGCGCTGGTGGTGGCGGTCAGCCATCGCGCCTTCCTCGATGGGCCCGTGGAGCGCTTCCGCGCGCTGCTGTCCGACGGCGGCGCCTTCATCGACGTGAAAGCAGGGTTCGATCGCGAAGCGCTCGCCGCCGCGGGCTGGCGAGTCTGGCGGCTGTGAGGCCCGCCATCGACGCCGGCCCTGCGATGAACGACGCGATCCTCGTCACCGGAGGCGCCGGCTTCATCGGCGCGAACTTCGTGCTCGACTGGCTCGCGCCCGCGCATGCGGATGCCGGGCCGGTGGTCAACCTCGATGCGCTGACCTACGCCGGCAATCTCGCCAGCCTCGACCCGGTGGCGGGCGACGGACGGCACCGGTTCGTCCACGGAGACATCAACGACCGCGCGCTCGTCGCACGGCTGCTGCGCGAACACCGGGTGCGCGCGATCGTGAACTTCGCCGCCGAGAGCCATGTCGACCGGTCCATCCTCGGGCCGGATGCGTTCGTTCAGACGAACATCGTCGGCACGTTCAACCTGCTGGAGGCCGCGCGCGAATACTGGAACAGCCTGGATGACGGGCGGCGGGACGCATTCCGGTTCCTGCAGGTGTCCACCGACGAGGTGTTCGGCGCACTCGGCCCCTCCGACCCGCCCTTCAGCGAAACCACGCCCTACTCGCCGCGCAGCCCCTACTCCGCTTCGAAGGCCGCGGCCGACCACCTGGTGCAGGCAGCGTTCCATACCTACGGCCTGCCGGCGATCATCACCCACTGCTCGAACAACTACGGCCCGCTGCAGTTCCCGGAGAAACTGGTCCCGCTGATGATCCGCAACGCGCGGCGCGGCGAGCGACTGCCAGTCTACGGCGACGGTCGGCAGGTGCGCGACTGGCTGCATGTGAGCGACCACGCGAGCGCACTGCGCGCGGTGCTCGCGCGGGGCAGGCCGGGGGACACGTACAACATCGGTGGCAGCGCGGAACGCGAGAACCTCGACGTGGTACGCCTGCTCTGCGCGCTGCTGGACGAGCGCGCCCCGCGCGCGGACGGCCTGTCTTATGCATCGCAGATCGCGTTCGTCACCGACCGGCCGGGCCACGACCGCCGCTACGCGATCGACCAGCGCAAGATCGCGCGCGAGCTCGGCTGGACGCCGGCGGTGTCGTTCGAGGACGGCCTGCGCGACACGGTCGACTGGTACCTGCGCAACGACGACTGGATTGCCGGCATCGAGACCGGCGCCTACCGCCAGTGGCTCGACACCAACTACGCCAGCGGAGGACGCGCACGATGAAGGGCATCCTGCTCGCCGGGGGGGCCGGCACCCGGCTGCACCCGGCCACGCTGGCAGTGTCCAAGCAGCTGCTGCCGGTGTACGACAAGCCGCTGGTCTACTACCCGCTGTCCACGCTGATGATGGCCGGCATCCGCGAGGTGCTGCTGATCTCCACCCCGCAGGACACGCCGCGCTTCCAGCAACTGCTCGGCGACGGTTCGCGCTGGGGGCTGTCGTTGTCCTACGCGGTGCAGCCTTCGCCCGACGGCATCGCACAGGCGCTGCTGATCGGCCGAGGTTTCCTCGACGGCCAGGGCTGCGCGCTGGTGCTGGGCGACAACATCTTCCACGGCAACGAACTGACCGGCCTGCTCGCGCGTGCCGCAGAACGGGTTACCGGCGCGACGGTGTTCGCCTACCCGGTCACCGACCCGCAGCGCTATGGCGTGGTCGAGTTCGATGCCCAGGGCCGGGCGCTCGGGCTGGAGGAAAAACCGGCGGCGCCGCGCTCGCGCTACGCGGTGACCGGGCTGTACTTCTACGACGGCCGCGCACCCGACATGGCGGCCGTACTGAAGCCCTCGGCGCGCGGCGAACTGGAGATCACCGACCTCAACCGCGCCTACCTGGCGCGCGACGAGCTGGAGGTCATCGCGCTCGGGCGCGGCATGGCCTGGCTCGACACCGGTACGCACGACTCGCTGCTCGAGGCGAGCCAGTTCATCCAGACCATCGAGAAGCGGCAGGGCCTGAAGGTGGCCTGCCCCGAGGAAATCGCCTGGCGCCAGGGCTGGATCGACGCGGCGGCGCTCGAGGCGCTCGCCGGAGAACTGGGCAAGAGCGGCTATGGCGACTACCTGCGCGGCGTGCTTCACGACCGACTCTACTGATACCACCCGGCAAACGATGCGTATCGAACCCACCCAGCTACCGGAAGTGCTGCTGATCGAACCGACTGCCTACGGTGACGCGCGCGGCATGTTCTTCGAGAGCTTCAACGCGCGCGAGATGGCGGCCACCGGGATCGACCTGCCGTTCGTGCAGGACAATCATTCGATCTCGCTCGCCGGGGTGATCCGCGGGCTGCACTACCAGGTGCAGCAGCCGCAGGGCAAGCTGGTGCGCGCCGTGGTGGGCGAGGTGTTCGACGTGGCGGTGGACATCCGGCGCGGTTCGCCGTACTTCGGCCGCTGGACCGGCCACCGGCTGTCTTCCGCCAACCGGAAGATGCTGTGGGTACCGCCGGGCTTCGCGCACGGGTTCCTGGTGCTGTCCGAGCGCGCAGAGGTGCTCTACAAGACGACCGACTACTACGGTCCGGCGTTCGAACGGTCGATCATCTGGAACGACCCGAGGATCGGCATCGAATGGCCGATGACCGAGGTACATCCCTCGGCGACTGCACGGCCGGTGCTGTCCGCGCGCGACCTCGCCGGACGGTCGCTCGCGGACGCGGAGACCTATCCGTGACGCGGGTGCTGCTGTTCGGCAAGGGTGGACAGGTAGGCGGCGAACTGCTGGACGCATTGGAGCGGCGCTCCCCGGGAACCCGGGCCGCTGCCGAGGCGGGCCGCGAGCTGCAGGGTTACGAACTGGTCGCACTCGACCGCGCGGGCTGCGACCTGTCCGACCCCGACGCGGTCCGGGCGACGATCCTGCGCATCCGGCCGCAGGTCGTGGTGAACGCCGCGGCCTGGACGGCGGTTGATCGTGCCGAGGCCGAGCCCGACGCCTGCCGGCGGATCAACGCGGATGCACCGGCGGCGATGGCTGCGGCGGCCCGCTCGATCGATGCCCTGCTCGTGCACTACTCGACCGACTACGTGTTCGACGGCCGGGCGCATACACCCTACCGCGAAGACGACCCGGTGGGTCCGCTCGGCGCCTACGGACGCAGCAAGCTCGAGGGCGAGCAGGCAATCGCGGCCAGCGGCTGCGCGGCGGTGGTACTGCGCACCAGCTGGGTGTACGGCCTGACCGGCCACAACTTCCTGCGCACGATGCTCCGGCTGGCCGGTGAGCGGGAGGAACTGGGCGTGGTGGATGACCAGCACGGCAGCCCGACCTGGAGCCGGTCGCTGGCGCGCGCGACGCTGGAACTCCTTGACCGCCACGCCCACCAGCCCGCGTCCTGGCAGGACATCTGCGGCCTCTACCATGCGACCTCCAGCGGATCCACCACCTGGTACGGCTTCGCCTCCGCGATCTTCGATCTGGCGACATCGCTGCCGCGCAGACCTCGGCTGCGGCCATTGGCGACCACCGACTACCCGCTGCCCGCGCCGCGGCCGGCCTGGTCGGTACTCGACTGCAGCCTGCTGCGCGAGCGGCTCGGGATCGAAATGCCTGGTTGGCGGGCGGCGCTT
>CANHBC010000229.1 GCA_947458835.1 Betaproteobacteria bacterium | reverse complement strand
TGCACAGGAAGCTGCGCACGTAGGCATGCTCGGGGTTCGATCGCAGGTAGACCACCGGCACCCTGGCGCCCAGGCGGGTGGACTGCGAGCGTGGACCCTCGGCCTGGAACGTGCGCGCCTGTCCGAGATGGTCAGTGAAGCGCACGACCGGGTGGTCGACGGTGGCTTCGTAGCCGTCCTCGATCTCATGTCCAACCACGGTGCCGGTGGCTATGCCACCGGAGCGCAGCACCGCGAGCCGCCGCAGCACCTGGTGCGCGATGAATGCCGTGACGGCCAGCGTGACGGCGAGCATGTAATAGAAATACATGGGCTTCGGGAATTCAGCCTATCACGCCATTCTCAACTGATCAGCGGCCCGAAAAAACCGGCAGGTCAAGTGGGCGAAAACTCTGTCAGGGAAATCCGGAAAGACGCTGGCAACCGATGCTTCGGTGCCGCCCTCGGGGGTGCCTCGCACCCCGACCATCCAGTACATCGTTTCCTCCCCATCAGGATCGGTCGGTGCCTGGCTGCATTGTTGTCCGGGTAATGACCGTCCAATGCGCCTTGGTCGCCGCGGCCGGAAGCTGCGTCTATCCCGAGGCCGATCCGATGCATTTTCTCAGCTGACAAGATAGCGGTTTGCAGGCTCACCAGCTGAGCCAGCGCTGGCGGACACCCAGGCAGCGCTGGGTTCCGGTCATGGTGATCGCCGCACGCAAGTCGTCGGACCAGGGCCCTCGAAAGTCAGCGAGGCCGGGGCTGTTGCAACCGATCGCAACCCACGAATTCACGGGCGGGTTGAGATATAATTGAGTCACATCATGAGATGGGCCGACGCCCATGCCAACCTGCCCACCCGGGCAAGGTGGATCGCGCAAGCGGATGTGGTTCCCTCAGGGAGCAACCAAGCGGGTAACGCGTCGGCCCTCCTGAAACGGAGGATTTTTTATGCCGGAATCGACGCGGATCCACCCCGACAAGGTCCGGGCCTACCTGGACACGGACTATCGGCTCGGCCACTCTGCGCAAGATATCGTCCTGACCATCGGTCGGCGCTCCGAGCGCCTTGCCAAGGTGTTCGGTGCCAACGCCGTCCATTGCGGCGCATTCCTCACCGCCCACAATCCGCGCGGGACCCTTCAGCCCGATGCCGTCAACGAGGCCGGGCATGCCGAACTGTCTGGCCTGCTGCGAGACCAGGGGCTTCGCGCCATCGAGGGCTCCGGCAGCGAAGAAGGCACCGACTGGCCGTCCGAGAAAAGCTGGTTCGCCCTGGGCCTGCAGTTAGACCCGGCCAAGGCGCTCGGTCACCGCTTCGATCAGGACGCCATCGTCTGGGTCGGCGCCGATGCCGTACCCCAGTTGATTCTGCTGCGCTGAAAGCTTTCGGTCTGGCTCACCTCAACGAGCCGGGGGGATTTGATCCAGCTTGCTGCCCCCGACACATCGTCAAAGCGGCTAAAGAGGAGTGGACATGGCCAAGGTCATCATCGAAGGCGAGCGCGTGGGCGTCACAGTCGAACACACGGGACCCTTGTTCAACATATGGCGGGTGGAGCGCGCGGTGAGGGAGTACGCGGTCTTCTGCAACCAGCGATCTGGGGTTTCCATCACCTTCAGTGGAACCGATGCCGACGAGCTCGAGGCCGATCTGACGGCGGTGCACGCTGGATCCAGCACCCCGCAAGCGCTCGAGAAAAAGATCGACCATAAGATTGATGCATTCCTCGGCGGAGCTTCCAACCCGGCAACCTGAGCCGGGGGAGGCGTACGTTCACCGCCCCACCTTTGCTGGCGTGCGGGTCTTCAGCCAGCCCTGAAGCGCAGCGTCGACTCTGGTTTGCCATCCATCACCGGTGACGCGGAAGCGCTGCACGACATCGGGCGACCGCCGGATTGTGATGCGTTCCTTGACAGGTGGTCTCTGTGCACCGCGCACACCCACCTTCAGTCGCAAGGAGGCAGTCAGGGCCTCAGCTGCCGGACGAAACGACTGGAGATCAGCAGCCTTGATCTCTCGGACTTCGCCACCTGCATCAATGAGAGGGTTGGACCTTGGCATGCCGCGCAACCTCACAAAGGGCAGGTCGTACCTACAACCTGACCTGCGATCTCATGCACCTCCTGTGGCAGCAAGCCCACGGATGGTGCCCGGATCGTCGACCTCGCCGTCCTCGAGTGCGCCTCTCATCCCGCCCGTCACCCCCTCCGCGCCTCCCACCACGACCCAACAGTCCCGAGGTGCCCCCAGCGCGCCAGCCGCCCCGAACTCAGCGCCAGGTAGTCCGCGCCGCCCGACGCCGCGATCATCGATCGCGTGGCCTCGCGCGTGGCGATCGGTCGCACCAATGGCGGCAGAGGAACGGGCACGCCATCGGCCCACACCCCGACCGATTCCGGCATCGCCGAGTTGGGCCGGTACTCGAGTTGCACGCGAACGCGGCGGCCGATGCCGGCCTGCACGCACTGCAGCGCAAGCCGGCGCGCGAGCAGCCCGCCGACGCGGTCGGGTTTGTGGAAGTCCTTCCCGCTCCAGGCGCCGCCGCCGATGGGCACGCTGGGGCCGTAGGCGTCCATCACCAGCTTCTTGCCGGTGGTGCCGTTGTCGCCGGTCGGCCCGCCGCACAGGAACATGCCTGCGGCGTTGACGGTGAGGTCGGGCAGCGGCGCCGTGCCATGCCCGTCGAGCGCATCGTGCAGCGCGCCCTGTGCGTGCCTTCGCAACGCGAGCCAGTCGGCGTCCTCGGCGTGGTGCAGCGACACCGAAACGGAGTGGGGCTGGAAGCTGCCGTCCTCGCGTTCCGTGCCGCGCACGATCACCTTGCCGTCCGGCCCGATCGCCCCTTGCGGCGCCGCCTGCTGCCGCGCATGCAGCGCCTGGGCGATGCGCCGTGCAGTCCACAGCGCGCCGGGCAGGTAGTCTGACTGCGGCGTGTCCTGTGCGTATCCGAGGCAGATGCACTGGTCGTCCGACAGGTGCCGCAGTTCCTGCCACTCGCTGCCGCGTTGCTCGATGCGCAGGGCCCGCAGGTCGATGTGCAGCGCTTCGGGCTGCGGGTCCCAGCGTCCGCCGTAGCCGGCCGAGCGGTAGGTGTCGCGGATCCATTCCACCAGGCGCTGCTCGATGTCGGGCAGGGTGTCGCGGTCGAAACCGATCAGGCCGGTCACGAATACGTGGTCGAAGGCACACGCGGCTTCGATGCCGCACTGTCCGTAGGGGTCTGCGCGCATCACCTCGCCGACGATGCGGTCGGCCAGGGCGTCGCAGAGCTTGTCGGGGTGGCCGGGCAGGACCCACTCCGCGACCATCGTGTTGGCTTCGGTCATTTCCTTCTCCTCATGTTGTTCTCACTCGGGTTCGATATCGGTGTGGTGCTCATGCGCTCGGCCTGTCGAGTGCGGGCATCCGTTTCACAGGCCAGCCCAGGTGATCGCAGAAGCTCCCGTTGCAGCCGTTCAGCAGGCCGACGCGCACGCGTGACCTGGCGCGGCGAAGACGCTCCGCCAGTGCGGTGGGGATGGCCTGCACGTCTCCGTCGGTGATCACCACTGCCCTCGGCACGCGCGACTCGACGAGGTGCCGTGCCACGCAGCCGATGTGGGTGCCACCCGTGGAGCGGAAGCGGCCGGCCGCGAGCTCGGCGCGGGTGACGGGGTGTACCTGGGTCGAGAAGCCGAAGAGCGGCCACTGCACCAGCGCGGCGGATTCGGTCAGCGCCTGGAGCAGCACTGGCAGCCACGCCGCCATCGACCCGGAGACATCGAGGTAGACCGCCACCTGGCCCGCCATCTGCCGGCCCTCCTGGTGCAGAAGCCCTTGCCACCAGAGCGGCTCGGCGCCCATCAGGCGCTGCAGGTGCGCGCGGCGATCCCCGGCTTGCGGCAGTGGCGTGAAGACTTCGGTGTCGACCGGTCTGCGCACCCACGGCCCGCCGTCGGTGCCGAACGCCGCGGCCTGCAGCAGTTGGCGCACGGCGCGGCGGGCTGCACCGTGGCGGCGCAAGTCGCTGCGTTCGTGGGTGGTCGCGCCGCCGTCGTCGGCGCCGCCTCGCCGTTCGACCATCGGCCAGCGTGCGACGATGCGTCGTACCTCCGCCATCAGGTCAGGGTCGGCGTGCAGCGGGTCGCCGTCCTGCGCCCCGTCGTCATGGTTGTCGTGGTTGCCGAGCAGGCGGTCGGCACCGTCGGCGTCGAGCGCTACGGCCATCGGGTCCAGCAGTGCGAACAGGTCTGCCGTGGTGGCGCTTGCATCATCGTACAGGCGGCGGTGCACG
>CANHBC010000228.1 GCA_947458835.1 Betaproteobacteria bacterium | reverse complement strand
GCCGGCGCGGCCCGGCGCCGTCAGGCCGCACGATGACCGTCCCGGCACCCGGCGGCCCGGGTCAGGCGACCGGCGCGCGCGCCTTCTGGCTGTTGCTGGCCGCCCTCGTGGCTTACCTGTGCTACCTGCTCGGGCCGGTGCTCACGCCCTTCCTGCTGGCGCTGATGGTCGCCTACATCTTCGAGAAGGTGGTCTCCCGGATGGCCACCCGCGGCCTGTCTCGCGGGCTCGCCGCCGCGCTGGTGCTGGTCCTGATCATCGTCTCGGCGGTGGCCATGGCGCTGGTGCTGCTGCCGCTGCTGCAGATGCAGCTGGCACTCATCAGCGAGACCCTGCCGCGGTTCTTCGAGTGGGCTCGACTGAACGTCGAGCCGCTGGCCGAACGCTACCTCGGGCTGGAGGTCGAACTCGACCACTTGCGCGCCCTGGTGCTCGCGCAGCTGCCTTCCCCGCAGACGGTCGCCGGCTGGGTGCTGCCGTCGCTCACCAGCGGCGGCCTTGCGCTGGTCGGCTTCTTCGTCAACCTGGTGCTGGTCCCCGTCGTGCTGTTCTACTTCCTGCGCGACTGGAACGACATCGTCGCCGAGGTCGACCACCTGCTGCCGCGAGCCCAGCACGCGACGGTCGCGCGGCTGGCGCGGGAGATCGACGCGGTGCTGGGCGAGTTCCTGCGCGGGCAGCTGTCGGTGATGCTGGTGATGGCCGCGTTCTACGCGGTCGCGCTGTGGCTGGTAGGCCTCGAGTACGCGGTCGCGATCGGCCTGCTCACCGGGCTGGTCACGTTCATCCCCTACGTCGGCGCGGTGTTCGGCATCACGCTGGGCACTGTCGTCGCGGTGATGCAGTTCCAGGCCGTCGGTCCGGTGCTCTGGGTCTGGGGCGTGTTCTTCGCCGGGCAGATGGTCGAGGGCTACGTGGTGGTACCCAGGCTGGTCGGCGACCGCATCGGCCTGCATCCGGTGGTGGTCATCTTCGCGCTGCTCGCCTTCGGCCAGCTGTTCGGGTTCTTCGGCGTGCTGCTCGCGCTGCCGGCCAGCGCGGCCCTGCTGGTCTGGCTTCGCTACCTGCGGGGACGCTACCTCGCCAGTCCGCTCTACCAGGGTTGACATGGCCGTTCCGCCCAAACGCCCGAGTGCCCCGGTCGGTCCGTTGCCCTTCGGCCCGCGTGAAGCCGGCGGCGAGGCGGGCGGGGGACACGATGACCGCCTCGCGCCGCGCCACCCGCAGGGCGTGCTCGACCTGGTACCGCCACCGGCGCCCACGTTCGAGAACTTCATCGTCGGCGACAACGCCGAGCTGGTCGACCTGCTGCGCGGCGACCCGTCCGCGATGCCAGCGCGTTTCGTCTATTTGTGGGGGGCACCCGGGTCCGGCCGCAGCCACCTGCTGCGTGCGGCCACCGTCGGCAGCCCGTCGGGCCGGTTCATGGACCTGCGGGAACCCGACGCACCGCTGGGCATCGAACTGCTGGCTGGCGCAGACGGCCAGCCGGTGACGCGCCTCGCACTCGACAATGTCGATGCACTCGATGTCGGCGGCGGGCAGCGCCTGTTCAACCTGTGCAACACCCTCCGCCAGGAACATCCGCACTGCAACCTGCTGGTATCCGGTCCGCGCCCACCCGGTGCGCTCGGGCTGCGAGCGGACCTCGTGACCCGTCTGACCTGGGGCCTGACCTACCAGGTCCATCCGCTTACCGACGCGCAGAAGGCGGCGGCGATGGCCGCGCATGCGCGCGCGCGCGGCACGGTGATCGGGCCCGAGGTGCTCGACTGGCTGTTGCAGACGATGCCGCGCGACCTGCCGACCCTGCTCGCGGTGGTCGATTCGCTCGACCGCCACTCCCTCGCCGCCAAGCGCCCGGTGACCCTGCCGCTCGCCCGCGAATGGCTGCGCAGCCTCGGTTGAGGCCTACCCTCCCAACGCCGCGCCCGCGTCCGGGCGCATCGCCTGACGGAAGACCCGAAGATGAAGCTCGTGCTTTTCGACCTCGACAACACCCTGCTGGCCGGTGACAGCGACTACGAGTGGGGACAGTTCCTGATCGACTCCGGCGTACTGGACCGCGCCGAGTACGAGTCGCGCAACAAGGGCTTCTACGAGCAGTACAAGGCGGGCACCCTGGACATCATGGCCTTCCTCGCGTTCGCGCTGGCGCCGCTCGCACGCCATCCGCGGGAGACGCTCGATTCATGGCATGCCGAGTTCATGCAGCGGCGGATCGAGCCGATGATGCGCGAGCCCGCGCGGGCGCTGGTGGAGCGCCACGCGGGCGACCTGCGCGCGGTGGTCACCGCGACCAATTCCTTCGTCACCGCGCCGATCGCGCGTGCGTTCGGCATCGAGCACCTGGTGGCGACCGAGCCTGAGCAGGACGGACGCGGCGGATTCACCGGTCGCGTGGCCGGCATCCCGTGCTTCAGGGAAGGCAAGGTGTCGCGCGTGCAGGGCTGGCTTGCCGGGCTGGGACATGGGGCCGATGCGTTCGATCAGCGCTGGTTCTACAGCGACTCGGCCAACGACCTGCCACTGCTGGAGTGGGCGACACACCCGGTGGCGGTCGATCCCGACGACCGGTTGCGCGCGGTGGCCACCGCGCGCGGCTGGCCGATCCTCTCGCTCAATGCCTGAACGTACCGGCGCGCAGCCGCCGGGGCAGGGCGGCGGCCGCGCGCGCCTGCCGGTCGTGCGCGGGGACGCGTTGTATACTCAGCGCCCCTTGTCCGACGAAGGCATCAGCCTTCCTTCATGATTCGCTCCTTCCTGCGGCGCGTCTTCGGCAGCCGCGGTGCGCGGCCCGAAGTTCGCAAGGTCCCCGAGATCATCCCCCGCGACCGGCACGGCATCGGCCGTGACCGCATCAGCGCCTGCGCGCTGCGCGTGACCTCAACGCTGCAGGACAACGGCTACAAGGCCTTCGTCGTCGGCGGTGCGGTGCGTGACCTGCTGATCGGGCGGGCACCGAAGGACTTCGACGTGGCTACCGATGCCACACCGGAGCAGGCCGCGGCGCTGTTCCGGCGCTCGCGCATCATTGGCCGGCGATTCCGGCTGGTGCACGTGATGTGCGGCCAGGAACTCGTCGAGACCGCCACCTTCCGCGGCGATGGCTCGCCACCGGCGGAGGGCGAACTCGACGGCGCGGCCGACGAGTCGGTGGATGCATTCGACGCGCCCGAACCGCCGCCGGCGCGTGGCGGACGCTCGCGCACGGAGACCGGCCCGGGTACCCGCCAGACCGACCAGCACGGCCGGCTGATCCGGGACAACGTGTTCGGCACACAGCAGCAGGACGCGGCGCGCCGCGACTTCACGGTCAACGCGCTGTTCTACGATCCGCGCGCCGAGGAGATCGTCGACTACCACGGCGGCCTCGAGGACCTGCGTCAGCGGCAGATCCGCATGATCGGAGACCCGGCTACCCGCTACCGCGAGGATCCGGTTCGCATGCTGCGCGCGGTCCGGTTCGCCTCGGCGATCGGCTTCGACATCGAGCAGTCCACTCTGGCGCCGATCCGCGAACTCGCGCCGCTGCTGTCGAACGTGCCGCCGGCGCGGCTGTTCGACGAAATGCTCAAGCTGCTGCTGTCGGGCGGCGCGGTCGCCTGCGTGAACCGGCTGCGTGAGCAGGGACTGCACCATGGCCTGATGCCCATGCTCGACGTGATCCTCGAGCAGCCGCTGGGCGAGCGGTTCGTGATGCTTGCGCTGGCCAACACCGATGCGCGCATCAACGCCGGCAAGAGCATCTCGCCGGCCTTCCTGATGGCCTCCCTGCTCTGGCACGAAGTGCTTGCGCAGTGGAAGCAGGAGACGGAAGGCGCGGGCGGGGAACGAGGCAAGCCGCCGATGATCGCGCTCGCCGAGGCGATGGATTCTGTCATCTCGCGCCAGGTCGAGCAGCTTGCGATCCCGCGTCGCTTCACCGCCCAGATGCGCGAGATCTGGTTCCTGCAGCCGCGCTTCGAGCAGCGCTCCGGACGCCGTCCGTTCCGCCTGCTCGAGCAGGAGCGGTTCCGCTCGGGCTACGACTTCCTGCTCCTGCGCTGCGAGAGCGGCGAACTCGACGCCGAGGTCGGCGAGTGGTGGACCCGATTCCAGCGCGCGGGCGAAGCCGAGCGCGAATCGATGCTGCTGCCCGAATCGGCCGGCGGCAAGACCCGGCGCAAGCGCAGCCGTGGTGGCCGCAGCCGTTCGCGCACCGACGAGGGCGCAGCGCCGGAAGATGCAGGCGCAGCGCCCACGAGCGCCGGAGCCGCCGGTGATTGATGCCTCGGCCGCCGGCGCGGCCCGCGCCGGCACGGGC
>CANHBC010000227.1 GCA_947458835.1 Betaproteobacteria bacterium | reverse complement strand
GGCGCCGCCGCGCGGCCAGCGTTGGCCCGACGCGACTTCGGCGCGCATCGCCGCGCGGCTGGCCACGCAGGGGCCGGCGGCCGATACCGTAGCAAACGGGTCGCACGCTGCGGCAGCAGCCTCGACGGCCGAGGTCATCGAAGCCGCGAGCCCATCGCTCCTGCCGCGCCCGCCCGCGCGCGACCTCCCTGTGACCGCCAGCGACTGGGGCGTGGTCGGCCTGCTGCAGACGCCCAGCGCGCGCATGCAGCCCACCGGTTTCTTCGGCTTCACCGCCAGCCGCACGTCGCCCTACACCCATGGTACGGTCAGCCTGCAGCCGCTGCAGTGGCTGGAGGTGGCGTTTCGCTACTCCAGTCTCGGCAACGCACTCTACGGACCGGCGATCGCCGACGACCAGAGCTACAAGGACAAGAGCATCGACGTGAAGGCGCTGCTCTGGGAGGAGTCGGCGTTCCTGCCGGCCCTGGCCGTGGGCTTTCGCGACGTCACCGGCACCGGCCTGTTCTCGGGCGAATACCTGGTGGCGAGCAAACGCACCGGCGCGTTCGACTGGAGCCTGGGCCTGGGCTGGGGATACCTCGGCGCGCGGGGTAATCTGCCCAATCCGCTGGGCAGCAGCACTCGGCCGCAGGCCGACACAGGACAGGGTGGCAACTTCAGCTTCGGTACCTACTTCCAGGGCCGTACCTCGCTGTTCGGAGGCGTGCAGTGGCAGACGCCCTGGTCACCGCTGGTACTCAAGCTGGAGTACGACGGCAACAACTATCAGAGCGAGCCCTTCGGCGCCCGCTTCGAGCAGCGCAGTCCGTTCAACGTGGGGGTGGTGTACCGCGTGGGTCCGAACCTGAACCTCACGCTGGGCTACGAGCGCGGCGATCGCATCATGCTGGGCTTCTCGATCAACACCCAGCTCGATGGCCTGCGTATGCCCAAGACGGCCGATGCGCCGCGTGTGCCGGTGGCGCGCGAGCGGCCGCAGGTGCCGGTGCCGACGGTTCAAGTCGTCAGCGCGCAGGCGCCGATGGTTGGCGCGTCAACCGGGCAGGCGCAAGGTCCGTCCCCCGGGGGAGCGCAGCTGGAATCTTCCGCCCAGGGGCCGCGCGCTGCGGCCGCACAGTCGGCCAGTCCATCCGCAGTGCGCGCATCCCTCGACTGGGAGTCCACGCGCGAGGCGCTGCGCACGCAGACACAATGGCACGCAGCGCGCTTCGATCTGCGGGGGCGTGAGCTGCGCGTGACCTTCGACGACGCCCAGGCGGGCTACTGGCACGACCGCGTCGATCGCGCAGCGAGTGTGCTGCACCGGGACGCGCCGGCAGAGGTAGACCGCTTCGTGCTCGCCTATCGGCAGCGCGGCTCGGTGATGGCCGAGCATGTGGTGGACCGTGACGCGTGGGTGCGCGAGCGCTTCGAGCTGCTGCCGCCGCGCGAGCAACGGCCCTCTGTGATGGCGCGCCCGCCGGCGGTGGCTGGCCCGGCACTACAGGTCTTGGCCTCGGCATCGGCGGATGTGGCCCCGCCGCGTTTCGAGCATGGCTTTTCACTCGCGCTGCGCACCAGCCTGGGCGGCCCGGACGCCTTCCTGCTGTATCAGGTCTCGGCGGTAGAGCAGTTCCGCTGGCGGCTGCGCGCTGACACCTGGCTGCAGGGCACGGTGGCGCTGGGTCTGATCGACAACTACGACCGGTTTCGCTACACCGCACCCAGCGACCTGCCGCGGGTGCGCACGTATGTTCGCGAATACGTGACGTCTGCCGCGCTCACGCTGCCCAACCTGCAGGTCACGCACGTGGGCAACCCTTCGCGCGATCACTTCTACAGCTTGTATGGCGGGTATCTTGACCCGATGTTCGCGGGCGTGGGCGGTGAATGGCTGTACCGCCCGTTCGGCAGCCGGGTGGCCCTGGGCGTGGACGCGAACTTCGTGCGCCAGCGCAGCTTCGAGCAGGATTTCAGTTTTGGCAATGCCGGCACGCAGACCGGATACGAGGTGGCCACCGGCCATGCAACGCTGTACTGGGACACGGGCTGGAACGACGTGCGCGCGTTGGTGGCGGCGGGTCGCTACCTGGCCGGCGACGTCGGCGCCACATTCCAGCTGACGCGCGGCTTCGACAACGGCGTGACGGTGGGCGCCTTCTTCACCAAGACCAACATATCGTCGGAGCGCTTCGGCGAAGGCAGCTTCGACAAGGGCATCTTCGTGCGAGTGCCGTTCGACGCGTTCCTGACGCGATCGAGCGCGCGCAGCGGTACCTTCCTGTACCAGCCGCTCACGCGCGATGGGGGTGCGCGCCTGGGCCGTGCGGTGCAGCTCATCCAGCACACCACGCTGCGTGACGAGCAGGCCCTGCGCATTCGCGCCCCCGGCGCGCCAGACCCAGTGACCGGGCGCGCCACCGAAGGCCGCGTGGACGCGTCGCGCGACCCGGGCGAGCAGGCCGACCGCTGGCTGCGACGGCAGGGTGAGGACGAGGCGCGCACCCGCGTGGTGCCGCGCGCCTTCTTCGCGGTCGATCCAGCGCGGGCGAACGATGTGCACGCGCTGCCCTCGGCGAGCGTGGATGCCTTCGAAGCGCTCGATGCGCAGCTCTACGCGCAGGGCTTTCGCGACCTGCGCATCGCGGTGGACGCCTCGCGCACGCTGAGCGTGTCGGTCACCCGCGACCGCATCGAATCGCCCAGCCGGGCGGTGGGGCGGGCTGCGCGCACGGCCGCGGCGCACGCGCCGATGGACACCCGTGGCCTGAAGGTGACGCTGACCCGCCGCGGCGCGCCCCTGGTGACCTACGACTTCTTCGACTTCGCGCAGTTGCAGGCGGTGATGGCGGCGCGCGAGCCCGCCCAGTCTTTGCAGGGCCTGGTGGGCGTGACCTGGCACGACGCGGGTGCGCGCGAGGCCGACGCGCTGTCGGGCCTGGTGGTGCTGGACCGCCCGACACAGCCCGAGCCTGGGCCTGCGCTCACCCAGGTGCTGCTGCCTGAGGCGGGGCAGGTGGCGCGCGTGCGCGACGATTTCGTACTCGCGGGGTCCGCCGTGCGCAACATCGACTGGCTGCGCGCGGGCACGGTCTTCGGTGCCACGGTGCTGGGCGCCTCTCTGCTGGATGAGCGTGTCGATCGCGCCGCCGCTCGCCACGGTGAGGCAGGCTGGATGCGCGCGGGCATTCGCGTCGGTGATGCGCTGCCGTGGGCGGCGCTGTCGGGCTCGGCGCTGCTGGCCTTCGACCCGTCGAACACCGACCGTGCGCGCACCGCACGCAGCGCGACGGAGGCGGGGGCGAGCGGCATGGTGCTGGCCTGGGCACTGAAGCCGCTGGCCGGGCGCGCCCGGCCCGGGCCGACCTCGGGTGCCAGCCACCGAGACTTCGAGCCGTTCAGTTTCAGCGGGGAGCGGAACGCCTTTCCCTCCACCCATGCCACCGTGGCCTGGGCGGTCGTGACGCCCTGGGCGCTGGAGTACAACGCGCCGTGGCTGTACGGCGTGGCGGGGCTGACCAACCTTGCGCGCGCGGGCAGCCGCGAGCACTGGCTGTCGGACACGGTAGCTGGCAGCGTGCTGGGTTACGGCCTGGGCTACCTGTTCTGGCAAAGCGGGCGCACGCCGACGCGCCCGGGCGAGCCGCGCGTGTCAGTGGGCCCGTCGCAGGTAACGGTGGGGTGGACCTGGTGAGCGTGAGGGGGGGAGCCAAGGTGAGGGCAAGGGGCAGGCTGCCCTCCGTCTGGGCGCTTGCCCTGGTCGCCGCGCTGCCTCTCGGGGGCTGTACCAGTTCCTCTGTCCCCCACGCGCTCGATCCCCACCCGGCCGCCGACCGACTCACGCTCGACCGCCAGCGCCTGCAGGCCGAGGCAGACACTGCAGTAGCGATTCCTGGGCGCCGCGTGTGCCGCGAACAGCCGCTGGGGCTCGCGGAGCGCGAGACGCAACGCGGCGTGGTGGTGCGCGACGCGCAGGGCCAGTGGCGGGTGCGCACGGAGGCGGGCGCTGAAGCCCCGGCGCTGGAGGCGGGGTGGACGCCGTGCCGGTAAAGCCGAGCACTGGCGCTGGCGGGCCCATGCCGCTTCGGGGAACCAGCCAACTCACCGGGTCCTTTCCCGCAAGATTCACCGGGTGAAACTTCCCAGACTGTACACTTCCGTCATCGTCGTAAGCGGCCTGCCTTGGGCGGGCCTGTCGTGAGGCTTCAATCGATGAAAATGTCTTTTCCTCGCGGCATCGCTGCCGCACTCGGCCGAGCACCGTCCATCATGCTGGCCCTGGTTCTCGCCGCAGTGGCGATGCCGCCCGCAGCCCGTGCCCAGGGCCTGGCCGGCATGTCCCAGGAAGACAAGCTGCGCGCCGCCGCGGCTGCGCAGGGGCGCTCCCCGGCAGAG
>CANHBC010000226.1 GCA_947458835.1 Betaproteobacteria bacterium | reverse complement strand
CGCCGAGCGCGGGCTGCTGGTGCCGGCGATCCGCCCGCCGACGGTGCCGGCCGGCAGCGCCCGGCTGCGCGTGTCGCTGTCGGCCGCGCACACGCTCGAGCAGGTCGACCGGTTGTGCGAGGCGATGCATGCGATCGAAGCCGGCCGCGGCTGATCCGATGGCCGGTCCCGTCACTGAATGGCTGTTGCTGCCCGGATGGGGCTTCGCTCCGTCACTGTTCGACGAACTGCGCGCCGCGCTGCCCCCGGCGCTGTCGGTACACGCGGTGGCCTGTCGCGACGCGGCCCCTGCGCTGGCGGAGCGTATTGACGCGGTGCGTGCCGGTGACGCCGCGCCGTTCGGCATCTGCGCCTGGTCGCTCGGTGCGACGATCGCGCTCGACCATGCTGCAGCCTTTCCGGGGGCGGTCGCCGCAATGGTGGTGACCGGCGCCACTCCGCGCTTCGTCGCCGATGGCGACTGGGCGTCGGCCATGCCGACCGATGCGTTCGAGGCATTCGCCGCCTTGGCAGCCATGTCGATGCCGGCGGCCCAGGCAAGGCTCGCCTCGCTCAGCGCGGCGGGTCCGGCCGATGCCGCGCCGGTGCTTCGCCGGCTGCGCCGCTCGTTCGACCGACCCGCCGCGAACGAACGGCCGGGCGCGTGGCGATCGGCACTGCTGCAGGGGCTGGACTGCCTGCGCAGCACCGACCTGCGCAGGCGTCTTGCGGCACTGCACGTGCCGGTGGCCGTGGTCCACGGCGAGCTTGACGCCCTCGTGCCTGCCGGGGCGGCGCGCGCGTTGTGCGGGATGCTGCCCGCGGCGCGCTGGATGCCGGTGCCTGGCGGCGGTCATGCGCTGCCGGTCGTGCGCCCGGGGCTGCTTGCCGATACGATCGCCTCCCTTGCCGGCACCGCATCCGGTCCCGGCCCCGACTCCCTGCGCTTCATATGAACCCGACCGCCAACCCGCCCGCGACCGAGCCGCACGTGATCGACAAGCGCGCAACGCGCACGTCGTTCTCGCGCGCGGCCACGGGCTACGATCGCGCGGCGGTGCTCCAGCGCGAGGTCGGCGACCGGATGGCCGAGCGGCTCGACTACATCCGGATCGAACCGTCGCGCCTGCTCGATGCGGGCAGTGGCACCGGCCATGGCACGCTCGCGCTGGCCGCGCGCTACGCGATGGCGCAGCGGGTCGCGCTGGACATCGCGCCGACGATGCTGCGCGCCGCGCTGGCGAAGGAGCCTGCGCGCTGGCGCTCGCTGCTCGGCGGCCGGCCACGCACGCTGCCGGTCTGCGGCGACCTGGAGCGGTTGCCACTGGCAGCGGCGTCGATGGACATGGTCTGGTCGAACCTGGCGCTGCAGTGGGTCAACGATCTGCCAGGGGCGTTGGGCGAGTTCGCGCGCGTCACCCGCCCGGGCGGGCTGGTGATGTTCAGCACCTTCGGGCCCGATACGCTGAAGGAGCTGCGCGGTGCGTTTGCCGAGGTCGACGGCTACAGTCACGTGAGTCGCTTCACCGACATGCACGACATCGGCGACATGCTGCTCGAGGCCGGCTTCGTCACGCCGGTGGTCGACATGGAACGGATCACGCTCACCTACGCATCGCTGCCGGAACTGATGCGCGACCTGAAGGCGATCGGTGCGCACAATGCAACGGCCGGGCGCCGCCAGGGCATGATGGGCCGTCAGGCCTTCGCACGGGTGGTCGCCGCCTACGAGCGCTTCCGCACCGCCGACGGACGCCTGCCCGCCACCTACGAGGTCGTCTACGGGCACGCCTGGCGCGGCGAACCGCGGCGCGCCGCTGATGGTCGCGCGGTGATCCGTTTCGAGCGCGCCCGCTCCGGCGGCGGGGACGTGCGATGAGCGGCCTGTTCATCACCGGCACCGATACCGGGATTGGCAAGACGCGCAGCTGCGCGGTGCTCGCGCGCGCCCTCTCCGCCGTGGGGCGGCGTGTCGCGGTGATGAAGCCGATCGCCTCGGGCGCCTTCCAGCGGCCGGACGGCGAAGGCGGCGGCCTCGGCTGGGAGGACATCGATTCGGCGGTTGCAGCGTCCAGCGTGGCATTGCCTGAGCAGTGGGTGAACCAGTACCGCTTCGCCGACGCGGTTGCCCCGCACCTGGCCGCACGGGAGGCTGGCGTCGTGCTGTCCACCGCACCGGTGGTCGAGGCCGCGCGTGCCGCCGCCACGCGGGTCGAGCGCCTGCTGGTCGAAGGTGTCGGCGGCTTCTGCGTGCCGCTGGCTGACCGTCCCGGGGCTCGCGCCGACACCGCCGCGCTGGCGATGGAGCTCGGCTTCCCGGTCCTGATGGTGGTGGGCCTGAGGCTTGGCTGCATCAACCATGCGTTGCTCACCGCCGAGGCGGTGCAGCGGCGCGGGCTGGTGCTGGCCGGATGGCTCGCCAATGCCATCGATCCGGCGCTCGAACGCGCCCAGGAGGTGTTCGAGACACTGGAGCGGTGGCTGCCCGTGCCCTGCGTGGCACGCCTGGGGCATGCGCCCGAGCCGGACTGGGCGTCGGCGCTGGCGCAGGTCCGGATCGACCGGCTGGAGGCGGCGTTCGCCGATCCTGAACTCGCCTCGCGCGGTTGAAGGGCGATCGGCCACTGTGCTAGATTCGCGAGTGCGTCGAAGGGCCGTGTCCGACCCGGCCCGCAGTTGAGTCCCGGGCTCCATCGAGCATCGTTGCAGGCCTCCCGTCATGGTCTGCATCGTTTACCGGGACAGTCACGGACAGCGACGGTAAAGCGACCGATGCTGTCCGCATTGCGATCCACGCAGGCGTGCAAGCACGGCGCCTGAACACAGTCAACGCAGCCGGAACGGCTGCACGCTCCGGCCAGCGGGCCCAACGAGAAGTCCGCCGCCGGTCAGGCTGGCGTCGTCCGCCTCGGCAAGTCCGTCGCCAGCCGCGCAGGGAGATTCGAAATCACTACGATCGAGGCCGATGTGGGATCCGTTGCGATCACCACGGTGCCGTCGGAACACCGCAAGCGTCCTGACACGACAGTGGGCCTGAGCCTCACTGCGCGTCCGAACCGCTCGCTGTCGCCCGCGGCCCGGCGCTGGGTGGCGCTCGCGCTGTGCGTGCCCGTACTCGCGGTCGGCCTGCTGCTGGCTGCCCAGGGGGCATGGCTGGTGCTGCCGTTTGCCGGGGTCGAGATGGCGATGATCGTGTTCGCCTTCCGCTGGCTGCAGGCCGGCGATGGCGACTTCGAGACGGTGTCCGCCTGCGGCCACGAACTGGTCGTTCGCCGCTCCGTGCGCGGGCAGGCGCACGAGTCGCGCTTCAACCTGCACTGGGTACACGTCGTGTTCGAGCCCGCCGGTATCGCGCGCCGCAGCAGGCTGCTGCTGCGTTCGCACGGCCGCGTGCACCCGATCGGCGAACTGATGACCGAGGCCGAGCGCAGCGCCGCTGCCGACTACCTCGTCGCGCGTATCCGCCACGCGCGCGCAGCCACCTGAAGCGGCGTGTGCACGGACACTTCCTGCCGACGCTTTCGCCGAATCCCCGTCACCGAATTCCTTCCGATATCCTTCCCCGCTTCACGCCACGGCTGCAGGTCGCATCGCAAACCGGAGTCTTCATGAATCGTCCGCATCCTTCCCGTTCCCTCCAGTTCCTCGCCGGCGCCGCCGGCCTGCTGCCGGGCCTGTCACTCGCTCAACAGGCGCCCGGCGCGGCCTATGAGCCCGCGTCGAAGTTCAACCTGCAGCCGCCCGTCAGCGAGATCGCCAACCAGATCTACGACCTGCACACACTGGTGCTGGTGTTCTGCGCGGTGATCTTCGTGCTGGTGTTCAGCGCGATGTTCTACGCGATCATCTACCACCGCAAATCGGCCGGGCACCAGCCGGCCCAGTTCCACGAGAACACGACCGTGGAGATCGTCTGGACGGTCGTGCCGTTCCTGATCCTCATCCTGATGGCGTGGCCGGCGACTAAGACGGTCATCGCGATGAAGGACACCTCGGCGCCTGACCTCACCATCAAGGCCACCGGCTACCAGTGGAAGTGGGGCTACGACTACCTGAAGGGCGAGGGCGACCTCAAGGACGTGGCCGACGGCATCAATTTCTACTCGGCGATCGCCACCACCTACGAAGAGCGCACGAACGCGAAGCCGAAGGATGCCGACTACATCCTGGACGTCGACAACCGCCTGGTCGTGCCGGTGGGCAAGAAGGTCCGGATCCTCACCACCGCGAACGACGTGATCCACGCGTGGTGGGTGCCTTCGCTGGGCGTCAAGCAGGACGCGATCCCCGGCTTCATCCGCGACACCTGGTTCAAGGCCGACGCCGTGGGCATCTACCGTGGCGTGTGCGCCGAGCTCTGCGGCAAGGAACACGCCTACATGCCGATCGTGGTCGAGGTGAAGTCGGTCGAGGACTTCCGCGCCTGGGCCGCCGAGCGGCGCAAGGGCGCCACCGCCGGTGCCGGTGGCGTGCCGGCAGCCGCGGCGCCGGCTGT
>CANHBC010000225.1 GCA_947458835.1 Betaproteobacteria bacterium | reverse complement strand
CGGGTCGAGGTCGTGTCGAGCAGCGGCTCGCCGCGGCTCGACCAGGCCGCCCGCGAAACCGTCCTGCGCTGGCGCTTCGTGCCCGCGCGCCAGGGGGACCGGCCGGTGGCCGCGACCGTCACCGTGCCCCTCGTATTCAGGCTCGACGAGTAGACCCATGAACGAAACCATCGCATCGACCGCAACCGCCGCCGCCTCCCTTCCGGCGTCCAACCCCTACAGTCTGGCCGCCCTGGCCAGCCAGACCGATGCGGTCGGGCTGGCGGTGATCGTGCTGCTCGCAGCGATGTCGATCGCCAGCTGGTACTTCATCGCCGCCAAGGGACTCGAACAGCTCGCGCTGCGCAGGGCTGCCCGGCAGACGCCCGATGCGTTCTGGGCTGCCGCGGATCTCGCCGCCGCCGAACGGGCGATGCGTTCGCTGGATGCCGACCCGTTCGCGGCGCTGGCGCTGGCCGGCGTCGAAGCCTCACGCGCGCATGCGGCGAGCACGCGAAGCCTCGGTGCCGCCTGCGACCTGTCGGACTTCATTACCCGGGCGCTGCGCCAGTCGATGGTCGCCAGCACCGCCCGGCTGGAGTCCGGGCAGACGCTGCTCGCCTCGGTCGGCAGCACCGCTCCGTTCGTCGGTCTGTTCGGCACGGTGTGGGGCATCTACCACGCGCTGGTTGCGATCAGCCTCTCCGGTCAGGGCACGCTCGACAAGGTCGCAGGCCCGGTGGGCGAGGCGCTGATCATGACTGCTGCCGGCCTGGCGGTGGCCATCCCGGCGGTCCTCGGCTACAACCTGTTCGTGCGCGCCAACCGGCTGCTGCTCGCACAGCTCGATGGCTTCGCGCACGACGTGCATGCCGCGCTGGCGGTGGGCGGCCGGGCCGCGCCGGTACAGTCGGCACAGCGGGGTGCATGATGGCCTTCGGCGGATTCCAGGGGTCGTCCGACCCGCAGCCGATGGCGGAGATCAACACCACTCCGCTGGTCGACGTGATGCTCGTGCTGCTGATCATCTTCATCATCACCGCGCCGCTGCTCACCCATGCCATCCGCATCGACCTGCCGCAGGCGCGCAGCCAGTCCAGCCCGGAGAAGCCGCAGACGGTCACCGTGTCGATCGACGCGGCCGGTGCGCTGTACTGGGAGGGCCAGGCGATCGCGCCCGAGGCGCTCGCCGACCGGCTGGCCGCAGCCGCGGCCGGCCAGCCGCAGCCGGAACTGCACCTTCGCGCCGACCGCGACACGCGCTACCAGGTGCTGGCCGAGTTGATGGCGCAGGCGAGGCAGGCCGGGATCGCGCGCATCGGGTTCGTCACCGACCCCTCGACGCCGGCGGCAAGGCGCAACTGAATTGCGCTTCGCCGCGCAACGTGGTTTCATCCCGCCTCCCGTCCGACCGCCGCACCGCCGGTTGCCCCCGCGAGACCGACACCGTGCCTGAAGACCTCCACGCCCACGCCCATTCCCATGCCCAGCCGGCAGTATCGCTTGCGCCCGCGCGTCCGGCGGCGGCCGGTGCGTCCTGGCTGTTCCTCGCCAGCGGCCGCCAGCGCGTGGCCTCCGCCGCGGTGCTGGTCGCCGTGCTGTGGCTGATGGTCTGGTGGGCGCTCGACTGACCCGCGCCGCCCGAACCGCCGAACGATCCCGCCGCCATGCGTGCGCACGCCGCTTCCATCCGCATCGATAACCTGACCGTCGCCTACGACCGACACCCGGCCGTACACCACCTGTGCGGCGCCTTCGAGGCAGGCTCGATGACTGCGATCGTCGGCCCCAACGGCGCTGGCAAGAGCAGCCTGCTGAAGGCGATGGTCGGCCTGCTGCGGCCGGCCGAGGGTCGGGTGGACGTGACCGGCGCGCTGATGCACGACATCGCCTACCTGCCCCAGCAGGCGGAACTCGACCGCCAGTTCCCGATCTGCGTGGCCGACACGGTGGCGATGGGCTTCTGGCGCCGCAGCGGCGCCTTTGGTGCGATCACCCCGGCGATGCGCGCCGCGTCCCTCGAGGCGCTCGACGCGGTCGGCCTGCGCGGATTCGAGTCGCGGCTGATCGGCACCCTGTCGGTCGGGCAGTTCCAGCGCGTGCTGTTTGCCCGGGTCATGGTGCAGGACGCCCCTGTGATCCTGCTCGACGAGCCGTTCAACGCGATCGACACCCGCACCACGGACGACCTGCTCGCCCTGGTGCACCGATGGAGCGGCGAGCGCCGCACCATCGTCGCGGTGCTGCACGACCTTGACCAGGTGCGTCGGCACTTTCCCGAGACGTTGCTGATCTCGCGCGAGCTGATTGGCTGGGGCGCGACCGGCGATACGCTCACCACCGACAACCTGCAGCGTGCGCGCCGCATGTCAGAGGCCTGGGACGAGCATGCGCCACTGTGCGACGTCGCCCAGGTGCAGGCGTAGCCGCATGCCGGGTCCCTACGAACTGCTGCTGCTCCCGTTTGTCGAGTACGGGTTCATGCGCCGGGCCCTGGTCGCCTGCTTCGGCCTCGCGATCGGGTGCGGGCCGGTCGGCGTGTTCCTGATCCTGCGCCGGATGAGCCTGGTCGGCGATGCAATGTCCCATGCGGTGCTGCCCGGCGCGGCGCTGGCCTTCCTGCTGTTCGGGTTTTCGCTCACCGCGATGACGGTCGGCGGATTCCTGGTCGGCCTGGCGGTTGCGCTGCTGGCCGGTTCGGTCACCCGGCTCACGCCGCTGCGCGAGGACGCAAGCTTCGCCGCGCTGTTCCTGATCTCGCTCGCGCTCGGCGTGACGCTGGTGTCGGTGCAGGGCAGCAGCGTCGACCTGATGCACCTGCTGTTCGGCGCGATCCTCGCGGTCGACGACCCCGCCCTGGTGCTGGTCGCATCGATTGCATCGTTCAGCGTGCTCACGCTCGCGGTGATCTACCGGGCCCTGGTGATCGAATGCCTCGACCCCGGCTTCCTGCGCTCTGTGCATGGCCACGGCGCCCGCTACCACTTCCTGTTCCTGGTGCTGGTGGTGCTCAACCTGGTCGCTGGCTTCCAGTCGCTGGGCACGCTGATGACCGTCGGCCTGATGATGCTGCCCGCGGCCGCCGCGCGCTTCTGGACCGCCGGCATCGGGCCGATGCTGGTGTTCTCGGCCTGCGCGGCCTTCGCCTGCGGCTACGTCGGCCTGCTCGTCTCCTACCACGCCAGCCTGCCCTCGGGGCCGGCGATCATCCTCACCGCGGGGGGGCTCTACGCCGTCTCGGTCGTGTTTGGCCGCCACGGCGGCCTGCTCGCGAGCTACATGCGTGCGCCGCACTATCAGCGCTGACCGTCACCGCGGGCGCCTGGCGAGCGCATCCGCCAACTCGACACGGAGACCCTCGATGGGCAGTACCCACCCCCTGCCGGTACCCGCGCGGCGCGATGCGCTGCGGTTGGCGATCGGCGGCGCGCTGCTGCTGGCCGGGTGCGGCCCGTCGGCCGGTCCCGGCACCGAAGGCAAGGCCCCGGCCTCGGCCGCCACGTCGGGGGCGGTGCCGCCGAAGCTGCAGGTGGTGGCCACCTTTACCATCCTCGCCGACCTCGTCGCCAACGTCGGCGGCGACCGGGTCGAGGTGCAGCCGCTGGTCGGCCCGGACAGTGATGCGCATGTGTTCTCGCCGACCCCGGCTGCCGCGCGCGCGATCGCCGGTGCGTCGCTGGTGGTGGTCAACGGCCTGGGCTTCGAAGGCTGGATCGACAAGCTGATCGCCGCCTCGGGGTACCGCGGAACGGTGGTGGTTGCGAGCGAGGGCGTCGATGTGCTGAAAGCCACGCCGCACGGGCACGCGCATGGCCACGACCACGGCGACGTCGATCCGCACGCCTGGCAGAGCCTCGCCAATGCACGCCGCTACGTGCAGAACATCGCCACCGCGCTGGCTGCCGCCGATCCTGCGCATGCGGACGGGTACCATACCCGGGCTGCAGCCTACGATGCACGGCTGCAGGCGCTCGACGAGAGGGCTCGTGCCCGCTTCGCGGCGATTCCTGCGGCCGAGCGGCGCGTGATCGTCGGCCACGACGCGTTCGGCTACTTCGCGCGTGCCTATGCCATCGATTTCCATTCTCCGCGCGGGTTCAGCACGAACTCGGAGGCGAGCGCGCGCGATGTCGCACGGCTGGTCCGCCAGATCCGCACGCAGCGCATCCGCGCGGTGTTCGTCGAGAACATCAGTGACCCCCGGCTGGTCGAGCAGCTCGCGCGCGAAAGCGGCGCGCGGATCGGTGGCACGCTGTTCTCCGACGCGCTGTCGGCCAAGGACCAGCGTGCGCTGACCTACCTCGACCTGATGGGCCACAATGTCGAGGAAGTGGCGCGTGCGCTGTCGCCAGCCGGCGCGGTGAACTGACCGGGGCTGCGTCCATCGCAGCCCGATTGCAATGTCCCGCGGTGCCCACCTGACCCTCCGGAGAACCAGATGCGTTCAGCCAGCCCCGAATCCCGCCGCAGCGGCCCGGTCGACCGGGCCGCGCGTACCCGCGCGCCGGCGCGGCGCAACCGTGCCACTGCCGGCGTGCCG
>CANHBC010000224.1 GCA_947458835.1 Betaproteobacteria bacterium | reverse complement strand
AGACACGCAGCGGCGAGTATCCGCTGTCGCTCAGGACCGCCCTGTTCGGTCGCGACTTCAACGAGCGGCGGTACCACCAGAAGGAACTGTTCTACCGGCTGCCGTTTCGGCCGCTGGTGAAGTTCCTGTACCTGTACGGGCTTCGGCGCGGCTTCCTCGACGGATCGGCGGGCTTCAGCTACGCGGCGATGGCGTCCATATACGAGTACATGATCTCGGTGAAGGTCACTGAACTCAGGCTGGCCTCCGCAGGGTCACCGACGCCGAACCGGACCGAGGGCCGCTGACCCCACTCGACCCTGTCGGTTCAAGGGAGCGACTGCGTGACCTCCCTGCCTGTGTCTTTCTTAACGAAGACCAGGCGCAAGTAGTGCTAGATTGCCCATCCAGTTGCTCGACCCTTTCCCTGTCCGGCCTGTCGATGAGCGAGTGCCCACGCGCCGCCCAGGTCCGTTGGTCCATCCTGTCGGTGGAGGCGCATTGAAACTGCTGCACGTCATCCGATCGCTTGATGCCCGCGGCGGCGGTCCGCAGGAAGGGTTGAGGCAGATCGTCCTCGAGATGGAACGGGTCGGCTGGGGCTCCGAGGTCGCGTCGCTCGACCGCCCGGCGGAACTGGAAGCGGTCGGATGGCCGGTGCCGACCACCGGGCTCGGACCGGCGCGTGGCGGGTACGGCCTCGCCCCGGGCGCCGCGCGATGGTTGCGCGAGAACGCCCGACGATTCGACGCCGTCGTCGTCCACGGTCTCTGGCAGTTCCACGGCCTCGCCACCTGGAAAGCGCTCGCCGGGCAGGACACCCCGTATTTCGTCTTCCCCCACGGCATGCTCGATCCGTGGTTCCGCCGCGCCTATCCGCTCAAGCACCTGAAGAAGTGGCTCTACTGGCCCTGGGCGGAGTACCGCGTGCTGCGCGACGCAACGAACGTCCTGTTCACATGCGAGCAGGAGCGCGTGCTAGCCCGCGAATCGTTCTGGCTGTACCGCGCCCAGGAGGCGGTGGCCGGATTCGGCATCGAACCGCCGAGGACGGACGAAAGGGCCGACAGGCAGGCGTTCCTCGGTGCATTCCCGGCGCTGCGCGATCGCCGACTGCTGCTCTACCTGAGCCGGATCCATCCGAAGAAGGGCTGCGACCTGCTCGTCAAGGCCTTCGCTGCCACGGCCGCGGAGCACGACCTGCACCTCGTGATGGCCGGCCCGGACGACGCCCGCTGGAGCCCGGCCCTGCGCGAGTCGGCACTGGCGCTGGGCGTGGCCGAGCGGATCACCTGGACCGGCATGCTCACCGGTGGCGCCAAGTGGGGGGCCTACCATGCCTGCGAGGCTTTCATCCTGC
This sequence comes from Betaproteobacteria bacterium, assembly GCA_947458835.1. Taxonomy (GTDB): domain Bacteria; phylum Pseudomonadota; class Gammaproteobacteria; order Burkholderiales; family CAIKXV01; genus CAIKXV01. Next base: position 3,242 of record CANHBC010000224.1, on the reverse strand, counting down.
CGTCGCACCAGGAGAACTTCGGGATCGTCGTGGCCGAAGCGATGGCGCTGAAGCGGCCGGTACTGATCTCGGACCAGGTGAACATCTTCCGTGAAGTGCAGGCCGCAGACGCAGGCCTGGTCGCGCCAGACACCCTCGAAGGCACGATCGGGCTCATCCGCCGATGGGTCGGCATCGATCAGGACGCACGGTCCGCGATGGGAGAGCGGGCGGCGGACTGCTTCCGGCAGCATTTCCACATCCAGGCATCGGCCGCACGGCTGCGCACGATCATCTCGGAAGGCATCGTGCGCCACAGATCCCGCGCGCGCGCTGCGTGAAAGCACGATCTTGCCGGCATCGGCTGCCTGCACGAACGCGACCCCTGAACCAGACCAGACACCACGGATGCGCATGCTGCCAAAGATCTCGATCGTCACCATCTCGTTCAACCAGGCCGAGTTCCTCGAGCGGGCGATCGTATCGGTGACCGGACAGGCCTACCCGGACATCGAGTACATCGTCGTCGACCCGGGATCGACCGACGGCAGCCGCGAGATCATCGAACGTCATCGCCACCAGATCACTGCATGCAGCCTCGATCCGGACAAGGGTCCTGCCGACGGACTCAACAAGGGCTTTGCCCTGAGCACGGGCAGCATCCTCGGCTACATCAACGCGGACGATGCGCTGCGCCCGGGTTCGCTGGCCTTCGTGGGTGAGTACTTCGAGCGTCATCCCGAGGTGGACGTGCTTGCGGGCGGGATCCGCATCACCGACGCGAACGATCGACCGTCCCCCCGGGGCCGTTCGGCTGACCGGTTCGACCTGCGCGCCTACGCCGCGGGCGTCTGCACGGTGACCCAGCAGGGCACCTTCTTCCGGCGCCGAGCCTTCGAATCCGCGGGGGGATTCAACGCGTCGAATCGGGTCTGCTGGGATGGCGAACTGCTCGTGGACATGGCCCTGCAGGGGATGCGCTTCGCCAGGACCGACCGGACGCTTGGCGACTTCCGGTTGTACGGAGCGAACATCACCGGATCTCGGGGCTACCTGGAGAAGCTCGCGATCGAGCAGGCGCGGATCGGGGAGAAGATCGCCGCGCACGGAATCCCGCTCGCGCAAGGCATCACCCTGAAGGCATGGCGGCTTGCGTACAAGTTCAACCCGATGCGGCACGTCCGCTACCTTCGTACGCGCTGAACGAAGGCTTGCCGCAACCTGCTGCTTCCTCATCCAGGCCACCGAACGTGCGAATCTCGATCGTCTCCATCAACTACGCGCCCGAACGAACGGGGATCGGCGTCTATACGACGGGACTGGCGGAGTTCCTGGCGATGGATGGCCACCGCGTGGTGGTACACGCAGGCTTTCCGTACTACCCCGACTGGGAGCAACGCCCCGAGGATGCGCGCCGCCTGTTCAGGCGGGACTCTATCGGCGGGGTCGACGTGCTGCGAAGCTATCTCCATGTCCCGCGGCGCCCCACGGCCATGAAGCGGATCCTCCACGAACTCAGCTTCGTGGTGAGCGCCGCCATCGGTTACCTGCTGTCGCCGCGCAGCGACCTGACCATCATCGTACTGCCACCGCTCGCGCTGGGCGCCACGATCGCCGTACTCGCGCGCCTCAAGGGCAGCAGGACACTGTTGCACGTCCAGGACCTGCAACCAGATGCGGCCGTGGAACTCGGCATGCTGAAGCCGGGCGTGCTCACGCGGGCGCTCTACGCGCTGGAACGCCTCAACTACCGGATCGCCGGCGCGGTCTCCACCATCAGCGAGGGCATGCGGCGGAAGATCATCCTGAAGGGGGTGCCTGAATCGAAGACCCTGCTGTTCCGGAACTGGGCCAATGATTCGATCATTCGGCCGCAATCCCGGCTCACGTCGCTTCGCGGCGAGTGGGGACTGCAGGCAAGGGATTTCGTCGTGCTCTATTCCGGAAACCTCGGGCGAAAGCAGGGACTTGAATCATTGCTCGACGCAGCCGCGCTGCTTTCCGACGAGCCCCGGGTCCGGTTCGTGATCGTCGGCAACGGCGCGGAACGGCTCGAACTCCAGGCGAAGGCCGAGAGCGCCGGCCTGAAGAACGTGCAGTTCCGGCCCCTCGAGCCGTTCGAACGGCTGTCCGAACTCCTAGCGACGGCGGATGTCTCGATCATTCCCCAGAAGCGGGCGGTGACCGACATCGTCCTGCCTTCCAAGCTGTCCAACATCCTGGCAAGCGGTCGTCCCGTGGTCGCGGCATCGCCCGCGTCCAGCGACCTCGCGCTGATCCTGCGCGAAGGCGAATGCGGCATCCTCGTGGAACCCGAGGATGCCGCGCAGATGGCCGACGCGATCCGACGACTGGCGGTCGATCCGGTCCTTTGCAGCCATTACGCCGCCAACGCCCGGAAGTACGCCGAAGCACATCTGTTCCAGTCGAGCATCATCCGCCGGTTCGCGGATCGGCTGCCATCGCTGGCGGGGCACTGATCGTTCAGGAGATGAGGTTGACCGCCGCACCAAAGGCACTGCGCCTCGGCAGCGCATCCGCCACGTCCGAGGAATCGGCCCCGAACCAGCGCAGCGGCGCGTCCCAGTACTGCTCGAGGCTGATGCCTGGCGCCAGCGCCCCGCCCCCGGCCTGCCCGCCGACCAGGTCATTCGTCCCGGTCCCCGACGCGGACAGGACCGCCGGGTACTGGCCGAACAATCCACTGCTGCCATCCCGACCGTAGCCGCGGACCGCGCCACCGAAGGCAAAGGCGTCGCGCGCATACGCATGATCCGTCCCGACCGCTCCGTTCTGCAGGAGCGAGCGGCCGAACTCGCTGTGGTCGAGCATGAGCGTGTTGTTCCAGACGCCCAGCCGGACCATCGCATCGCGGAAGCAGGCGACCCCGACAGCCCAGTCCGCGTGGAGGTCCGGCAGGCGTCCGGACATCTTCCCTTGAGCGGAATGCGTGTCGTACCCACTCATCGAACCGACCAGCATCACTCGCGAACGAAGCGTGGGGCGGAGAAGGTCGGCTTCGATCACCCGAGCATACGTGCGCAGGATGCCGCGCCAGCCACCGCCCCACTCACCAGGGAACGACTGGTCCACCGCGAAGCTACCCAGGGCACCTTCGATCACCGGCTGTAGGAACTGCACGCCCGCATTGGCGACGAGGTTCATGCGCCGGAAGGCCTCGATCCGCGCCTCGACTCTCGCCTCGGTCATTGCGGCGTCCAGTCGCCGCAGGGCAACCTCCTGCGTCGGGGAACCGGTCCAGT
>CANHBC010000223.1 GCA_947458835.1 Betaproteobacteria bacterium | reverse complement strand
CAGGGCCATTCGTCGCCCGGGGTGTATGCGCGCGCCTTCCTCGAGGGCCGGATCACCCAGGAGCAGCTCGACAACTTCCGCCAGGAGGTCGACGGCAAGGGCGTGTCCTCCTACCCCCACCCCTGGCTGATGCCCGACTTCTGGCAGTTCCCCACGGTGTCGATGGGCCTGGGCCCACTGCAGGCGATCTACCAGGCGCGGTTCATGAAGTACCTGCACGACCGCGGCATCGCCGACACCGCCAACCGCAAGGTGTTCGCGTTCATGGGCGACGGCGAGATGGACGAGCCGGAGTCGCTGGGCGCGATCTCGCTCGCCGCGCGCGAGAAGCTCGACAACCTGGTGTTCGTGATCAACTGCAACCTGCAGCGGCTGGACGGCCCGGTCCGCGGCAACGGCAAGATCATCCAGGAACTCGAGGCCGACTTCCGCGGCACCGGCTGGAACGTGATCAAGGTGATCTGGGGCTCGTACTGGGATCAGCTGCTGGCGAAGGACAAGTCGGGGCTGCTGCTCAAGCGCATGGAGGAATGCGTCGACGGCGAGTACCAGACCTTCAAGTCGAAGGATGGCGCCTACGTGCGCGAGCACTTCTTCGGCAAGTACCCGGAACTGCGCGAGATGGTATCCACGATGTCCGACGAGGACATCTGGCGCCTGAACCGCGGCGGCCACGACCCGCACAAGATGTACGCCGCCTACAAGGCAGCCACCGAGCACAGGGGCCAGCCGACCGTGATCATCGCCAAGACGATCAAGGGCTATGGCATGGGCGAGTCCGGCGAAGGCCAGAACATCACCCACCAGCAGAAGAAGATGGGTACGGTGTCCATCCGCGCCTTCCGCGACCGCTTCGGCATTCCCATCCCGGACGACCAGCTCGACGAGGTGCCGCTGTACAAGCCGGCCGAGGACAGCCCAGAGATGCAGTACCTGCGCAGCCGCATCGCCGCGATGGGCGGCTCGGTGCCGCAGCGCCGGCGCGACGCCGCCCCGCTCGAGATCCCGCCGCTGTCGGCGTTCGATGCGCTGCTCAAGTCCACCGAGGAGCGCGAGATCTCGACCACGATGGCCTTCGTGCGCATCCTGGGCACGCTGGTGCGCGACAAGGCGATCGGCAAGCTGGTGGTGCCGATCGTGCCCGACGAGTCGCGCACCTTCGGCATGGAGGGCATGTTCCGCCAGCTCGGCATCTACTCGTCGGTCGGCCAGCTGTACCGGCCCGAGGACGCCGACCAGCTCATGTTCTACAAGGAAGACAAGAAGGGCCAGATCCTGCAGGAGGGCATCAACGAGGCCGGCGCCATGTCCTCGTGGATCGCCGCGGCCACCGCCTACAGCGTCCACGGGGTCACCATGATCCCGTTCTTCATCTTCTACTCGATGTTCGGCTTCCAGCGCGTCGGCGACCTGTGCTGGCTCGCGGGCGACTCGCGCGCGCGCGGCTTCCTGCTCGGCGGTACCGCGGGACGCACCACGCTCAACGGCGAGGGCCTGCAGCACGAGGACGGGCACAGCCACCTGATGGCCGCGACCATCCCGAACTGCATCTCCTACGATCCGACCTTCGCCTACGAGGTGGCGGTGATCGTCCAGGACGGGCTGCGCCGGATGTACGCCAACGGCGAGGACGTCTTCTATTACATCACCGTGATGAACGAGAACTACGCGCACCCGGCGATGCCCGCGGGCGCGGAGGCCGGCATCCTCAAGGGCATGTACCTGCTCCGCGAGGCCCAGGCCAGTCGCAAGGACAAGGCACCGCGGGTGCAATTGCTGGGCAGCGGAACCATCCTGCGCGAGGTGATCGCAGCGGCCGACCTGCTCGAGCAGGACTTCGGCATCAAGTCCGACATCTGGAGCGCCACCAGCTTCAACGAACTGCGCCGTGACGGCATCGACGTCGAGCGCTGGAACATGCTGCACCCGGCGGAGCCGCCGCGCGAGTCACACGTGCAGCAGTGCCTGAAGGACCGGGCCGGGCCGGTGGTCGCAGCGACCGACTACATGCGCAATTTCGCCGACCAGATCCGGCCTTACGTGCGCGGGCGCTACGTCGTGCTCGGCACCGACGGCTTCGGCCGCTCCGACACCCGCAAGAACCTGCGCCGGTTCTTCGAGGTCGACCGGCATTACGTGGCAGTGGCTGCGCTGAAGGCGCTGGCCGACGAGGGCACGATCACGATCGAGAAGGTCGCGGAGGCGATCGACCGCTACGGGATCGACGCGGACAAACCGAATCCGACGACGGTGTAGGCGCATGGCGAACACGATGGAAGTGAAGGTCCCCGACATCGGCGACTTCAAGGACGTGCCGGTGGTCGAGATCATGGTCTCGGTCGGTGCACGCATCGAGAAGGAAGATCCGCTGATCTCGCTCGAGTCCGACAAGGCGACGATCGAGGTACCGGCCCCGGCAGGCGGCACGGTGAAGTCGATCGAGGTCAAGGTCGGCGACAAGGTGTCCCAGGGATCCCTGGTGCTGATGCTCGACGTGGACGAGGGCGCTGCGGCGGGCACGCCTGCATCGGCCGCCCCGGTCGCCGTTACCGCGGCCCCGGCGGCAGCCGTACCCGCCGCAGCCCAGCCATCGGCACCGGCTCCGGCCGTCCAGCCCCCCGCCGCGCCGCTCCCTGCCGCTGCCGCCATCGCCGTGGCAGAGCCTGCGGCCGCCCCGGTGGTCGGCGTGCATGCGTCGCCTTCGGTGCGCCGCTTCGCACGCGAACTCGGCGTCGACCTGTCGCAGGTCGGTGCGAGCGGACCGAAGGCGCGCATCGTCAAGGAGGATGTCCAGTCGTTCGTCAAGCGTGCGCTGTCGGCACCGCCAATGGCCGCGCCGGCCAGGGGCGCCGGCCTGCCCTTCGACCTGCCGCCGCTGCCGCAGGTCGACTTCTCGAAGTTCGGGCCGGTCGAGACGCTGCCGCTGTCGCGGATCCAGAAGCTGTCCGGGCCCAACCTGCACCGCAACTGGGTGAGCATCCCGCATGTCACCCAGTTCGACGAGGTCGACATCACCGACCTCGAGGCGTTCCGCAAGGTCCAGCTCGAGGCACTGAAGAAGCAGGGCGTACGGCTCACCGTGCTCGCCTTCCTGGTGAAGGCGGTGGCCCGGGCGCTGCGTGAGTTCCCGACGTTCAACGCGTCGCTCGCGCCCGGCGGTGACAGCCTGGTGCTGAAGAAATACGTCCACGTCGGTGTCGCGGTCGACACGCCTGACGGGCTGGTGGTGCCGGTCATCCGCGACTGCGATCGCAAGGGCGTGTCCGAGATCGCCCGCGAACTGGCTTCGCTGTCGGAGGCGGCGCGCGAGAAGAAGCTCAAGCCCACGGACATGCAGGGCGGCTGCTTCTCGATCTCCAGCCTCGGCGGCATCGGCGGTACCGCGTTCACGCCGATCATCAATGCACCTGAGGTGGCGATCCTAGGGGTGTCGAAGGCGACGATCCGTCCGGTGTATGTCGACGGGGCCTTCGTGCCGCGGCTGATGCTGCCGCTGTCGCTGTCCTACGACCACCGGGTGGTCGACGGGGCGACCGGAGCGCGTTTCATCACCCACCTGAACGGCCTGCTCTCCGACGTGCGCCGGCTGCTGCTCTGATGCACGGCTCCCCCGGCCACGCCGCACGGCCCCCGCAGTGAAGCCGATCGGCATCCTCGGGGGAACGTTCAACCCCGTCCACTACGGGCACCTGCGCATCGCCGAGGAACTTGGCGATGCGCTCGACCTGGACGAGGTGCGTCTGATGCCGGCGAACATGCCGCCGCTGCGCACGGTGCCAACCGTGTCGGGCGCCGAGCGACTGCACATGGTGCGCCTGGCGATCGCAGGCAACGCACGGCTGGTGGCCGATGACCGGGAGGTCTCGAAGACCAGCCTCTGCTACACGGTCGACACCCTGGCCGAACTGCGCGCCGAGTTCGGCCCCCGGCGTCCGATCTGCCTGATGCTCGGCGCCGACGCCTTCGCCCGGCTGCATCGCTGGCACCGCTGGCGCGACCTGTTCGGCCTGGCCCACTTCGCCGTCGCCGAGCGTGGCGGACACGCGTCGATTGCGACCGCCCCGCTCGACCCCGCACTCACCGCCGAGTTGCGCGCGCGCCGGGTGACGGAGGTCGGCGGGCTTTCCGAACAGCCGGCCGGGGCGATCTACCTGGCCCCGACCAGCGTACTGCAGATCTCGGCCACCCGAATCCGGGGGCTCGTCGCGCACGGGGCAAGCGCACGCTACTTGCTGCCGCAGCCCGTGCTCGACTACATTCTGGAACGAGGCATCTACCGTCAGGCTGAAGACCAATGATCGAGTGCGCATGAGAATAGACGCGATGAAGCGCGCGGTGATCGACGCGCTCGAGGACGTGAAGGCCAAGGACATCGTCGCCTTCAACGTGACCAAGATGACGACGCTCTGCGACTGGGTGGTGATCGCCTCGGGCGACTCCAACCGCCAGACGCGGGCACTGGCTGTCAACGTACGCAACAAGCTGAAGGAAGCCGGCGCCGAAGTGATCGGCATGGAGGGCGAGGCGACCGGGGAGTGGATCCTCGTCGACCTCGGCAAGGTGGTCGTGCACATCATGCAGCCGACGGTGCGCGCGCACTACAACCTCGAGGAGCTCTG
>CANHBC010000222.1 GCA_947458835.1 Betaproteobacteria bacterium | reverse complement strand
CCGTTGAGCGTGTACTGCCAGGTCCAGTAGCCCTCGACCTTCGCCGGCACGATCCAGAGGCCGACTGCCGAGCCGGCTTCCTTGTCCCATTCATCGGCCTGCCACGATCCCATGTCGAACAGGTGGGTCAGCACGCGCGTGCCCGGCCGCGCCTCGGCGAGGATCTTGGGCCGGAGCAACCGCATCAGTTCCGGGAACAGCCACATGTTGATGACCGTCACATCGCGGATGTCGGCATCGAACACGTTGCGGTGATGGAACTGCACGCGATCGGATACACCCTGCTTCTGCGCTGCCAGGTTCGACTGGCGCACCAGGTTCTCGTTGATGTCCACGCCCCAGCCGCGCACCTTCGGGTTGTCGCGGGCCGCAGTGAGCACGATGCGGCCATCGCCCGAACCCAGGTCGACGACGACGTCGTTGTCCTGGATACGCGCGAGCTTGACCAGCCGCTCGACGGTCGGCTGGGCGCTGGGCACGAACAGCGAGAAGCGCTCCTGCGCCTGCGCGACGCCCGCGCAGGACAGCATGACGGAGGCCGCGAGCAGCACGCGCGCGGCGGGACGGACGATGGAAGCAGTCAGGACATTCATGATCGTTGTGCAGTCCGGTCGGTTGGCGCGGCGGCGATGCCGTCGCGGGTCACTTGATGCTGACGCCAGTCGTCCTGAACCAGGACGCGGCGGTACCGCGGCGGGCCACCCACGGCAGCTGCTGCGGCTTGCCTTCGGCCGGAGTCACGGTGACCGTACCCCGGATCTCGTCACCCTCGACGCGGCCGCTGAACGCATGGCGGACACGGCCGATGCCTTCGACCGTGACCTCCAGCGTGAACGAGATATCCGCACCCTGCAGGCGTGCATCGCTGACCGACTCGCGACGGTTGCCGACACGGGCATGGCCCTCGATGACCTGGAACTGCTGGCTCACCAGCAGGTCGTACGACCGGGCCTCGCCGCCGCCCAGCGGCAGCTGCCAGGACCAGGCGCCCTCCACGCGCGCCGGCACCACCCAGACCAGGATCGGGCTCTGGCTGCCGTCGCCGCGGTCGACGCGGTCGGGCTGCCAGTTGCCCATCATGTTCGCGTTATCGATCAGCGCGCCGTTGACGATCACGCGCGTGCCCGGGCGTGCCTCGGCGAGGATCTTCGGACGCAGCAGCTGCGTCAGGCTGCGGAACAGCCACATGTTGATGACCGTGACCTCCCGCAGGTCGACGTCGAACGCATTGCGGTGGAAGAACTGCGCGCGGTCGGCCAGCCCGTCCCGCTTTGCCGTCTCGTTGGCCTGCGCGACGAGGTTCGCCTCGATGTCTACGCCCCACCCGCGCACCTTCGGATTGCTGCGCACTGCCGCGAGCACGATGCGCCCGTCGAACGAGCCGAGGTCGACCACGACGTCGCCATCGCGCAGGCTGGCGACCTTGACCATGCGGTCGATGATGAACGGGCTGCTGCCCGCCGGGAACGACCACTGCTCCTGGGCGGCCGCCAGGGCCGGCAGCAGCAACGCGGCGGTCAGGATGGCGCGGGTGCGCCGCAGGATGCTCAGCAAGATGGACTCTCCAAGGTTCACTGTACGGCCAGCCCGGTGGGCTGGAAATAGGTAGTGGCTGCGGTACGCGTCGCACGCCACGGCAGCTCGGCCGGCGTACCGCCGTCCGGCGTGACGCGCGCCGTACCCTCGATAAGGTCGCCCTTCACCGTGCCGCGAAACTCGTGCACGACCATCACGCCCGGGTCGAGCGTCATGCGCAGCGCGAACGACACCTGGTCGCCGCGCAGCCTGAAGTCGGAGAACACGCCGCGCCGGTTGCCGATGCGCACGGCACCCTCGCCGAACTGAAAGCGCTGTTCGACGATCGACGCATAGTTCACCGGCTGGCCGCCGACCGGCAGCGTCCAGTTCCAGTTGCCCTCGACGCGTGCCGGCACGATCCACATCATGACCCGCGCATCGGCGCCGGCGCCGGCCAGCTTGTCAGGCGCGAAGAAGGTGAACTGCTCGTCCGGCTGCCAGCCGCCGAAGCTGAAGTCGTGGCTGACGATGCGCGTCCCGGGCTGGAGTTCGGCCAGCAGCTTCGGGCGCAGCATCCGCATCAGTTCCGGGAACAGGTACATGCTGACGACCGTCGCCTTGCGCAGGTCGGCGTCGAACACGTTCTGGTGCATGAAGCTCACGCGGTCGCCGACCCTCGAACGCTTCGCGAGGTCGTTGGCCACGTCGACCAGTTCCGGGTTGATCTCCACGCCGAAGCCGCGCGCGCCATGCAGGCGAGCGGCGGTGATGACGATGCGGCCGTCGCCCGCGCCAAGATCGACCACGACGTCGGACTTGCCGACGCCGGCCATCTTCGCCATCGCCTCGGCCACGCTCTGCGGGCTGGGCGCGTAGAGCGAGAAACGCTCCTGCGCCCGGACGGGTCCGGCAGTCAGTGCAAGCAGCAGCCCGGAGGCCGCCAGTCCGGCCAGGACGCACCGCCGGCGGGGCATCCGATCGGAGATTGCAGTACCGTCGAGCGGCATCGATCGGCCGTTTCCCTGCTCGTGTGGCATACCCGTGTGCTTCCCGTCGTGCTGTGGTTCTGGTCTCGCGGCGCGCGGTCCTGGAGGCCGCCAGGTCGAGGAAACCGGGGCACGGTCACGCCCTGCCCCGGCTTTCGCGGTGCGCAGTTTGCCTGCAACCGCGGAGAATGTCAGTGCATCGAATGCAGTCCGGAGGGGCGATGGCCGCCCGCCGGTCCGCCGCCGATCATCGGCGGGCGGTCCGGCGCGCCTGCCAGCGGACTTCACCGCCCCGGTCATTGCGGGCGATACCGGTCATCGTCTCGCCATCGACCCGGCCCGAGAACTGCCAGGGCACCCGCGGCGGCCCGCCGGCCTCGACCGGCAGCGCGGTCGTGAACCGCACCCGGTCGCCTGCCAGCCGAGCATCGCGTGCCGCGTACACCTGGCGGGCGACATTCAGCTCCGCATCGAGCAGCTGGTTGGACTGCTGAAGCCGCAACTCGAAGGGGCCGGGCAGCATGTCCGGACTGTTGCCAGTGATGGTCAGCGTCCAACGGCCATGGACCTCCACCGGCACCACATACAGGAACACCGTGCTCTCGCCGCCACGACCGTTGTTCTTCTCGGGCGCGAAGAACGTCTCGGTCGCATCGGCCTGCCAGCCGTCGAACGGGAAGTCATGGCTGACGATGCGGCTGCCCGGACGCAGCTGACGCAGCAGCACCGGCTTGAGCCCCTGCACGATCGGCGGCAGCATGTACAGGGTGACGACGGTCGCCTTGCGCACGTCCGCGGCGAACACATCCCCGCGCTCGAAGCGCACCCGCGAGGCCACGCCTGCCTCGGCTGCGTTCCGGTTGGACACCTCGACCAGCTTCGCGTCGAGGTCGACGCCACCGCCACTGGCACCGAACTTCAACGCGGCGGTGATCGGGATCCGGCCATCGCCGGAACCGAGGTCGATCACATGGTCGTCCTTGCCGACGGTCGCGATCGACAGCATGCGCATCACCGTGTTGTTCGGCGTCGTAATGAACGGCGAGAACGGCTTGTCGTCCTGGGCCAGGGCCCGGCCTGCGACCAGGACGAGCGGCAGCGCACCGGCCCAGCTGCCGGCAAGGGCCAGTGCGACCCGGCGACGACGGCCATCCCGCAGAGCGGAGGGCATCTAGCGCGTCCCCGCAGACGGGTCGATCGACGGTGCGCGGCCACCGCTGCGGGCAGCCGACCAGGGCACGCTGGACTCGACCTTGTCGAACACGCGCACGCTGCCTTCGATCGAATCGCCGCGTACCTTGCCGGTGAAGTCATGGCGCAGCGGGCGACCGTTGACCTCGACCGCGGCCGAGATCCGGAGATCCTCGCCACGCAGGGTCGCGAGCGTCACGTTGACCGGCTTGCCACCGGCGGTGCCGCGTACGTCGAGATCCTGCAGCCGCTGCCGGACCGTCAGCTCGAGCGGCTGCCCGCCCGGCAGCTTCGCCTGCCAGCTGCCGGAAACGTTCGCCGGGACGATCCACAGGTAGACATAGCTCACGCCGGGATTGCCGACCTGCTTCTCCGGGACCTGCATCGTGACCGCTTCCTCGGCCTGCCAGTCTCCCATGTTGTAATCATGGGAAACGATGCGCGAGCCCGGACGCAGTTCCGCCAGCAGCTTCGGCCTGAGCTTCAGGTTGAGCTCCGGCAGCAGGTAGAGCGTCACCACCGAGGCGGCGCTGACGTCGGTCTGGAACATGTTCTGCCGGATGAACGCCACGCGATCGGCGACGCCCTGCTTGCGGGCGTTCTCGTTGGCCTGGCGCAGCAGCTCGTCATCGAGGTCGAAGCCGCGTCCGCCCTTCGCGCCGAACTTCGCCACCGCGGTGATCAGCTGGCGGCCATCGCCCGAGCCGAGGTCTATCACGTAGTCCGCCTCCACGTGCCCGGCCTCCGCCGCCTGCCGGGGAGAGAGAGAGAGGGAGAGTCTGCCTTCTCTCTCTCCCGCCTGCAGGGGAGAGAGAGAGAGAGAGAGAGAGAGAGAGTCCACCTGTCTCTGCCCCCATCTCCCATGGTGGGTTAGAGAGAGGGAGAGAGAGAGTGAGAGGAGAGAGGGAGGGAGGGAGGGAGAGAGAGAGAGAGAGAGAGAAAGGCGGGGGGGGGGGGGGGGGGGGGGGGGGGGGAGAAGGGGGGGGGGGGGGGGGGGGGGGGGGG
>CANHBC010000221.1 GCA_947458835.1 Betaproteobacteria bacterium | reverse complement strand
CGGCCAGCGCACCGGTGGGCACCACCGCGAGCAGCAGCGAGGCGCCGGCTACGCAGCGGCCGAGGTCGGAGTCGACCGCGATCGAGGCCGGCAGCCGGTGCCCGGGCAGGTAGCGCAGGTTCTCCCGGCTGGCGGCGAGGTCGGCCGCATGCGCCGGGTCGCGGGTCCAGAGCGTGACCGCGTGGCGGTCGGCGAACGCCGAGGCCAGCGCCGTGCCCCAGGCGCCGGCGCCGAGCACCGCGAGGTTCACAGTCCGAAGACCTGGTTCACGTGGATGAACCCGACGACGCCGTCTCGATGGCGCACCCTGACCCATTCGCCGGCCGGGGGCTCGACCATGTCGAGCACGACGTCGCGGCCGACGCGCAACAGCACCGGCGAAGCCTCGGCCGGGCTGCTGCGCAGCGTGCCCATGGCCGCCCGGACCAGCACCGTGCGTGCGGTCGACAGCGACCGGTTCTCCACCCAGGAGACATCACCCGCCGCATCGCGGATGCGGCTCCAGCCTTCGATCGTCGCCTGCAGTTGCACCGGGTAGCCCCGGCCGAGGATCCAGAGTCGCCTGGCCTTGGTCGACGGCGCGTCGTACAGGATGGTCGCCGGCTCGCCGATCGACCGGTACTCCTGGGCGCCGGCCGGCAGCGCGGCCAGCAGCCCGCCGAGCGCCAGCAGCAGGGCGGCCGGGCGCAACCACCCTGGCGCCAGGGTGCTGCGCATGCCGGTGACGCCCGCCACGGCGCTCTATGCCGGGATCAGTGAGCCTGGCCTTCGCCGGACTGAGTCGCGGCCGCCTGCTGCTGGTAGAGCATCTCGAAGTTGATCGGCTGCAGCACGATCGGCATGAAGCCGGCGCGCACCGACACGTCGGACACTACCTCGCGGGCGTAGGGGTACAGCAGGTTCGGGCAGGTGATGCCGAGCACCTGGGGCATCATGTCGGGCAGCACGCCCGAGATGCGGAAGATGCCGCCCTGCACGACTTCGATCAGGAACAGTGTCTTGTCGCCCATCTTCGCGGTCACCGTGACCGTCAGCGTGACGTGGTACGCGTCGTCGCGGATGTGCTTGCCTTCGGTGTGCAGGTTCAGGTCGACCGCCGGCTGGCCCTGCTCCATGAAGATGTTCGGGGCATTCGGGACCTCGAGCGACAGGTCCTTGATGTAGAGCTTCTCGATCGCGAACTGCGGTTGCGTCGCGTCTGCTGCGGGGTTGGTTTCAGCCATGATGGGTCCGTTCGGTTGCCGCCTGGGCGGCGGAGGGGCAGGGGTTCGTTCGGTGCGATCAGTGGCCGGCCAGCAGCGGGTCGAGGCCACCGGCGCGGTCGAGCGCGGAGAGGTCGTCGAAGCCGCCGACGTGGTGCTCGCCGATGTAGATCTGGGGCACGGTGCGGCGCCCGGTGCGCTCGATCATCTGGTCGCGGATCGCCGGGTCGGTGTCGATGCGGATCTTCTCGATCTCGGTCACGCCCTTCGAACGCAGCAGGCGCTCGGCCATCTGGCAGTAGGGGCATACCCCGGTCGCGTACATGGTGATCTTCGGCATCGCTGCGTCTCCTGTCCGGGTGCGCTTTGCTGGTCGGCGGCGGTGCGGGCGGTCAGCCCTTGGCGCCCTTCTTGATCGGGAGGTTGGCCTGCTCCCAGGCGGTCAGGCCGTCGCGCAGCTTCACCGCCTCGCTGAAGCCGGCCTTGCGGAAGGCGTTGGTGGCCGCCCCCGAACGCTGCCCGTTGCGGCAGTGGACGATCACCGGCTTCGACTTGTACTTCTCGAATTCCTTCAGCCGCTCGGCTACCTGCGCGGCGGGCACGTTGCGCGCGTTCGGGATGTGTCCGGCCGCGAAATCAGCCGGCTCGCGCACGTCGATCAGCAGCGCGTCCTTGCGGTTGATCAGGTTGACGGCGTCGGTCACCCCGACCTCGGAGGTGCCGTTGACCAGGCTCATCAGCAACGGCCACGCGAGCAGCGCGCCGCTGACCACGGCGACGGTGACCAGCAGGATGTTCTGCTGCAGGAATTCCCAGACACTCACTCGACTGCGCTCCAGCGGACAGGCCAGCGACAAAAGCCACGGCCCGGATATCGACGGGCGCGTATTATGAAGTAGGATCAACGTCCATGCCGAATTGCCGGTCAAGACAAGAGCCCGGCCCCTCGCCCGGCCTCCGCAAGCCCTCACCGGACCGCCCATGACTGCCCAGCCGCCCTCCGGGACGCTTCCCGGGTCGCCATCCGCCGCTGTTCCCGTCGCCGCAGTGCCGATGCGACCCTCCGGCATCACCCCCGCCCTGCTGCTGATCCTCGACGGCTTCGGCTATCGTGAGGGGGGGGACGACAACGCCATTGCGCATGCGCGCAAGCCGGTCTGGGACGCGCTCTGGCGCGGCTGCGCGCACACCACGATCGATGCCTCGGAGCGCCATGTCGGCCTGCCCGGTGGCCAGATGGGCAATTCCGAGGTGGGGCACCTGAACATCGGTGCCGGCCGGGTGGTCTACCAGGAACTGACCAAGATCGACCACGCGATCGAGACCGGCGCGTTCGCGACCAACGCCGTGCTGCTGGGCGCGATCGCCGCCGCGAAGGCCTCCGGCGGCGCGCTGCACGTGCTCGGGCTGGCTTCTCCGGGCGGCGTCCACTGCCACGAGGCGCACCTGGCCGCGATGGTCCAGCTCGCTTTCGACAACGGCCTGCGCCGTGTCTACGTGCATGCATTCCTCGACGGCCGCGACACCCCGCCGAAGAGCGCGGAGCCGACGCTGGTGATGCTCGAGAAGGTGCTGGCGAAGGCCGGGTCGCCGGCCGACGCGCGCATCGCCTCGCTGGTGGGGCGCTACTTCGCGATGGACCGCGACAAGCGCTGGGACCGGGTGCAGGTCGCCTACGACCTGATGACCCTCGGCCGCGCCGAATGCACCGCGAGCAATCCACTCGAGGGCCTGGCCGCGGCGTACGCCCGGGGCGAATCCGACGAGTTCGTCAAGCCGACCGCCATCGTTCCGCCCGGCACGCGTCCGGCCACCCTGCGCGACGGCGATGCCGTCGTGTTCATGAACTTCCGCGCCGATCGCGCGCGCGAGATCACCCGGGCGTTCACAGACCCGGCGTTCGACGGCTTCGCGCGCGCCGAGCGCCCGTCCCTGTCGGCGTACGTCACACTGACCCGCTATGGCGACGAGTTCGACGCGCTGCCCGCGGCCTTCCCGCCCGACGCCATCCACAACGGCTTCGGCGAGTACCTCGCCTCGCTCGGCCTGACCCAGCTGCGCATCGCCGAGACCGAGAAGTACGCGCACGTCACCTACTTCTTCAACGGCGGGGTCGAGGATCCCTACGTGGGCGAGTCGCGTGTGCTGGTGCCCTCGCCGAAGGTCGCCACCTACGACCTCAAGCCCGAGATGAGCGCGTTCGAGGTCACCGCCGAACTCGAGGCTGCCATCGCCAGCGGCCGCTACGACGCGATCGTCTGCAACTATGCCAACTGCGACATGGTTGGCCACACCGGCAATTTCGACGCCGCGTGCCGGGCGGTGGAAGCGATCGACACCTGCCTCGGCCGGGTGGTCGCGGCGATGCGCGCCGTCGGCGGCGAGGTGCTGATCACCGCCGACCACGGCAATGCCGAGATGATGCTCGACCCGGAGTCGAAGCAGGCGCATACCGCGCACACGCTCAACGTCGTGCCGCTGGTGCATGTCGGCCGGCCTGCCCGGGTTTCCGACGGCGGGGCGCTGCAGGACATCGCCCCGACCCTGCTGCGCATGATGGGCGTCCCGCAGCCGCCGGAGATGACCGGCCGTCCGCTGGTCTCGTTCGACTGATCCGCCTGCCGAAACAGCCTGGGCCGCCGGGCGCGCCGGACGCGGGGCGGGTCCCGCGCCGACGGTGGTCTGCCCCGTGGCGTGGACCGGTCGCCAGGCTGGTCGCGCTGGCCCCCGTCGTGCTGGCCGCGGCTGCCGCGCTGCCGGTCTCCGCCGCCGACGTCCGGGGCGCGTCCGCTGTCTCGCCGAAGGCGGCCGACGCGGCCCGCGGTGAACTGCAGGAACTGCGGCAGCGGATCGAGGCACTCCAGAAGAAGGTCGCCGGCGCAGAGGAAGTGAAGTCCGATGCGGCCGATGCGCTGCGCGAGTCGGAGCGCGCGATCAGCAACGCCAGCCGCCGGCTGTTCGAGATCGTCGGCGAGAAGCAGGCGGTGAATGCCGACATCGCACGGCTGTCGGGCGAGTCGGGCGCGGTCGAGGCGAGGGTGCGTGCGCAGCAGGAGCGTCTCGGCCGGCTGCTGCAGCGGCGCTACGTCGCCGGCGACCCGGACCCGCTGCAGCTTGCACTGTCCGGTGCGAACCCGGCGGAGGCTGCCCGGCTGCTCCACTACTACGGCTACCTGCACCGGGCTTACAACGAGCAGATCGAGGCGCTGCGCAGCGAACTGGGAAGGCTGGCGACGCTGTCGGGCGAGCGCCGGCAGAAAGGGGCGGAACTGGCAGCGCTCGAGGCCGAGGCCGCACGCGAGCGTACCCGGCTGGAGGCCGAACGTGGGCGTCACCGGGCCGTGCTCGCGCGCGCGTCGAAGGAGATCGAGGCCAGCCGGCGGCAGATGGCCACGCTGCGCCGGGACGAGGACCGGCTCACCCGGCTGGTCGAGCAGATCGTCCGCGTGCTGGCCGAGCAGGAGCGCGCGCGGGCGAAGGCGGCGGCCGCGCGCGAGGCGCAGGCAAGGGCCAAGGCG
>CANHBC010000220.1 GCA_947458835.1 Betaproteobacteria bacterium | reverse complement strand
CCCATGCGGCCCAGCGCGCGGCGGCGCGAGGCATCGGTGGGTTGGGTGATCGGGATGCTGCTGGCCATGTCGTCTCCTCCTGTGGTCTTCGTGATGTCCGTGCGCCGGTCGCGTCTGTACGCCTGCAGGTGTCAGTGCGGTGGCGCCAGCTCCTCCAGCGTCTCGGCCATCAGCAGCAGTGCCGCCGCCGCGAAGGCCTGCATGTTGCCGAGGCGGTCGGCGCTGCCGGTCCGGATCGTGCGCGAACGTTCACCGACCTCGCTCGGCGACGTGCCCAGTCCCGGCCCGGCCACGGCAACGCAGACGTGGCCGGCGGGGTCACCGTACTTGTTTCCGGTCGGGCCGGCCGCGCCGGTCTCGCCCAGTCCCCAGTCGGTCTCGAAGTGGCTGCGCAGGGTCTGCGCCTCGAACCGCGCATAGGCCTCGGTCGCTGCGCGCATCGTGTCGAGCTTCGCGACGTCGATCGACCTGAGGGACACCAGCGCGTTGCGCGTGTAGACCACCAGGCCGCCCCTGCAGTACGCGGACGCGCCGGGCACCGCTAGCAGCGCGGCGGTGATGAGTCCCCCGGCGGCCGATTCGCCGACGGCGATCGTCTGGCCGCGCGCCTTGAGCTGGGCGGCAACGCGGCCTGCCTGTTCGAGCAGCGGTTCGATCATTCCGGTGTCCTGTGCAGGGAGTAGCAACGATCCACCGAGTGTAAGGCCTGCGCCAGCCTCGGGTGTGTACGCCCCGCGCGCAGCTTGCTACAGTCCGGACAGGGTCGATGGTGAGCCCGCACAACGAGAAGGCGAGGCCTGGCGGATCTGCCGGGACCCACCGACGGGACGCGGCCTGCCACAAGGGGCCGACACACAGGAGGGGTGGATGCGTTTCACATCAGTCAGCGCCGCAGCAGTTGCGGCTTCCGTGCTCGGCCTGGCCGGGTTCCTTGCGGCGCAGTCCGTATCGGCCCAGGCCTTTCCGTCGCGCCCGTTGCGCTGGATCGTCGCGGTGCCGCCGGGCAGCACCAACGACCTGGTCTCGCGGCTCGTCGCGCAGCGCCTGTCCGAATCGGTCGGCCAGCCGGTCCTGGTCGACAACCGGCCGGGCGGCGCCTTCGTGATTGCCAGCGACATCATCGCGCGAGCCGCGCCCGACGGGCATACGGTCGGCACGCTGCTCACGCCGCACGTGGTCAATCCCTTCGTGATGAAGGACCTCCCGTACGACACGCTGCGCGACTTCACGCCGGTGTCGAACATGGTGATCGTCCCTGGCGTACTCACCGTGCACCCGTCGGTGCCGGCCGCCACGCTGAAGGAGTTCATCGCGCACGCGAAGGCGAGGCCGGGTGCGCTGAACTACGGCGTGCCCGGGCAGCTCACCTCGGGCCATCTGTCGGTCGAGATGATGAAGGTGATGGCTGGCATCGATGTCACCTACATCCCGTACAAGGGTGGCGCACCGGCGATCGCCGACCTCATCGCCGGCCAGATCCAGTTGCTGATCAGCGGGCCGCCCGGCGTGCTCCAGCACATCAGGACCGGCCGCCTGAAAGCGATCGCGACGACCGCGACGAAGCGCTCGCCCGGCATGCCTGAGACGCCGACGTTCGCCGAATCGGGCCTGCCCGGTTACGACACGTACGAGTGGTACGGGGTGTTCGCGCCGGCGAAGATCCCGAAGGAGGCGCTCGACCGGCTCGGCCGCGAGATCGGGCGCATCGTGAAGGCGCCCGATCTCGCCGAGCGGTTGGCCGCCCAGGGCGCAATCCCGGTCGGCGACTCGCCGGCGGAGTTCGATGCATTCATCCGCCGCGAGATGCAGGTGTGGGGGAAGATCGCCCGCCAGGTGGGCCTGAAGCCCAGCTGAGCGGTTCAGTACGGTGCGGCGACCTGGCGCATCAGGATGTCGATGCGTAGGTCGTCTGGCGTGCGCAGCACCGGGCGCACGGTGTCCGAGGCGAGCCAGGGCGGGCCATCCACCAGGATCCGCGCGCGCACCGAAAGGCGTGCGCGCGAGCACAGTCGCGGGCGCGACGGTCGGGGGGCGCAGGCATGGGGCTCGTCCGGGTCACGGTCGTCAGTCGACGAAGAGGCCGTCGAAGAACGTGGATACGTCGTCGATCGCCTCCAGCCCGGCCACGCGCTCGCGCAGCTGGCCGATGCGCGCGACGTCGAGCGGTCGCACGCCGCGCGCCAGACACTCGTCGAACTTGGCGTCGATCGCGGCGGCGCCCAGTGGCGCCTGGTCACTGCCCGGGACATGGTCGACACGCTGCTCGAGCAGGCCGTGGCGGCGGCTGGCCACCCTCAGCACCACGGGCGCCCGGGTGCCGGTGAACGCCGGCTCGGCACGCATCGTCACCCGTGCGGCCAGTGCGCGCAGCGCCGGGTCGAGGGCGGCTTCCGGGTCGATCTCGGCCAGCCCCAGCCTCCCGCGCAGGAGCGCGCAGGCGATCGAGTAGGGGAGGCTGAACTGCGCGCTGACCTGGGGGTCGTCACCGGGTGCGTAAGGGGCGCCGACCAGCTGCACGATGTACGGGCTGGCGGTGACCTCGACCGACTCCACGTCCTCGGGCTGCAGGCCATGGCGCGCGACCAGCGACAGCATGCCGGCGATGGCTGCATGGTTGCAGCTGCAGCTCGGATAGCCCTTGATCGACACCGCATCGCTGTCGAAGCGCTCGCCCAGGCCATCGAGCAGCCGCGCCGGATCGACCGGCTGGTAGAGCGTGTGGAAGCCGAGCCTGCCTTCGAAGATCTCGGCAGGTGCGGTGATGCCCTGCGCCGCCAGCCGGGCCGCCAGGATGCCGGCGCGCGCCGGGAAGGCCGACAGCAGCCGTTTGGCGAGGGCCGGTTCCAGGTTGGCCTGCTGGGTGCCGCCGGCCTGCTGGAAGGCCAGCCCGAGCGCATGCCGGGTGGCGGTGGCGTCGAGCTTCATCAGGCGCGCGGCGGCGGCGGCCGCGCCCAGGACCGCCACGACCGAGGTGTAGGCGAATCCGCGGTGCGGCGACACCAGCGATCCCGCGATCCTGCAGGTCACGTCATTGCCTGCGACGAGCGCGCACAGGAACTCGCGCCCGGTTGCCCGTACCCGTTCGGCCATCGCCAGCGCGGCCGGCAGCACGACGATCGCCGCATGTACCGGCGCGTCGCGCCCGAAGCTGTCGTAGTCGAGTGCGGCAGCCGTCGTGCCGTTGACGAATGCCGCGTCGGCGGCTGGCAGGCGGGTGCCGAACCCCCAGCAGGTCGCCTGTGGCGCGCCCTCGTCGCCGGCGAACAGGTCGTGTACCTCGCGGCAGCCCGGCGCGTCCGAGCCGGCCCAGGACACGGCCAGGGTATCGAGCATCACCACCTTCGCATGCTCGACGATGCGCGGCGGCAAGCGGTCATGTTGCAGGGCGGCGACATGGGCAGCGAGGCGTCCAGAGACCGTTTCGTCGGGGTTCATCGCGCGGCAGGGCAGTGGGAACGGCCCGATGATGCACGGCATCGCGCGCGGGCGTGGCGAAAGCGTCGCCGCGGCGTGGCCGGTGCTCCGGGGCTGCTCTACAATGACCAGCTTCAATCGACAGCATCGGGTCCACGCATGGCTGCAGTGTTTCCGTTTTCCGCAATCGTCGGACAAGACGAGATGAAGCTCGCGCTGCTGATCGCATCGGTCGATCCGTCGGTCGGCGGCGTGCTGATCTTCGGCGACCGTGGCACTGGCAAGTCGACCGCGGTGCGCGCGCTGGCGGCGCTGCTGCCGACGATGAAGGCGGTGGTGGGTTGTCCGTACGGCTGCGACCCGGCGAAGGTGGCGGGGTTGTGCGGGGCGTGCGACCCGGGCGCGGCTGCAGGCGGCGGCAAGGGTGCGCCGGGGGGCGCGAAGGCCAGGCCAGCTGCCGGGGCGGCCGTCCCGAAGAGCCATGCGGTACCGGTACCGGTGGTCGACCTGCCGCTGGGAGCGACCGAGGATCGCGTGGTCGGTGCGCTCGACCTGGAGCGGGCGCTGGCCCACGGCCAGAAGGCGTTCGAGCCGGGGCTGCTCGCCCGCGCGAACCGTGGCTTCCTGTACATCGACGAAGCCAACCTGCTCGAAGACCACCTGGTCGACCTGCTGCTCGACGTGGCTGCCTCCGGCGAGAACGTGGTCGAGCGCGAAGGCCTGTCGATCCGCCATCCCGCCCGCTTCGTGCTGGTCGGCAGCGGCAACCCGGAAGAGGGCGAGCTGCGCCCTCAGCTGCTCGACCGGTTCGGCCTGTCGGTCGAGGTGAAGACGCCCACCGACCTGCCGACGCGCATCGAGGTCGTGCGCCGGCGCGATGCGTTCGAGCGCGATCCGGCGGGCTTCATCGCGTCGTGGGAAAAGGAGGACGCGAAGCTGCGGCGTCGGCTGACCGCCGCGCGCGCCCGGCTGGCGGACGTTCAGGTACCCGACCGCGTGCTGGAACAGGCGGCCGGATTGTGCATGGCCCTGGGTACCGACGGGCTGCGCGGCGAGCTCACGCTGATGCGTGCCGCTCGTGCGCTAGCGGCCTTCGATGGCGACCGGGCGGTAGACGACCGGCACCTGCGGCGCGTGGCACCGCCGGCCATGCGCCACCGGCTGCGCCGCAACCCGCTCGAGGACGCCGGTTCGGCAAGCCGCATCGAACGTGCGATCGCCGAACGTTTCGGGGCCTGAGTGATGCCGGGCGAGGCCGCCGCGCCGCGCACGTACCCGCCGGGCGCGTCTGGCGCAGGCGCTCCGGCAGCGGCGCCTGCCGCACGCAGCGCCTGGG
>CANHBC010000219.1 GCA_947458835.1 Betaproteobacteria bacterium | reverse complement strand
GCATGCACATGAACCGTAACTGCGCCAACACTACATCCGAATGGACAATCCCTTGAATTCTCCAGCGATCCACCTGACGCCGCAACCCTTGAGCAGCATCATCGACCAGGCGGATCGCGCGGCGCTCCTGGTCTCGCAGGTTCGCGGTGCGATGCTCTCGCCCACGGCCCGCAAGACCGCTCCACGATTCAACGCCTCACAAGTAGCTGCAATGTGTGGTGTCGAGCGCGGTCAGATTGCCTACCGTTTGTCGAAAGGTGACCTGCCCCCCGGGACCCCGAACGAGACTGGTACGCGGCGCGAGTTCACGCTGGCGGAGACGCGCACATGGGTGCGCGCGTACCGGGCCCAGGCGCGGCGTCCGGGCGCGGCGGAAGCGTGTGTGCTCACCATCGCAAACTTCAAGGGTGGCGTCGGCAAGACCACGACCGCCATGTCGCTCGCCCAGGGCCTCAGCTTGCGTGGCCATCGGGTACTGTGCATCGACTGCGATCCTCAAGGCAGCCTCACCACCCTGCACGGGATACTGCCGGATTCCGAGGTGGCCGAAAGCGAGACGATTCTCGAGCTGTGCGCGGGTACCGAAGCGTCGATCCGCCCTGCCATACGTCCGACGTACTGGGATGGCATCGATCTCGTCGCGGCCGCCCCGCTGTTGTTCGCTGCTGAGTTCATGCTGCCAGCGCGTCAGAGCCAGGATCCCTCTTTCGCGTTCTGGGATGTGCTCAACATGGGTATCGATGATGTGCGGCGCGACTACGACGTGATCATCATCGATACGCCCCCTGCCCTGTCCTACGTCACGATCAATGCGTTGATGGCAGCCAACGGGATCGTCATGACGCTGCCCCCGAACGCGCTGGATGTCGCGTCCTCCGCCCAGTTCTGGCGGCTCTTTTCAGACCTCACGGCCCAGCTTGTCGAGCGCCGGGCCATCACCAAGGAGTTCGATTTCATCCGTGTGCTCCTGACCCGCGTCGACAACAACGACGCCACGGCTTCCGTCGTACGGGAGTGGATCGGCAAGGCCTACGAGGGCAAGGTGATGCCGGTGGAAATTCCGAAGACGGCGGTGGCCAACTCGAGCGCGGCGGAGTTCGGAACGGTCTACGACATCACTCGCTACGATGGAAACAACCGGACCTACAAGCGTGCGGCGGATGCGTACGAGCGCGTCACCGAGCTCATCGAACAATTGATCCACGCAGTGTGGCGGCGCCAGGCCCAGGCGCTGTGATGAGTGGCCGGGTGCGCAACACGAGCAGGGCGATCGGGGACTACAGACGGCGTGGTACGGTACCACGGCGTGCGGCGGGATCCGCGCCTAAAGTGTCGAGCTGGAATGCCGACGATGCTGCCGGGGCAGGGCGCATGGATCCGCGGAAGAGGGCGCAACGATGAAGCGAATCGCCGAGAAATCGAAACTCATCAATCTCCCCCCCACTGAGCCGGCGCCGTCTGTTCGTCCGGATCACCCCGAGGGTCGTCAGCCGAGCGCGCCGCCCGAGTCGGCTGCCGGAACGACAGCGGGCACCGCGGCGACCGCCCACGCGTCGCGTTCGTTTACCGGTGTTGGCGCGATGATGGCGGCGTTCGGGCAGGGCGGGGCACTCGGCAAAGAATTGGACGAAGTGAAGGCGCGTCTGGCGGAGTTTGAAGGCAGCGTGCCGGTCCGGCTGCTCGATCCTGCGCAGGTCCGGGCCTCGGCCTTCGTCAATCGCCACGACAGTGAATACGAATCGCAGGCCTTCGCCGAGCTCAAACGTGAGATTGCGCAGGCAAGGGTCAACGTCCAGCCGATCAAGGTGCGGCCGGCTCGGGATCCGGGAAGCTTCGAGATCGTTTTCGGCCATCGTCGCCACCGTGCCTGCCTGGATCTCGGTCTGGACGTGCTGGCGATCGTAGAGGAGGTCAGTGATCGGGACCTCTGGCTCCAGATGGACCAGGAGAACCGCGGACGACGCGACCTGAGTCCCTGGGAGCATGGCAAGAGCATCCAGACGGCGCTTCGCAACGGATTGTTCCCGTCCGTCAGGCGATTGGCAGAGCATGCAGGCATCGATTTCAGCAACGCAGCCAAACTCCTGAAGCTTGCCGAGCTGCCGGACGATGTCGTGTCCGCGTTCGAAACACCCACCGACCTCCAGGTGCACTGGGCAGGTCTGCTGTCCAAGGCATTGCAGGTCGATCCGGAATCGGTTCTCGAACGCGCAAAGCAGATTTCGCGGCGTGGTACCGTACCACGCCCCTCGAGGCAGGTCCTGTCCGAACTCCTCGGAGAACCGGCGGTGCGTCCTGCAAAGGAATCTGTGCCGGTCCGGGTCCTACGTGACGGAGCATTGATCGCGACCATTCAGGCTAAGGGGGAGAAGCGTGTGTTGATCGAGATCCATTCGGCGATCGATGTGGACGCGGTCGCTGACAAAGTAGCGCACTGGCTGGGCGCTACCGCCGTCAAGGAGTAGGTGAGCTTCTACGGTACTGACCGCCGCGAGGACGACCAACGTCGTGTACACGTGCCAAGCAGGCGCATCCGACCGCCCTCGCACCGCCGACAGGTGAGCTTCTACAGGGTGCCCTGTTCGCTGCCCGGCCCGCTCCGCCTACAGATCAGGCACGCGTGGCTAGTCGATCGGCAGTGTTATCAAGCACTGTAGTTATGGCTGGCCTTTGGGCGGGAGACGCGTCCACGTGACAAAAGCCCTGACGCAACAGCGAGTTACGTCTTCCAATCCGGTGCCTGACGCAGGATGAGGCTCCGGGGGGCGGATAACGTAGCGCCGCGTCGCGCTGCGCTGCGTACCAGCGCGAGCGGCGCCGCGTGGGTACCGCACACCTGCCGGGTCGCCGTATCGACGCGATAACGTCAGGTCTGAACGAGGCCGTCCTCAACGCTCCGACAGCCGCCGGTGCCACAGTCGTACGTCCGCTCGATCGAGCAGGCCGGCACTTCAGCCGGCGCCGAAGCAGCCATGGAACCGCGGGGGAGGGCGACGCACCGCACCAGGATACCCTGGTGCCGGGCGACGCATCACGCCCCTGAACGGTGCATGTTCACTCAGCGGAACGGCCTGCGCGCACAGGCCTGGAGCCCAGTCACGTCGGCTGGATCGGCAAGGCAACCCGAAGTTGGAAAGCCTGAGTGCTACCCGCGAGGATCAAGACCAGGCAAAAACGCAACTCAACCCGTCGCACCGGCTCGGCGCGACCCCGGAGCGGCATAAGCGCGCTCGATCAGTGACTCCAGCGTGTCGAAATCGACCGGCTTGGTCAGCACAGGGCATCCCTCGGGCAGTGTTCCCTTGCGCCCGACCGCTTCGGGCGTCATCCCGGTGATCACGCAATAACCGGGTGCGGACGCCTGCAGATCCTCGCTCAGGGCATCGATGAGCTGGAATCCGTCGAGCTTGGGGATGTTCAGGTCGACGACCACGAAGCGCGGCCGGATCCGGCCGATCGCGATCAGTCCGGCCGTGCCGCTGTGCGCGAAATGCATGTCGACCGGCACGCGCCACGACCGACTGATGATTTCGTAGAGCCGACAGACATCGGGGTCGTCCTCGATGACCAGGACCGTACATCCGGAATCCTCCTCGGCTCGCCGGTCGCGACGACGTGCTGCCGCGAGGCTTCGTACCTGTTCGGCATTGACGCGACGGTGGCCCCCAGCCGTCTTCCATCCCGAAAGCACACCTTTCTCCATCCACTGCTGAACGGTCTTGATCGATACGCCGAGTTCGCGCGCGGCCTCCGCTGTGGAAAGGTCTTTCGTCGTATTCAAGGGCAATGCTCCAACGGTGCTTGACGTCGCCAGGCAGATCACGGCTGCCACCGACCTGTCGACGGTAAAGCAAAAACGGTCTTTCTGGTACCCGCGCGATGGCACCGAACCTCGATTCAGCCGGACGCGCCTCGGCGCGG
Organism: Betaproteobacteria bacterium; assembly: GCA_947458835.1. Classification (GTDB taxonomy): domain Bacteria; phylum Pseudomonadota; class Gammaproteobacteria; order Burkholderiales; family CAIKXV01; genus CAIKXV01. Next base: position 835 of record CANHBC010000219.1, on the reverse strand, counting down.
CGCGGCGATCTTGCCGTCCCCTATCAAGTTATCCAGCCGGACACCGAAGTCAGTAATAGGCAAAACGTGCAGGACACCCTAAACTAGCGAAGCTGTAATAGGGTAGGTGCAACCTTCACCACAGTAAGCCTGCCATCCGTCGAAATGGCGCGACCTGTAGATGCAAGCGCCGGTGCGTTTCTTGCTATTCGATCAAACGTCGCGGGTCCGTTGACGTCTGCATCAGGTTCTATCAGTCCCGGCCAGCGCTGGCCAGCAGCAGATTTCCGGGGGTGAGGTGGGTGGTCGTGCACCGTAAGGGTCGCATCGCGGTATCCAGTCACACGCTGCATACTGATTGAAGTATGCAAAATGTTCCAGATATGATACAAGTCTAATTAGATGAAGAAGGCTGCTGCCCACAGCCCACTCGTTAGTCACCCAGGGAACAACCATGTCATTGAAGCAAAGCTCGAAACGGTCGAAGCGCGGACTCGGTACGCTTCTGCCATTGATCGGCGGCGTCGCCCTTGCGGACGTCGTCTCGGGCGCATTGTTCAATGGCCATGCCGGGGTTTCCTCCGAGGCTCCTTCGGATGAACTGCTCGCGCGCGGGGCGTTCGAGTCCGCGGCTGAGGGCGTGTCCGAGTCGGGCGCCGGGGCGCTGGACGCGGCACGCACCGAGGCGGTGGAAGCATCGGACGCCGCCACCGTGGCAGTGGCTGCCGAGGCTTCGGTCATTAGCGACGATCTCGCTGTGTCGCCTGCGGTGGACGGGTCGTCGGGTGGTGAGCCGGAAGGGACCGCAGGCTCGGGCAACTTCATCACGGCTGACGCTACTGGCGCCGAGGGCGCT
>CANHBC010000218.1 GCA_947458835.1 Betaproteobacteria bacterium | reverse complement strand
TTCTGGAACATCCCCTGGATCTGCGAGGTGAGGTCCTCCATGCCGGGCGGGGCGAGGAACTCCATCTGGGGCGCCGGTGCAGCCACGTCGATCTCGATCTCCTTGTCGTCGAGCTCGCCCTCGCGCAGCTTCTTGCGGAACTTCTGCCGTGTCGCAGAACTGCGCTCACCTTCGTCCTGCTGGAAGCCGATGTCGCGCGCCGGCGGCAGCAGTGCGTCGAGCACACGCTCCTCGGCGGCATCGGAGGCGCGATGGCGCAGCCGGCGCATCTCGGCCTCGCGTCCCTGCTTGATCGCCGCCTCGGCCAGGTCGCGGATGATCGTGTCGACGTCGCGGCCCACATAGCCGACCTCGGTGAACTTGGTCGCCTCGACCTTGATGAACGGCGCATCGGCCAGCCGGGCGAGCCGCCGGGCGATCTCGGTCTTGCCGACGCCGGTCGGACCGATCATCAGGATGTTCTTCGGCGTGATCTCCTGGCGAAGCGACTCATCGACCTGCGAGCGTCGCCAGCGGTTGCGCAGCGCGATCGCAACCGCGCGCTTGGCCGCCTGCTGCCCGACGATGTGCTTGTCGAGTTCGTGGACGATCTCCTGCGGGGTCATTGCACTCATGTCGGGTCCTGCTCGCCGGGTACGCGAAAACGGTTGCGTGGAACTTCAGGCCGCGGGGCCGGGGAGTTCCTCGATCACGTGGTTCTGGTTGGTGTAGATGCAGATCTCGCCGGCGATCGAAAGGGCCTGCTTCACCACCGCGGCCGGTGGCAGGTCGGTCGACTGCAGCAGCGCACGCGCGGCAGCCTGGGCGTAGGCGCCGCCGCTGCCGATCGCGGCGATGCCATGCTCGGGCTCGAGCACGTCGCCGGCGCCGGTGATCACCAGCGAATGGTCATGGTCGGCCACCACCAGCATGGCCTCGAGCCGGCGCAGGATACGGTCGGTGCGCCAGTCCTTGGCCAGTTCGACCGCGGAACGCAGCAGGTGGCCCTGATGCTTCTCGAGCTTGGACTCGAAGCGCTCGAACAGCGTGAACGCATCGGCGGTGCCGCCGGCGAAACCGGCGAGGATCTTCTCGTGGTAGAGACGGCGCACCTTGCGTGCGGTCGACTTGATCACGATGTTGCCGAGCGTGACCTGGCCGTCGCCGCCGAGCGCGACGGCGGCACCACGGCGGACGGAAAGGATGGTCGTGCCTTCGTACTGCTGCATCTGGCTGCACCGGGCAGGAGGGCCCCAGATTATACGCAGCCCCGCGCGCCCGGCCGGGCGCGATCAGAACGTCCCGCGCAGCCCCGCGACGATGCCGCGCCGCCCGTAGGGCGCGATGTCCTTCAGGAACGAAACATGGTTGCGGGCCTCCTGGTCGAGCAGGTTCACGCCGCGCAGGAACAGGTCAAGCCGCGCCATCGGGACGTTCAACCGATAGCCGATGCTCGCGTTGACCATCGTGTAGCCGTCGGTGGGCAGTTCGGCGGCGGCCACGCGGTCCTGACCAAGCACACGCATCGCGTCCACGCGCGCGGTCAGCGGGCCCTGCTCGAAGGTCAGCCCGCCGCCAAAGCGCACCGGCGAGATGCGCGGCAGCGCCTCGCCGGTAGTGGTGTTCTCCGCGCGGGTAAGGTCGCCCTTGAGGTCGAGTGCGATCCGGTACGGACGGTCGACCAGCAGCATGCGGGCCGAGGCCTCGGCGCCCTTGAACGCGGCCGGTACCGCGGTGAAGCGAAGGCCCGGCAGCGCGCGCGCCGGGTCAGGGTCGACGACGCTCGCATCCGGCAGCAGCGCGATGAAGTTCGAGAAGCGATTGTAGAAAACGCCGACGCTGCCGGTGACGCGGCCTGCACGCTTGCGCAGCGAAAGGTCGATCGCGTTCGATACCTCGAGACCCAGCCCGCGGTTGCCGACCTCGTAGGCGTTGGTCGCCAGGTGCGGGCCGTTGGCGAACAGTTCCTGATAGTTGGGCGCGCGCTCGGTGTGCGAATAGTTCAGCGCCACGGCCCAGGTGCGGTCGAGGTTGTAGATCGCGCCGAGTGATCCGCTGCGCGTCGTGAAGTCGCGGTTCGCGGCGGGACCGAATGCCGGGTTTTCGTCCGCGCCGACGTCGTGCCGCTCCACGCGCGCACCGGCCTGCAGCGTGAGTGCATCGAACTTCAGTTCCTCGAACAGGAACAGCCCCTGGATGCGGCTCGAAGTACGCGGCAGGAAGGCCTCGTCGCCGACCGCCTCGAAGTCGAAGCGGGTGGACTGGAAGCCGACTGTCCCGCGCAGTCGACCCAGCGGCCGGTGCACAGCCTCGACCCGCAGGTCGTGGCCCTGGTTGCGGAAGGTCGTGCCGACCACCCCGTCGTCGATCTCCTGGTGCTGATAGTTGCTGCGGCCGAACTTGAAGCGCACCGCCTCGAACACGCCCACGTCCCGCCGCTCGCCGGCGAAGTCGACGCGCGTCTGGTCGAGCGCGATGGCGACCGTCGGTTCCTGTACCGTGCCGTATCGCGAGTCGAGGCGGGAGACGCTGCCACCAAGGTAGCCCTGCCCCCACACGTAGGATGCGCCGAACGCGCCACCGTCGGAGCGGGTCGCGCTATTGGCCAGGACGCCGGAGGGCTCGACGCCGCCGGCCGGCGGCGTCGTGGCGCGCAACCGCGCGGAGCGGGCGAAGCCCGGGATGCGCAGGTCGTCAGTGTCGCGCTGGAAGGCATTGAAGTGCAGGTTGAGTCCACCCTGCAGGCCAAGGTCGACTCGTGCCACCGTGGAACGCTCGCGGTCGTTCGAGCCCAGCCGGGTATCGATGGCGCCGGACGCGCCGGGCCGGTTGTTTTCCGTGGCGATCCGGCCGTCGATCACGTTGACGACGCCGCCCACGGCCGAACTGCCGTAGAGGATCGCGGCCGGCCCGCGCACCACCTCGATCCGATCGACCAGCAGCGGCTCGATGGCGACCGCATGGTCGACGCTGGTGCCCGAGGCATCGAGGTTGGCCACGCCGTTGGACAGCACCCGGATGCGCTCGCCGTCCAGGCCACGGATCACCGGGCGGCTGGCACCGGGACCGAACCAGCCCGACGCGATGCCCGGTTCACCGTTGAGCGTCTCGCCCAGCGAAGGTGCGACCCGCTGCCGCAGCGCTTCGCCCTGCAGCACGGTGACCGGCACCGCGAGCTCGAACAGCGCGCTGCCCAGCGGATTGCCGGTCACCACCACCGGCGGCAACTCGACCACCGGACGCGGGGTGCCGTCCTGCCGCGGGGCCTGCACCTGCGCAAGTGCCGACCCGCCACCGATCACTGCCCCCGCCACGACTACGGCAAGCCTCGACCAATCGTGCATCCGCCTTCTCCCTGTTGGCTGCAGGACCAGTGCCAGACACCATCGCCGGCACAAATCTGCAAACCTGTTGCATTCGGGGGCGGACAATAACGCAACGCGATTGCGATTGCAACGCATTGGATTGCACGCACCGGGCGCGCTCGGGTCGGGGAAAGGCGCCGCCCGGCCCGCGGTCGGGGCCGTCGAGCGGCCGGGGCGCTAGCGCGCCGTGACCGGGGTTGCGTCGACCAGCCGGTAGTACAGCCCGCCAGGATCGTTGCGCAGCACCTGCAGCCGCCCCGCGAGGATGATCGGCTCCTCGTTCATGCGCAGCGGCGTCCGCGCCTGCACCTCGACAAGGGAATCAGGACCACCGGGCAGGCAGAACGGGCAACTGGGCGACTGGGCGCTGAGCAGGAAGGTGCGGTGCTGGTCACCGGCCGCCAGCGGCATCATGAACCCCTGCAACCGCACCGGCCGGTTGTCGAGCGCCAGCACCGCCTGGCTGAACTGCGGCACGAACCGGTCGCGCTGCTTCACGGTCTCGACCTGAGCGAGCGTGCGCCAGGACAGCGTGCCGTTCTTTTCGTCGACCGCCTTCTGCTGGAACTGCGGCGGGATCGGCGAGGCGAACGCCGCTTCGTCGCGCGCCGGCGTCTTGAAGGCGAGCGCTGCGGGCGCAGCGAGCGCGACGAGCACCACCCAGGGCAACCACTTGAACGTCGACATGTCTGGAAGCTCGGAGGGATTCTCTGCAGGAAGGGGTCGGCAGCGATCGGAGGACCGGCCGGCGGAGCCGGCATCGGCGGGCTTGCGCCGTCGCGGGACGGCGGCTCAGCCGCGGGAGAGCACCCCGGCGATATCGGTCCGATAGGCTAGCACCGCGGGCAGCGCCGAGGCAACGGCGCCGATCAGCAGCGCCAGCCCGACCAGCCAGCCCTCGCCAGGCGCCAGCGTCCAGCCGGTGAGCGCCCACTGCGACAGCGCCGGCACGCTTCGACCGAGCCACTCGGTCAGTGCATGTCCGGCCAGCAGCCCCAGCGCGCCACCCGCCGCACACAGCAGCAGGCCTTCCAGCATCACCAGCAGGAGCAGCGTGCGTCTTCCGGCGCCGAGCACCCGCAGCATCGCGAGGTCGCGGCTGCGGTCGGCGAGTGCGCCGTAGAGGCTGATGAACAGCGCCAGGCCGGCGGCCACCAGCAGGACCAGCGCGAACACGCGCAGGGTGTCCACGCCGACCCCGACCAGGCGGTTCAGCCGTGCACTCTCGGCGGCGGGCGACGCGGCCTGCATCGCAGTGCCGGCGTTGACGAGGCGCGGCAGCTGGGCGGCCGCCATCGGCGAGGCATACTGGACCAGCAGTGCAGTCAGCTCGCGGCCCGGTGCGGCGGCTGGCGCTGGCGCGGCCGCAGCGCGTGCCGGGCTGGCTCCGCCCACCGCTCCGCTGGAATCGGTCGCAGTGGGACGCCCGCCTTCGCCCTTGCGGGCATGCGAATGCCCATGTGCGTGGTCGTGCCGGCCCGCGTCGGCCTTCCCGGATGGCGCCGCACGCTCGGGC
>CANHBC010000217.1 GCA_947458835.1 Betaproteobacteria bacterium | reverse complement strand
CTGCCGCCGACGCCCCGGCCCCGGCGCCTGCCGACGCCCAGAAGAAGTAACGGGCAACCTTCCCCGGCAACGGGGATCGTTGGAAAAAAACCGGCCGCGTGGCCGGTTTTTTTCTGGGTCGCGCCAAGCGATGGCGCCACTCCCGGCGGTCACTGCCGATGCGCCGCCGATGAGGGCGGCCACCGGCCACCACCGATCAGCGCGCGGACACGACCTCGCGCCAGTCCAGCCCCTCGTCGCTGGCCACGGCGATCCACGATTCGGAACAGCCAAGCGCGGCCGCGAAGGCCTGTCGCGCGAGTGCCTCGGTATTGTTCTTCAGCGACAGATGGGCCGCGACCACGTGCTGCAGGCGATCGTTGGCCACGGCCGAGAGCAGGCGTGCCGCCACCGCGTTGGACAGGTGTCCGTAGCGGCCACCGACGCGCTCCTTGAGGAACCTCGGGTACGGCCCTTGCCGAAGCATGTCCTCGTCATGGTTCGCCTCCAGCACCAGCGCGTCGAGCCCGGAGAAGGACGACACGACGTGTGGCGTGATCGATCCGAGGTCGGTCATCACCCCGAGCCGGACGTGGCCGTCGCCGAGCACGTACTGCACCGGCTCGCGCGCATCGTGAGGCACGGCCACCGGTAGCACTTCGAGGTCCCCGATCGACAGGCTGCCGGAGGGCGCCAGTTCGAGCAGCCGTTCGACGCCGGCCAGCGCACTGCCCGCGCCCTGTAACGTTCCATAGGTTGCATGGACCGGGATCGAATGCCGCCTGGCGAAGGCTGCAGCCCCACCCACGTGGTCATCATGCTCGTGGGTGACCAGGATCGCAGCGATGGAAGACGGCTCGACCCCGGCTCGCAACAGTCGCGCACCCAGACGCTCCGGTCCGATGCCGCAGTCCACCAGCACGCGCGTGGCCCCGGATTCGACCAGCCAGGCATTGCCGGTACTGCCGCTGCCGAGCGAGCAGAACCGCACGACGGATCAGCGCTGCGGGCGAGCGCGAGCCCCCGCCCGGCTGCGCCGGATCAACGCAACTGCTCCAGCAGGACCGTGAGGATGCGCTGGGCGGTCTCGGACCGGTCGGCGGCACCTTCGCGGTTGAGCACGCGCACCCGAGTGGTGCCCGTCTCGCCGCCGGCGACAACGATCTGGAACTGCTCGGCCTTGCGCACGGGGGTCTCGTCGCCGCGCCAGAAGGCGAGCCTGGACAGGTAGCCAGGCTTCTGCGGGGCCGCGTCGGTATCCGCATAGCGCACGAAGTACAGGCCCTTGGAACGGTCACGATCCTCGACCGTGAAGCCGACACGGTCGAGCGCGAGGCCGACACGCCGCCAGGCACGGTCGAAGTCGTCCGCGACGTCGAGGCTGGCCATACCGTCGCCCGCCTTGACGATCTGCGCACGCGCCGGTGCCGGACCCTGGGTCTTCGCGAGGTTGGCCTTGGCCACCGCCTCGGGGGTACCGAAGCGGACCATGATCCGGCGCAGCATCTCGCCTTCGAGGTCAGGATCGCTCGGCCGGGGCTGCCAGCGGAACTCGGAACTGTTCGTGCCGACCTGGACTTCCTCGAGGCCGCGATGGCTGACGTAGATCTCGGTGCTGCCGTCGGCCCCGCGCTCCAGTCGGGTACGGAAGCGGTCGCGGGTACTGGTCGAGCGAACCGTGGTCAGCAGGCGATCGAACAGGCCACGGATACCGCCTTCCTGAACGCGAGGCCGACTCTCGTTCCAGTCGGTCTCGATCACCCCTGCTTCAGGCGTCTCGACGGCGAGCAGAAAGCCCGACTCGAGCCAGAACTCACGCACCAGCGGCCACACCTTGTCGGGGGGGCCCTGCACGACCAGCCAGCGCTCGTTGCCGGAGCGCTCCAGGCGCGCCTTGTCGACCTCCGGCAGCACGCCGGTCGCACCGGCCGCGGGCTTGCCCTTGCGTGCGCGATCGAACTCGGAGAAGGTCGCGCTCGCAGCACCGCCCACCTCGGGCACGTTGAACCGGTTGTCGGTGGTAGGCCGTGCGAGGTCGGGCGGCACCTCGAGCGGTGGCAGGCGGCCGGTGTTCCGGTAGTCGCCGCGCTGGCCGTCGAGCACGCCGGATACCGTCTGGCAGCCGGACAGGCCCAGCGCAGCGGTAGCCACGATCAGGCACCGGAGCCGCGGCGCGGCCGACGTGCCGGATTTTCGATGCGTCATGAACGGACTCCACTGCCGGTGGGTGCGCCGATGCCGGCCTGCTGCAGGGCGCCACGGATCGTGTCGTGGTGGGCCGGCGAGAGCGGCGTGAGCGGAAGCCGGATGCCGGCATCGACCAGGCCCATGTGCTGCAGTGCCCATTTCACCGGGATCGGGTTGGCCTCGACGAACAGGTGACGGTGCAACCCGAGCAGGGTGTCGTTCACGGCACGAGCCTCGGGAACGCGCCCTGCCCGCGCGGCATCGCACAGTGCGCGCATCGCCCGCGGCGCGACGTTGGCCGTCACCGAGATCACCCCATGCATGCCGCAGAACATCGCCGCCATCGCGGTGCCGTCATCGCCGCTCAGCACGCAGAACCCCGCGGGCGTACGTCGGGCCAGGTCGCTCGTTCGGTAGAGATCACCGGTGGCATCCTTCACGCCGATGATGCCGGGGACCTGGGCAAGCCGCACGGTGGTGTCGTTCGACAGGTCGGCGATCGTGCGCGAGGGCACGTTGTAGAGCATCAGCGGCAGGTCGACCGACTCGGCGATCGTGCGGAAGTGTCGGTACAGGCCTTCCTGCGTCGGCTTGTTGTAGTAAGGAACCACCGACAGGCCGGCAGCGGCACCGACCTCGCGCGCGTAGCGCGTCAGTTCCACCGCCTCGGACGTCGAGTTCGCGCCGGTGCCGGCGATCACCGGTACCCGGCCGGCGGCATGCTCGACCGCGATGCGGATCAGCAGGCAATGCTCCTCGAAGTCGACCGTCGGAGACTCGCCGGTCGTGCCGACGATCACGATGCCTTGCGTGCCCTCCGCGACATGCCAGTCGATGAGCGCGCGAAGGCGGTCAAGATCCAGGCTCCCGTCGGGGAACATCGGGGTGACGATCGCCACCAGGCTGCCAGAAAACATGGACGGACTCCCGCCGCGGGAAAACCGTGATTCTACCCAACACCGCCCCCGGCTGGCGGCCATTCAGGCCCCTGCCGGCGTACAGCCGCCGGGCACGGCGCGCCCGGTTCAGCGCGCCGGTGCGACCGCCATGCCGCGCAGCAGCAGCACGAGCGTCTCGACGCCGCCGGAGAACAGCCGATCCAGGATAGGCAGGAAGTACGGTACCAGCAGGTACAGTGACGCGAATCCGACCAGCAGGGTGAACGGAAAGCCGACCGCGAAGATGTTCATCTGCGGCGCGGCGCGCGAGATGATGCCGATGCCGAAGTTGGCAATCAGCAGCGTCGCGATCACCGGCAGGGCCAGCGTGAAGCCGATCAGGAAGATCTGCGCACCCCAGCGGGCGTAGGCCGCAAAGCCATTGCTGTCCAGCCCCAGCGTGCCGATGGGCAGGATGCGGAAACTCTCGATCAGCGTGGACAGCATCAGCGAATGGCCGTTGATCGACAGGAACACCAGGATGGCCAGCAGGCCCAGGTACTGCCCGACCACCGGCACCTGGGCGGAGGTCTGCGGGTCGAAGAAGGTGGCGAAGCCCAGGCCCATCTGCAGTCCCATCACCTGCCCCGCCATCTCGACCGCGGCGAAGATCACCCGCACCGCGAAGCCGATCGCCACGCCGATCAGCAGTTGCTGGGCCAGGATCGCCAGGCCGACCGGGGAGGCCGGATCGATCGGCGGCAGTGGCCCGAGCGTCGGGGCGATCGCCACCGAGATCGCCAGCGCGAGGCCGATCCGGAGCCGGATCGGGACCGACCGGTTGCCCAGCACAGGGTCGGTCGCGAGGTAGCCCATCACCCGTACGAACGGATAGAAGTACGTGGCGAGCAGCAGGTTCCACTGCGCGGTGGTCAGCTCGATCATCGCGCGCGGCTGCCTGCTAGCCGACCAGGCGGGGGATGCTCTCGAACAGCCGGCGGGTGTAGTCGACCAGCAGCTGCAGCATCCAGGGCCCGGCCAGCACCGCCACGGCGAACATCACCAGCAGCTTCGGGATGAACGACAGCGTCATCTCGTTGATCTGGGTGGCAGCCTGGAACACGCTCACCAGCAGGCCAGTCACCAGAGCCGCCGCCAGCAGCGGCATCGACAGCAAGATCGTGAGTTCCAGCCCCTGGCGTGCGATCGAGATGAAGTCCTCCGGGTTCATGGCTGGAAGCTCCTCACCAGGGACCCGATCAGCAGGTTCCAGCCGTCGACCACCACGAACAGCATCAGCTTGAACGGCAGCGAGATGATCACCGGCGACAGCATCATCATGCCCATCGACATCAGCACGCTGGCCACTACCATGTCGATGACCAGGAACGGAATGAAGATCACGAAGCCGATCTGGAACGCCGTCTTCAGCTCGCTGATGATGAACGCCGGCACGAGCACCTTCAGGGGCACCTCCTCGGGTCCCTGCAGCGGCGGTGTGTTCGACAGCCGCACGAACAGCGCCAGGTCGGATTCGCGCGTCTGCTTGAGCATGAACTCGCGAAACGGCGCGACGCCGCGCTCTGCGGCGGTCACCAGGTCGATCCGGTTCTCTGAGAACGGCACGTAGGCTTCGCGGTAGGCCCGCTCGAACGCCGGTGCCATCACGAAGAAGGTCAGGAACAGCGCCAGTCCGATCAGCACCTGGTTCGGTGGTGCCTGCATCGTGCCGATCGCCTGGCGCAGCAGCGACAGCACGATCACGATGCGGGTGAACGCCGTCATCATCAGCACCGCGGCCGGGATGAAGGTCAGCGCGGTGAGGAACAGCAGCGTCTGGAGGGTCAGCGAATAGGTCT
>CANHBC010000216.1 GCA_947458835.1 Betaproteobacteria bacterium | reverse complement strand
TTGGTGGGCGGTACTGGGATCGAACCAGTGACCCCTGCCGTGTGAAGGCAGTGCTCTACCGCTGAGCTAACCGCCCCTGATGGGGAGGCGGATTTAAGCATGGACGAGCCGCCCGGTCAATCCGGGCGGTGCGTGGCCACGCCTGGAATAATGCACACTTCGTCTCCCTCGTCCTGCGGAGCCTGCCGTGAACCCTGTCCGACATCGTCTGCCTGCCCGCCGCCCGCGTGCGCGGGGTGCGTTCCTTCCCGTGGCCCTGGCCGTGGCTGTGGTGTCCGTGCTCGGCGCGGGTGATGCGTTGGCGCAGGCCTGGCCCGCCAAGCCGGTGCGCATGATCGTGCCGTTCCCCGCGGCGGGGGCCACCGACATCGCCGCGCGTCAGGTGTCGCAGCGCCTGTCCGACGCCTGGGGCCAGCCGGTGGTGATCGAGAACCGTCCCGGAGCCGGCGGCACGCTGGGCACCGAAGTCGCCGCGCGCGCGCCCGCCGATGGCTACACGCTGATGACCGGCTCGGTCAGCACGCACACGATCGCGCCGCATCTCTACCCCAAGCTTGCCTACGACCCGCTGAAGGATTTCGTGCCGATCACGGAGGTGGCCACCACGCCCAACGTGCTGGTGGTGAACACCGCGCTGCCGGTGCGCAACCTGCGCGAACTCGTGGCGCTCGCGCGCAAGCGCCCGAACGAACTGACCTACGGCTCCAACGGCAGCGGGGCGAACAACCACCTCGCGGGCGAGCTGCTGCAGGCCGGGTCCGGCATTCGGCTGCAGCACGTGCCCTACAAGGGCTCGGCCCTCGCCACCAACGATCTCCTCGGCGGCCACATCTCATTCATGTTCGACACGCTGCTCACCGCGCTGCCGCACGTGAAGTCCGGCAAGGTGCGGGCGATCGCGCTGGCCGGCCCGCGCCGCTCGCCCTCGCTGCCCGATGTCCCCACCGCCGCCGAGCAGGGCTTCCCCGACCTCGAGGTGATGGTGTGGCTGGGCATGTGGGCGCCCGCCGGCGTGCCGCCCGAGGTGGTGAAGCGCACCAACGCCGACGCGGTGGCCGCGCTGCGCACGCCGAAGCTGCAGGAGTTCTTCGCATCGCAGGGCGCCGAGGCGGTGGGCAGCACGCCCGCCCAGTTTGCCGCCCATATTCGCACCGAGCACGCGCGCTGGAAGAAGGTGATCGATACCGCGAAGGTGCGCCTGGACTGAGCCTCTCGGTCCCCGTCGGCAAGGGCCGGGGCAGGGCGGGTCCGGCTGCCTCGGGCGGACTCCCGGCGCCTCGCCTTGGGCTTCGCCCGGCCGGGGGGGCGCGGGCTGCATCGGTTGGCCCGGTGGCTGGTCGCGCAGCGGTTGGGGTATAAAGCGCGGCAGGCTGCGGCATCGTGGGGCGCGCGCCTTTCGCCGCTGCCGTCTGCCGCCGCTCCCGTATGCCCGGTCGCGCCCGGCCGCCCGGCCGTCACCCCCGCGCGCTGTTCCGCCTTCTTCGCCAGAGTCGACATGTCCACCATCCGCACCCGTTTCGCCCCCAGCCCGACCGGCTACCTGCATATCGGCGGCGCGCGCACCGCGCTGTTCTCCTGGGCCTACGCCCGCAAGCATGGGGGCAAGTTCGTGCTGCGCATCGAGGACACCGACCTCGAGCGCTCGACGCAGGCCTCGGTGCAGGCCATCCTGGATGGCCTGTCGTGGCTGGGCATCGACTGGGACGAGGGCCCGGAGTTCCAGATGCAGCGCCTGGCGCGCTACCAGGAGATCGCCGAACGGATGATCCGCGAGGGACACGCGTACTACTGCTACTCGACGAAGCAGGAACTCGACGAGATGCGCGAGGCGCAGCGTGCGCGCGGCGAGAAGCCGCGCTACGACGGTCGCTGGCGTGATTCGAAGCGTACGCCGCCCCCTGGCGTACCACCGGTCGTACGCCTGAAGAACCCCATCGGTGGGGAGGTGGCCTTCAACGACCTTGTCAAGGGGCCGATCTCGTTCTCCAACGACGAACTCGACGACTTCGTGATCCTGCGTGCCGATGGCGTGCCGACCTACAACTTCGGCGTGGTGGTCGACGACCTCGACATGAACATCACGCACGTGATCCGTGGCGACGACCACGTCAACAACACGCCGCGCCAGATCAACGTCTACCGGGCACTGGGCGCGAGTCTGCCGCAGTTCGCCCACGTGCCGATGATCCTCGGCGCCGATGGCGAGCGCCTGTCCAAGCGCCACGGCGCGGTCAGCGTGATGCAGTACCACGAGGAAGGCTACCTGCCCGAGGCGCTGGTGAACTACCTGGCGCGTCTGGGCTGGTCGCACGGTGACGATGAGGTGTTCGATACCGCGCAGTTCATCGACTGGTTCGACCTGCGCCACATCAGCCGCTCGCCCGCCCAGTTCAACCCCGAGAAGCTCGGCTGGCTGAACCACGAGTACATCAAGGTCGCCGACGATGCGCGGCTGGGGCGAGAACTGGCGCAGCGTCTGGAGGCCGCGGGCGTGTCGCTGGCGGACGGACCGCTGCCGTTGGAGGCCGCCCGGCTGTTCAAGGACCGTGCGCGCACGCTCGCGGAACTGGCCGACGGGGCGCGGCTGCTCTATGCCCCCGCCGAGCCGACGGAGGCGCTGCTGGGGCAGCACCTCACCGATGCGGTGCGCGGGCCGCTGCGTGAACTCGCCGGTGAGCTGGCGACGCTGTCGTGGACGCGCGAGGAGATCGGTGCACTCGTCAAGCGCAGCGCAGCCCGGCATTCGCTCAAGCTGCCCCAGCTGATGATGCCGCTGCGTGCGATCGTCGCCGGCACCGGACAGACGCCATCGCTCGATGCGGTGATCGCGCTGTCGCCGCGTGAGCGGGTGCTGGCGCGGCTCGAGCGCTACCTGGGCTGACCCGCCACCATCCACGCAAGCAGTCGGGTGCCGAGTTCGAAGTCGGCGAGGTCCATCGCTTCATCGGCGTTGTGGCTGCCGTTGGCGTTGCGCACGAAGATCATCGCTGCGGGCAGCCCGGCATGGACGAAGTCCTGGGCGTCGTGTCCGGCGCCGCTCGCGATGTCCATCGCCGGGATGTCCAGCGCGGCGGCCCCGAGAGAGAGGGCCTCGCGGAAGCCAGGATCCATGGTGGCAGGCTCCTGCACGGAGAACGTGCCCAGATCGAACGTGACGCGTCGCTCGGCGCCGATGCGCTCGGCCTGGCTGCGCGCCCACCCGGTCATGTGGTCGAGCACCGGGCGCTCCTGGCTGCGGTACTCGAGGCAGAAGTCGACCTGGCCAGGCACCTTGGTGATCGAGTGCAGGCCGGCATCGGTGAACAGCTTGCCGACGGTGTAAGTGAGATCGCCGCCGGAGGCGCGCACGCGGGCGGCTTCCGCTTCCAGCCGGTGCACCAGTTCCACCGTGGCCAGCACTGCATCGCTGCGATACTCGTGCGGCACGGCACCGGAATGGGTATAGGCGCCGGTGCAGCGGCAGCTGCGCGCCCGGGACGATCCACGAATCGCGGTGACCACGCCCACCGGCAGGCCGAGCCGCTCGAGCACGGGTCCCTGTTCGATGTGCAGTTCCAGCCAGCCACGGTAGCGCGCGAGGTCGATCGTGCCATGGTCCTGCTGCACGCGATCGGGCGAGAAACCGGCCTCGGTCATGTGCTCGCGCAGCGAGCGTCCGCTGCGGCTGTTGATCGCCGAGTCGAGTTCGCCGGGCGGCAGGATACCCAGCGCGGCACGGCTGCCGATGTGCCCGCCGTGGGCCCCTGCGTACCAGGCGCTCGCTTCCTCGGCGCGCACACCCATCACGGTGAGGTCGTTGGGCGGCACCAGCCCTGCGGCTTGCAGCGTCGCCACCGCGGTGAGCCCGGCCACCACGCCGGCCAGTCCGTCGAAGTTGCCGCCGCTGGGGACCGAGTCGATGTGCGAACCGGTGATCCACCCCGGGGCTTGGCGGTCCGCTCCGGGCAGGGTCATGTACAGGTTGCCGAAGGGGTCACGCGTGACCTCGAGGGACAACTGCCGCGCCTTCGCCTCCAGCAGGTCGGAGGCCTTCTGCTCGTTCGCACCGTAGGGCTCGCGGGCCATGCCCACGCCGTCGCCGGTTGCGGCTGCGATCGTGTCGAACAGTTCCTGCGCGACCGGCATGGCGACCCGGGTTGCATGAGCGAACCGGGCGGCGACCGCGGGCAGGGGATGGTCGGGGGCGGACGGCATTGGCAATCTCGATCGTGGGTGAGTGGCGCCAGACAAATCCAGCATTCGATCGACAGTATGTTTACACAAGCGCGCAGGCATGCGTATAATTCGCGGCTCTCGAGTGGGGGTATAGCTCAGCTGGGAGAGCGCTTGCATGGCATGCAAGAGGTCAGCGGTTCGATCCCGCTTACCTCCACCAATCTTCACCCAGCAGTTGCAGTTCCAGAGTTGTAGCATCACGTTGTTGTGGTTCCGGTTGCATCCAGACCGGGCAGCATCTGCAGCAGTCCGCACCACGCCTCGTCCCCATCGTCTAGAGGCCTAGGACATCGCCCTTTCACGGCGGTAACGGGGGTTCGAATCCCCCTGGGGACGCCAGCTTCACGGCGTCGTTTGCAGGCTCCGAAGATCACCCGCTGCACCGGATGGTGTGCGGAGCGGTTTTCGCAATGCGTTGAAAGAAGCGCCTCTGATGGGCGCGCCGCATCGCGCGGGTTGCGCTGCCGATATCATGCGGCCATGCCACTTCGGCAGACACCGCATTCCGCCGCGCCATGCCGACCCATCGACTCTCTGCTGCTGATCAGCTGGCCGTTGCCGCCGCTGCTGCGCTCTCGCCCTTCGACGACTCGCAGGGTGAACCGGCTGCAGCCCTGGCTGCCCTGTTCGACTTCGTCCGGCCGCGCGAGCCTGGCGGCATCGCGGGGGCAGTGGCGCGATACACCGCGGTGATCGAACTGCTGGAATCGGACCCGGCGCGCGCCGCCCAGGTGAAGC
>CANHBC010000215.1 GCA_947458835.1 Betaproteobacteria bacterium | reverse complement strand
GGGCTGCAGGATCTCGGTGATCGACGTTCAAGGATTGCGTATCCGTTCGGTGTCGACCACCCGTCCGCCCCGTATCGGGATGATGGTGGTGGACGGGTCGGTCGGCGTGGGAAGGTAGTACCACGACTCCTGTACGAGCCCCCGGTTGACCTCGTTGCCGCGATGCTCCGGGGGTCCGGCACGGCCGGGGAGCGCCCGCACGCGGGACGGCCGCGGGGTCATCGCTCGCCGCTCGCCGGCACCAGCACTTCGCGGTTGCCGTTGCTCTGCATCGGCGACACCAGCCCGGCGCGCTCCATCGCCTCGATCAGCCGTGCCGAACGGTTGTAGCCGATGCGCAGGTGCCGCTGCACCAGCGAGATCGACGGCCGGCGCGTCTTGAGCACGATCGCGACCGCCTCGTCGTAGAGGGCGTCGGCCTCCGGTTCGGCCGAGGCCGAGCTACCTTCGCCGGCAAGCCCCCCCTCCTCCAGCGAATCGCCGGCCAGCACTGCCGGGTCGTACTGCGGCGCGCCGAGCTTCTTCAGGTAGTCGACCACGCGATGTACCTCGTCGTCGGACACGAACGCGCCATGCACCCGCAGCGGATAGCCGGTGCCGGGCGGCAGGTACAGCATGTCGCCCTGGCCGAGCAGCGCCTCGGCGCCCATCTGGTCGAGGATGGTGCGTGAATCGATCTTGCTCGACACCTGGAAGGCGATGCGCGTCGGGATGTTCGCCTTGATCAGGCCGGTGATCACGTCCACCGACGGCCGCTGCGTGGCGAGGATCAGGTGCACGCCGGCGGCGCGTGCCTTCTGCGCGAGGCGGGCGATCAGTTCCTCGACCTTCTTGCCGACCACCATCATCAGGTCGGCCAGCTCGTCGATCACCACCACGATCAGCGGCAGCGGCTGCAGCGGGTCCGGCGGCGGTACCGTCGGCCGGATCGAATCAGGGTCCTCACCGCTCCCCAGGCGCGAGCTGATCATCGCCGCTTCGGCCTCCTTGGCCGCGGCGGCCTCGATCGGGTCCACCAGCGGCGTGCCGGCCTTCTCCGCCTCGCGGATCTTGGCGTTCAGACCAGCCACGTTGCGCACGCCCAGCGCCGACATCAACTTGTAGCGGCGGTCCATCTCGCCGACACACCAGTTGAGCGCGACCGCGGCCTTGGTCATGTCGGTCACCACCGGCGCAAGCAGGTGGGGGATGCCCTCGTAGATCGACAGCTCGAGCATCTTCGGGTCGATCATGATCATGCGTACGTCGTCAGCGGTCGACTTGTAGACCAGCGACAGGATCATCGCGTTGATGCCGACCGACTTGCCGGAACCGGTGGTACCCGCCACCAGCAGGTGGGGCATCTTGGCGAGGTCGGCGACCATCGGCTTGCCGCCGATGTCCTTGCCGAGCGCCACGGTCAGCGACGACGCGTTGTCGGCATACACCTGCGAGGACAGGATCTCCGACAGACGGACCATCTGCCGCTTCGGGTTCGGGATCTCGAGTCCCATACAGGTCTTGCCGGGGATGGTCTCGATCACCCGGATGCTCGCCACCGAGAGCGCGCGCGCCAGATCGCGCATCAGGCTGACCACCTGGCTGCCCTTCACGCCCGTGGCCGGCTCGACCTCGTAGCGGGTGATCACCGGCCCGGGGTAGGCCGCGACCACCTTCACCTCGACGCCGAAGTCGGCAAGCTTCTTCTCGATCAGCCGGGAGGTGAACTCGAGCGTGTCCTTGCCGACCACCTCGACCGCCGCCTCGGCCTCGTCGAGCAGGTTGAGCGGGGGCAGCGGGGAATCGGGCAGATCGACGAACAGCTTGGTCTGCTTGGCCTTGATCTTCTCCTTCTCGACCCTGACCGAGGGCGCGATCTCGACCTTCGGCGGCTCGATGCGTACCGGCTCATGGTGCTCGAACCGCCGGCGTTCGACCTCGACCACCTCTTCGCGCTCGACGGCCGCCTGCGCGCCGATCCTGCGGTCCCGGCGGGTGTTCCAGTTCGCAATCGCCCCTTCGAAGCCGCGTTCGATCAGCTCACCGGTATCCTCCAGCAGCGCCATCAGCGACAGGTTGGTGAACAGGCTGAGCCCGACGGCCATCATCACCAGGAACATGAGCGTCGAGCCGGTGAAGCCCAGCGCCGCAGACACCGCGCCGCTGAACACCAGTCCGACCATGCCGCCGGGCGCCAGCGGCAGCGCAGCAGTGTGACTGTACAGGCGCAGCGCCTCGAGCGAACTGCTGCCCACGAGCAGGATCAGGAAGCCGGCCACCACGACTGCCAGATGCGCCCGTTCGACCGCCGGCCGCTCGTCCAGCCGCCGGTACACCCACCAGATCAGGTACATGCAGAACGCCAGCCACCACCAGGCCGACATGCCGAACAGCCACAGAAGCAGGTCGGACACCCAGGCGCCCAGCGCGCCGCCGGCATTGCGGATATCGGCCACCTGCGTACTGTGCGACCAGCCCGGATCGGCCCGGTCGAATGTGTAGAGCACCATGGCCAGGTAGACCACCGCCGCGACCAGCCCGAGCCACCACGATTCGCGCAGCAGACCGGCGAGGCGGCCGGGAGTCAGCGTGAGGGCGGAAGGTTCAGGGGCCTTGCGTGCGGCTTGGGACAAGCGAACGGTCTCCGGGAGGCGGGCAGCCCGCGCCTGCAAGTATAACGGCGCTCCCGGCCACGCCGGACCGCCCGTCCGATGCCCGCCCGCGGCGGACCGACCAGGGGAACGGCTGGGCGGGACCGGGCCGTGCCCCCCTCCCGCACCGTGGTAGCCGGGCCCGGCCTCGCGGGTCGGCGCGGCTCAGCCTCAGCGCGCGGATCCGGCCAGGTTCTCGTGCAGAACGATCACCGTGCCGCGGAAGCTGACATGGTTCATCTCGACCAGGTCCTTCATCACGCGGCTGACCATCTCGCGCGAGGCGCCGATCATCCGGGCGATGTCCTGCTTGGTCAGCCGGCGCTTGATGACCAGCTTGCCGTCCACCGTTTCCTCGGCCATGTCGAGCAGCACGCGCGCGACCCGGCCGTAGACGTCCATCAGGGCGAGGCTCTCGATCTTCTTGTCGGCCTCGCGCAGGCGGCGTACCAGTTCCTTCATGAACGCCAGGGCCATGTCGAAGTTCTGTGACAGGAAGCGCTTGAAGTCGTCCTTGTTCACCACCACGAACTCGGACGCCTCCATCGTCTCGATGTTGGCCGAGCGCGGATGGTCGTCCACCAGCGACATCTCGCCGAAGAACTGCCCGGGCCCGAGCATCGACAGGATGACCTCCTTGCCTTCCTCGTCGCTGATCCCGACCTTGATACGGCCAGAGGCAATGATGTACAGCGAGTCGGTATCGTCCCCCTGGGACATGATCACCGCGTTCTTCGGGAACTTCTTCTGCCGCACGGTGGAGGCAAGCTGTTCAAGGTGCGCTTCCGGCAGTGCCGCGAAGAAGGGGACCTGGCGAAGCGTGGCGATGACGGCGGGGGATGGGGGCACGGAAGACCTCGGTCGCTGGATCGTCGAATCAGGTGCGTCGTGCCCGCCAGTCTGTCCTGCAGCCTCGCGAAAGCTTGCGTGGATGCGCGGCGACTGGTGCTGGGCAAGGGTAGGGACCAACGGGCATTACCGACGCTGCTTCTCGCAGTATAGCCTCAGCGGGTCAATGTCGGTTCTCGCAGGAAAGGAACTCTGTCACACCGAATGGCTGAGGATCAAGGCTGTCCGCGGGATGTCAACGCCCTTCAGGGCCACGCGCCACCCGACGGGCAAGCAACTCACGGAACAATTCGTAAAGCACTGAATGAAAAGGACTTGTGCATGCAATGACAGCGACCGGAACGGCGGGTGGCCGATGTCGCGGGTGTACAATCCGCGCCTGTCATATCGGGAGTTGCCATGTCTGCCAAGCCTGTCCGCCACATCCGGCTGCTGATCCTCGGTTCCGGCCCGGCCGGCTACACCGCCGCCGTCTATGCCGCCCGCGCCAACCTCAATCCTGTGGTCATCTCCGGCTATGCCCAGGGCGGGCAGCTGATGACCACCACCGACGTCGACAACTGGCCCGCCGACGCCGACGGTGTGCAGGGTCCGGACCTGATGGACCGGTTCACCCGGCATGCCGAACGCTTCGGCACCGAGATCGTGTTCGACCAGATCAACAAGGTCGACCTCCAGCAACGGCCGCTCTGGCTGGAGGGCGACAACGGTGTCTATACCTGCGATGCACTGATCGTGGCCACCGGCGCCTCGGCGAAGTACCTCGGCATCGAGTCCGAGCAGGCCCTGCTCGGGCGCGGCGTGTCCGGCTGCGCGACCTGTGACGGCTTCTTCTTCAAGGGGCAGGACGTCGCGGTGGTCGGCGGTGGCAACACCGCCGTCGAGGAAGCCTTGTACCTGTCCAACATCGCGAAGACGGTCACGATGATCCACCGGCGCGAGCGGTTCCGCTCCGAGAAGATCCTGATCGACCGGGTGATGGCGAAGGCGAACGCCGGCAACATCCGCATCGAGTGGAACCACGAGGTCGACGAGGTGCTGGGCGACGACAAGGGCGTGACCGGCGTACGCATCCGCTCGACGCAGACGGGCGTGAAGAAGGACCTCGCCGTGCACGGGGTGTTCATCGCGATCGGCCACACGCCCAACACCGGCATCTTCGATGGCCAGCTCGAGATGAAGGGCGGGTACATCGTCACCCGCAGCGGTACCGACGGCAACGCGACGGCGACGTCGGTGCCCGGCGTGTTCGCTGCCGGCGACGTCCAGGACCACGTGTACCGCCAGGCGATCACCAGCGCGGGCACCGGCTGCATGGCCGCGCTCGACGCCGAGCGCTACCTCGAAGGGCTGCACCAGGCCTGACGGCCGGGCGATGCCGGCGCGCGATGGACAACCCGTTCCGCCGCCTGCGCGCGGTATCGATCAGTGCACGCAACCGGGCCGGGCGACCGCCGGCCCTGGTCCCGGTCACCCGCCCGCTGGTCGACACCTCCGACGTCGCCCTGTTCCGCGCGGCGGTGGCCGACGCGCGACCGCTACCCGACCCGGGCCGGATCGCGC
>CANHBC010000214.1 GCA_947458835.1 Betaproteobacteria bacterium | reverse complement strand
TCGGTGAACGCGAACGTCGGCAAGGACACGATCGATCCCTCGACCGGGCTCACGCCGATCGTCAACGCGGCCAGCACGCCGACGATCTTCGCGGTGCATTCGGCGAGTCCTGCCAGGGGGCTGATGGACTTCCTGAAGGCAACCCGGTCCGGCCGCTTCACGTTCGCGACCGCTGGCGTCGGGACCACCGAGCACCTGACCGCGGAGTTCGTGTTCCGGCCGCTCGCAGGCATCGACCCGGTGCACGTTCCCTACGCGGGCGGTGTGGCCCCGGTGTCCGCCACGGTGGCCCAGCAGGTCGACATGGCGGTCACCACGATCCCGACCGCGTTCGGCCAGATCAAGGCGAATGCATTGCGCGTACTCGCGGTGGCATCGCGTGCACGCATGCCGCTGCTGCCGGACGTACCGACGCTCAAGGAAGCCGGCCTGGCCGACTTCGAGAACAGTTCGTGGATCGGCGTATTCGCCCCGCCGGGCCTGCCTGCCGCCTTCGGGCGACGGCTCAACGAGGAAGTGAACCTCGTGCTGAAGCTGCCCGAGGTGCGCGACCGGCTGGTCACGCTCGGCTTCGACCCGCGCGGCGGCACCCAGGAATCGTTCGCGGCCTATGTGCGCAGCGAAGTCGAGAAGTGGGGCCGCGTGATCCGGGCGACCGGCATCAACCCGGCCTGAGCGCGGGCGCGCTACTGCCAGTACAGCCGGGTCGGATTGTCGACCAGGATGCGCTGGCGGTCGGCAGGGTCGGGGAAGTTGTGCATGAACAGGTCGACCAGCCCGCCGTCGTTCGGCATGTCGCCGGCGAGGTTCGGATGCGGGAAGTCGGTGCCCCACAGCGTGCGATCCGGTGCCGCGGCATGGAGCGCGCGCACGAACGGCGTGGCGTCGTGGAACGGCAGCCCCGCGCTCGACACGCGCTCGGACCCGGAGACCTTCACCCAGGCCCTCGGATTGGACGCGAGCAGGTCGACCAGCAGCCGGAACACCGGATGGTCGATGCCGTCGGCGGCCTTCACCCGGCCCATGTGGTCGATCACGAACGGGATGCCGATCTTCGCGAACAGATCGGCATGGCGGGGGATGTCGACCGCGTCGAGATGGATCTGAACGTGCCAGCCGAGCGGTGCGATCCGCTCGAGGGTCCGCCAGAAGAAACCGAGGTCGGGCGCGCCGCCCAGGTGCGCGACGAAGTTGAAGCGCACGCCGCGGATACCGCCGGCATGCAGCGCCACCAGTTCGGCGTCGGTGATGTCCGGCCCGACGATCGCCACGCCGCGGTAGCGGCCTCCGCTGCGCGCGATCGCATCGAGCATCGCGCCGTTGTCGGTGCCGTGGCAGCTCGCCTGCACCAGCACCGATCGCTCGATGCCGAGGAAGTCGTGCAGCCCGCGCAGCCGCTCGAAGGGGATCTCGGGCGGCGTGAAGCCGCGCGTGGGCGACAGCGGGAAGCGGTCGAACGGGCCGAACACGTGGCAGTGTGCGTCGCAGGCGCCAGCGGGCATCGGTTGCAGCGGGCGTGTCGGGTGGTCGTCGGGGCCGCGGCAGGGCTTCATCGTCGTTGGCTCTCGGTTGGTCGGATCGCCCGGCATAATAGCGGACCTTCCTGTCCCTCCCGAATCCCTCCAGCGCGAAAGATAGCCATGGCCCGGGTCAGCCTGATCGAAGAGCAAGACCATCCAGAACTCGCCGACCCGATCGCGAAGATCCGCGGTGGCCGTCGTGGCACACTGTCGATGATCTACCGGCTGATGCTGCACAGCCCGGCCGCGGCGATGGCCTGGTTCGAGCAGAACTCCGCGCTGCGCTGGGAGACCGAGCTCGACGGTTTCCTGCGCGAACTGGTGATCCTGCGCGTGGCGGTGGTGACGGGCTGCGAGTACGTACGGCGCGTGCACGCCGGGGTCTACGCACTCGAGGAAGGCTTCACCCCTGAGCAGGTCGCCGCGGTGGGCCAGCGTGAGGCGCGATGGGACGACCCGGCCTCGCCCGAGGCGGCGCTGTTCGAGCCGCGCCTGCGCGCCGCCCTCGCCTACATGGATGCGATGACCCTCACGGTCGCAGTGCCCGATCCGGTGTTCGCGGCGCTGAAGCCCCATTTCGACGAACGCCAGATCGTCGAGCTGACCATGCTGGTGGCCGCCTACAACATGCTGGTCCGGGTGCTCACCGCGCTCGATGCCGACTTCGAACCCCTGCCCCCCAAGAAAGGTTGAACAGAGCCATGGCCGAGTCCCGTCAGCCCCTGATCGTCGTGGAGGACGATCCGTTCCCGCGCATCCTGCAAGTCGTGCTCGACCCGACCGTCACCCGGGAGCGCACCGACGCGTTCATCGACTTCTTCGCGCACACCGCCGACTTCCCTGCGTGGTGCGAGGACGTGCGTTCGAAGGTGGGGACGATGTACCCGGCCACGGTGGTGACGGCGAAAAGCCAGGAAGACCTGCGCGCGAAGCTGCCTGGCGCCGAGGCGATCGTCACCGAATCGCTGGCGGTCGGCCCGGAGGAACTCGCCGCCGCCCCGGACCTGAAGCTGGTGCAGAAGTACGGCATGATCACCCGTGCGATCGACGCAGCCGCCTGCCGAGCCCGCGGCATCCCGGTGGCCACGCAGCGCCGCCGCTCGAACATTGCCTGTGCCGAGCATTCGATCGCGCTGATGCTCGACATTGCGAAGAAGCTGCACATCACGCACGGGCTGCTCAGCACGGAGCAGCTGCAGGCCGCCGGCTACCAGCCGAAGATGTACGACCGCCGGCACACCGGCAATTCGAACTGGGCGCGCATCCCGGGCATCCGCATGCTCTACGAGTCGACACTGGGCATCGTCGGCTTCGGCGAGATCGGGCGTGAACTGTCGATTCGCGCCGCGGCGCTGGGCATGCGCGTGCTGTACTGGCAGCGCACGCCGATCCCCGCCGCCGAGGCCGCGGTGTACGGTGCCGAGTACGCGCCGATCGAGTCGATGCTCGCGCAGAGCGACTTCGTCAGCGTGCAGTTGCCGGGCAATGCGTCGACCCGCCATATCCTCGACCGCGGCCGGATCGCGCAGATGAAGCCCGGCTGCATCCTGGTGAACTCCTCCCGCTCCGACCTGATCGAGCGTGCGGCGGTGCTCGATGCGCTGGCCTCCGGCCACCTGGGCGGATTCGGCCTCGACACCCCGTACGATGAGCCGGGTGCGGCAGACGACCCGATGCTCGCGTACCCGAACGTCACCATCACACCGCATACCGCGGCCCAGCCACGCACCAACGCGCTGAAGGACCTCGGCGAGATGATGATCGGCATGGCCGGGTTGCTCGGCCATGTAAGGGTCCGCTGACCCACCGTACACGCCCATCACACTGGAGAGTCGAATGTCCGTCTTCCTGTCGTCGCATCGCCCGGCCGCCGCCGCCGCGCCCCTCGCCGCGGCGCTGGCCATTCCCCTGCTGCTGGCGGCTGCGCCCTCCGGCGCGCAGGCATGGCCGGCCAAGCCGATCCGCTTCATCGTCACGCTCGCGCCGGGTTCTGCCGTGGACATCGTCGCTCGCCTCACCGGCGAACCGGTCTCCCGGGCGCTGGGCCAGCCGGTCATCGTCGAGAGCCGCGTCGGCGGCGGCGGCGTGGTCGCCGCCGAGTTCGTCATGCGCGCGCCGGCCGACGGCTACACGATGCTGGTCGGCTCGATCGCCTCTCACGGCATCAACCCGTCGCTGGTACCCCGTATCCCCTACGACGCCATGAAGGATTTCGCGCCGGTGGTGAGCCTTGCCTCCAGCCCGAACGTGCTGATCGCGTCGACCTCGCTGCCGGTGACCTCGGTGAAGGAACTGATCGCGCTCGCGCGCAAGCGGCCGGGCGAGCTCACCTATGCCTCCGGCGGCAACGGCACCTCGCACCACATGGGCGGCGAACTGTTCGGCCTGCTGTCGGGCACGAAGATGACCCACGTGCCGTACAAGGGGTCGCCGCAGGCGGTTGGCGCCGTGGTGTCCGGGGAGGTCGCGCTCATGTTCCCGAACATCCCGAACGCGATGGGCCTGGCCAAGGCGGGCAAGCTGCGCATCCTCGGCGTCACCACGCCCAGGCGCCTGTCGTTCTGGCCCGAACTGCCGACCATCGCCGAGTCCGGGCTCCCGGGCTACGAGGTGATCGCCTGGTTCGGCCTGTTCGCACCTGCCGGCACGCCGGCCGCGGTGGTCGACCGGATGAACGCCGAGGCGAACCGCGCGCTGGGTACCCCGTCGGTACGCGAGAGCCTGGTCGCGCAGGGCTTCGAGATCATGGGCGGTACCGTAGCCGAGTTCACCGCGTTCGTGCGCAACGAGATCGACAAGTGGGCGAAGGTGGTGAAGGCCACCGGTGCGAAGGCCGAGTAGGCGTACCGGAGGCGCCACCACTATCCCGGCGGCGGCGGGCTCAACTCCGGCGCGGCGTTTGGCGGGATCGCCGGCACAACCGCCGGCGCACGCGCATCCGGTGGCTGACGTAACATCGGGTGGACACACCCGACACGAATCATCAACCTGACGAGGAGCTCACGATGGACCAGACCCAAGGTGCCGGCGCCGAGATGGCCGTCCCTGGCGGCGACGCGAAGATCGCCAACCGCAATGCGTACGATCCGTCGCGCCCGGTGAGGGAGCAGGTCAGCGAGGTCGAGTGGAAGGCGCGCGTCGACCTCGCCGCCTGCTACCGGCTGATGGCGCTCTACGACATGACCGAGATGATCGCCAACCACATCTCGGCGCGCGTGCCCGGCACCGAGGGCGAGTTCCTGATCAACCCGTACGGCATGCTCTACGAGGAGATGACCGCGTCGGACATGATCAAGATCGACATCGACGGCAACGTGCTGTTCAACGCCACGAAGTACGGCGTCAACAAGGCCGGCTACGTGATCCACAGCGCGGTGCACAAGGTGCGCCACGACGTCGACTGCGTGATCCACACCCACACGATCGCCGGCATGGCGGTCTCGGCGATGAAATGCGGCGTACTGCCGATCGCGCAGACGTCCATGCGCTTCGGGGACATCGCTTACCACGACTACGAAGGCGTGGCGCTCAACATGGACGAGCAGGCACGGTTGTGCACCGATCTGGGCGACCGCGAGGCGATGGTCCT
>CANHBC010000213.1 GCA_947458835.1 Betaproteobacteria bacterium | reverse complement strand
CGTCGTAGTCGGAATAGCCGGCCTTGTGGATGCGCGCTGCTTCGAGTGCCGCCGCGAGCGCACCGTCGTGCGTGAACACCTCGTCGAGCGCCTGCGCGAGCATCAGGTTGCGCGACAGGGCGAACAGGTTCTCCGCCGCCGGGTTCGCGTACCGGATGACGAATCGCTCGTCGAGTATCAGCACCGCCGTGACGAGCAGTTCCAGTCCGGCGAAGGCAGGGTCGGCGTGGAAGGGATCGGGTGCCGGGCGCACCGGGTTCACGGTGCCGCCAATGGGCTTCTGGATTGACGTCCGCATGCCGTGAACATCAGCAAGAAGCGCGCCATCTCGCACGCGCCGGACGGGCGTGCGGTTACTTCATCACCGCCAGCTGCCGCTGGATCTCGGCGATGTTGCGCTCGTGGCGCGATACCGCGGCCTGCCACTCGCGCGCCCTCGGGTCGGACTTGTCGGTGGCAGTGGCCCCGAGCGCCGCCAGCTGCCGCCGCGCATCCTCGAGCAGACGCTGTTCGCTGGACAGCTCGCGCTCGACGATCTGCCGAGCCTTCAGGTCGCGGTCGCGCTGTTCGCTGCGGTCGATGCGCGGGAAGTTCTCCGGGCCTGGATTGCCTCGGGTCGCCGCAGCCGGCGTTTCGGTGCGCGGCCGTACGGCCGCCTGCCCGGGCTGCTGCGTGCCGCTGCCGGTGCCCGCACGCGGCGCCTGCGCGGCCGGCGCATCGCGATAGAGCAGCGTGCACTCCTTGAACTTGCGAGAGGGGCTGTCGGTGAACGTGACCAGCCCGTCGCCGTCGATGCAGCGATGGATGTCGGCGGATGCGAGGCCGGACGGCAGCACGGTGGCAAGCACCACCCACAGCCGCGACGCACCAAGCAACGAAGACATCACCGCCCGCCGGACCCTTCCCGGCGCGGGGGCGCTGCAATGCCATTTCATCCGGGGATCCCGATCGCGCAGCGGGGTTGCGCAGCCGGGCAAAGTCTAGATGACGCGGTGGGCAATCGCAACGAGCCATCGTCCTGACCCTTCAAAGAAACGGGGCGAGTCACCTCGCCCCGTGCATGCCACGACTGCCTGCGGGCGCGGGCCCGGTCAGCAGCTGTAGTACATCTGGAACTCGACCGGATGCGTCGTCATGCGGAAGGTGGTGACTTCTTCCATCTTCAGCGCGATGTAGGCATCGATCATGTCGTTCGAGAACACGCCGCCCCGGGTCAGGAACTCGCGGTCCTTGTCGAGGTATTCCAGCGCCTGGTCGAGCGACGAACACACCGACGGCACGTTCTTCGCCTCTTCCGGCTCGAGGTCGTACAGGTTCTTGTCGATCGGGTCACCCGGGTGGATCTTGTTCTGCACGCCGTCGAGGCCGGCCATCATCATCGCCGCGAAGGCCAGGTACGGGTTGGCAGTGGGATCCGGGAAGCGCACCTCGATGCGGCGGCCTTTCGGGCTCGACACGTGCGGAATGCGGATCGACGCGGAGCGGTTGCGCGCCGAGTAGGCCAGGTGCACCGGAGCCTCGAAGCCCGGCACGAGCCGCTTGTACGAGTTCGTGCCCGGGTTGGTGATCGCGTTCAGTGCACGGGCGTGCTTGATGATGCCGCCGATGTAGTAGAGCGCGAACTCGGACAGACCCGCGTAGCCGTTGCCGGCGAACAGGTTGGTGCCGTCCTTCCAGATCGACTGGTGCACGTGCATGCCCGAGCCGTTGTCGCCCACCACGGGCTTGGGCATGAAGGTGGCGGTCTTGCCATAACCGTGCGCCACGTTGTGCACGGTGTACTTCAGGATCTGCGTCCAGTCGGCGCGCTGCACCAGCGGCGCGAACTTCGTGCCGATCTCGCACTGGCCAGGGGCGGCGACTTCATGGTGGTGCACCTCGACCTCGACGCCCTGCTCTTCCAGCGCCAGGCACATCGCCGAGCGGAGGTCCTGCAGCGAATCGACCGGCGGGACCGGGAAGTAGCCGCCTTTCACTGCCGGACGGTGCGCACGGTTGCCGCCTTCGAACTCATGCCCACTGGCCCACGGGGCCTCTTCCGAAACGACCTTGCACATGGCACCGGCCATGTCGACATGCCAGGTGACCGAATCGAACACGAAGAACTCCGGCTCGGGGCCGAAGTAGGCCACGTCGCCGACGCCGGTCGACTTCAGGTAGGCCTCGGCCCGCTTGGCGAGCGAGCGCGGGTCGCGATCGTAGCCCTTGCCGTCGGCCGGCTCGATCACGTCGCAGGTGACGATCAGGGTCGGCTCGTCGGTGAACGGGTCCATCCGCGCGGTCGTTGCGTCGGGCATCAGCAGCATGTCGGACGCCTGGATGCCCTTCCAGCCAGCGATCGACGAACCGTCGAACGCATGGCCGTCGTCGAACTTGGCAAGGTCGACCGTGTGCGCCGGCACCGAGACATGCTGCTCCTTGCCGCGGAAATCGGTGAAGCGGTAGTCCACGAACCTGACTTCGTGGTCCTTGATCATTTTCAGTACGTCGGCGCCTGTGGCCATGGTTCTCCTCGTTTCCTCGTCGTCGCTTGCAGGATGAAATATGAAGGTCTGTCGCTGGATGATGCGCGTGCGGATGGATGACAGCAGGGGCTTAGGCAGCATGAAGCATGCCAATCAGCCGCAGCGTCGAACCCCTTTTCAAAACAGTGCGTTAAGTTCATGCGATCGCACGCACTCCGGGCGAACGCATCTTTTCGGTGCACCACTCGGCATTATGCCCTTTCCTGGTGCACGCCTCCCCGCGACAGACGCCTGCCGACCACCCGCCCCGCGCGCCGCCGCCCGCTTCTGCGCCGATGTCGGCCGGAGTAGACTTTGCGGCGGGATGATCACCCGACCGCTGCACGCCACCCCTTGACCGGAGGACCCCGATGAGCCTGCCCACCGTCGATGCGCTGCTCCAGCGTGCCCGGGACCGCGCCCGCGGGCTCGGCGCACCGTATGCCGGATCGCTGGAGCCGGCGGAGGCCTGGGCACTGCTGCAGCACGACCCGGCCGCGCGGCTCGTGGACGTGCGTTCGCGTGCCGAATGGGAGTTCGTCGGCCGGGTGCCGGGCGCGGTCGAGATCGAATGGAAGGCGTGGCCCGGGATGGTGCCCAATGGCACCTTCCTCGACACCCTCGCCGGCAAGGTCGATCGGGCTGCACCGATCCTGTTCCTCTGCCGCAGCGGCGGACGGTCGCACGACGCCGCGGTCGTGGCCACCGGGGCCGGGTTCGGTGCCTGCTACAACGTGCTGCAGGGATTCGAGGGCGACCGCGATCCGAATGGCCACCGGAACACCGTCGGCGGCTGGCGCGCCGCCGGCCTGCCCTGGTCACAGAGCTGAACCGAGGCGCACCCACGGAAGGCCTCCGGGAACGGTGACACTGGTCACCGGGACCTCCCGGAGCATCGGGCAGGCGGCGGGCGTGAAGGCCGACCGAACGCTACACGGGCCGGCGGCCAGGCCCGCGCTACCAGAAGTACCAGAGCACCACCGCTCCGAGCACGATCCGGTACCAGCCGAACGGCGCGAAGCTGTGCCGCGACACATAGGCGAGGAGTGCCTGCACGGTTACCAGGGCGGTGAGGAAAGCGGCGACGAAGCCCGCGGCGAACACACCGGCATCGTCCCAGGACAGGATCGCGGCATTCTTGTACAGGTCGTAGGTGACCGCGGCGGCCATCGTCGGCATCGCCAGGAAGAACGAGAACCGGGTCGCGGTCTCGCGCGACAGGCCGACGAGCATGCCGCCGATGATCGTCGAGCCGGCACGCGAGGCACCCGGGAACAGCGCCACGCACTGGCAGAGCCCGACCTTCAGCGCATCGAGCCAGGTGAGGTCGTCGACGTCGCGCACGCGGGGACGGTGCGGCCGCGACTCCACCCAGAGGATGATGACGCCGCCGACGATCAGCGCCACCGCGACGGTGAGCGGAGAGAACAGGTGCTGCTTGATCACCCCGTGCAGCGCCGCGCCCAACACCATCGCCGGGAGGAACGCGATCACCACGTTGGCGGCGAACCGACGTGCCGACGGATCGCCGCCCAGGCCACCGACCACCTCGAGCAGCTTCGCCCGGTAGGCCACACACACCGCGAGGATCGCCCCCAGCTGGATGAAGATGGCGAACACCTTGCCACGCGCGTCGTTCACCCCCATCACGTCCTCGGCGATGATCAGGTGTCCGGTACTCGAGACCGGGAGGAACTCGGTCAGTCCTTCGAGGATGCCCAGGACGACCGCATGCCACAAACCGAGAGACTCCACCGTCGACCACTCCTGCGTCAGCATTGCCGGGTGCGCGCGGCATCGGCGACGCCGTCGGCACCGTGGATGGTAGCAAGCGGGCTGCCCAGCCTCCCGTGCGCCGCTCCGGCGCCTGCACCGTGCGGCCCGGGGGCGCAAGACAGGGGCTGGCCTTCCGGAACATCCGCGGTTACAATGAGATCCGTCCGAGGAACCCTGCCGGACGTCGACAACAGCATGCGGTGGTCGAACTGCACCCGCGTCGCCATCCCGTGCGACATGCGTGCAGTGCGAAACACGCGGAACACCACCGCGGTCCGGGCTGCCGTCGTTGCGGATTCCTACTCAAGAACAGCCATCCCCTGAACACGCGGTACGCCGAAACCCGCCCGGCGATCCCGCCTGACTGCGTCCATGAACTGGGCCGGTCGAACCTCCAACGCAGTCCTTCGTCAATCGGTCTGCCCGCCCGGGCAGACGCCGGACGACTGTACCGAGAAGACCACGGAACGAACGGATCAACTGCATGGCATTGGTGCTCAAGCTGTTGCGAGCGAATTTTCGCGATCGGGACTGGCAGCGCGGCCAGGGATACCAGCGTACGCGGCGCGTCACCCGCTGCGAGGTCACGCAGGGGGACGACGGCCACGCGGCCATCGATTCCGAGGTCCATGGCTCGGCGTCCAACACCTACCAGCAGCAGGTCCGGGTCACGCTCGAGAACGGCAAGCTCCAGGTCGTCGGGCAATGTACCTGCCCGGTCGGCCAGAACTGCAAGCACGTCGCAGCCGTCTGCATGCACGCGGCGCGCCAGCTCGCACAGAGCTTCGGCCTGCCCGGCCGCGCCGAGCGGATCGGCGGCCTGCTGCCCGGCGCCGCGCCCGATGAGACGGGCTTCGACGTCGACCCCGCCCTGCCCGGCATCGTCGTGGCGCTTGGCGCCCCCGGT
>CANHBC010000212.1 GCA_947458835.1 Betaproteobacteria bacterium | reverse complement strand
GGTGCGCGCCGGGCGTGCCAGCGCGGCGGGATCGAAGTCGAGGTCCTGCAGGCGGGCCAGGGCTGCCGAAGCGTCATGCGGCATGCCGCGCAGCGCCGCGTGGTAGCGCAGGTAGTCCTCGCCGGTGAGGTAGTACGGGAGTGCGAACCGTTCCGGCAGCCACGCGACCTGGCTGCGCGCGTCGGCGCGGATGCTCGGGATCCCGAACAGGTGGATCGAACCCCGGTCGGCCCTGCCGTAATCGAGCATGCAGCGCAGCAGCGTAGTCTTGCCCGCGCCGTTCACCCCGACCAGCGCGAAGCACTCGCCAGCCGCCACGGAGAAGGAAATGTCGGCTGCGGCCGTCGTGCCGCGGAACTGCCGGCATACGCCGGAAAACTCGACCGCCGCGGGCGGCATCTCGCGTGTTGTCGAACCCATGTGTCACCGTCAGGTGCGAGGGGATAGAATAGCGCCTTTCCACCAACCAGCCCGCGCGTGTCTTCGGACAACTTCGTTGAAATCTCCGATCTTCAGTTCGGGTACGGTCGCCGGGCGATCCTGAAGGGACTCGACCTTCATGTGCCGCGGGGCAAGGTCGTCTCCATCATGGGCGGCAGCGGCTGTGGCAAGACCACGCTGCTGCGTCTGATCGGCGGCGCGCTGCGCCCGTCCTCCGGACTCGTGCGCGTGGCCGGCGAATCGGTGGCCGACCTGGACCGCGACGGCCTGTACCGGCTGCGCCGGCGCATGGGCATGCTGTTCCAGTTCGGCGCGCTGTTCACCGACCTGTCGGTCTTCGACAACGTCGCCTTCCCGATGCGCGAGCGCACGGCACTGCCCGAGCCCGTGGTGCGCGACCTGGTGCTGATGAAGCTCCACGCGGTCGGCCTGCGCGGCGCCGCGAAACTGATGCCGGGTGAACTGTCCGGTGGCATGGCGCGGCGGGTGGCGCTCGCGCGCGCGGTGGCGCTCGACCCGGAACTGATCATGTACGACGAGCCGTTCACCGGCCTTGACCCGATCTCGCTGGGGGTGATCAGCAACCTGATCCGCACGCTGAACGACGCGCTCGGCGCAACCTCGATCGTGGTCACGCACGACGTGCGCGAATCGATGAAGATCCTCGACTACTGCTACCTGATGGCCGAGGGTCAGGTCGTGGCCCAGGGTACGCCCGCCGAGATGCTCGCCTCGCAGAAGCCCTACGCGCGCCAGTTCTTCCACGGGGAGATCGACGGCGCGGTTCCTTTCCACTACCCGGGTGCCGACTACGGCACCGAGCTCGGCCTGGTGCAGCGTGGTCGATAAGGGCTGGCTCACGGTCAGCGGGATCGGCCGCCGATCGATCGAATCGCTGCTGCGGCTGGGGTTCGCCGCACGCTTTCTCGGCCTGACGCTCGTCCAGTCGCTGACCTGCCTGCGTCGCCCGCGGCTGGTGGTGCGCGAGGTCTACTTCTCGGGCGTGCTGTCGCTGGTGATCATCCTGGTGTCGGGCCTGTTCGTAGGCATGGTGCTCGGCCTGCAGGGCTACCAGACGCTGCGCACCTACGGATCGGAATCCGCGCTCGGGGTGCTGGTCGCGCTGTCGCTGCTGCGCGAACTGGGCCCGGTGATCACCGCGCTGCTGTTCGCCAGCCGGGCCGGCTCCGCGGTCACCGCCGAGATCGGCCTGATGAAGGCGACCGAGCAGCTGCGCGCGATGGAGATGATGGCGGTGGACCCGATCGCCCGGGTGGTCGCGCCGCGGTTCTGGGCGGGCGTGATCTCGACGCCGCTGCTCACCGCGATGTTCACCGCGATGGGCATCTACGGAGGCTACCTGGTCGGCGTGGTACTGCTCGGCGTGGACGAGGGCTCGTTCTGGTCGCAGATGCAGAATTCGGTCGACTTCCGCGAGGACGTGGTCAACGGGTTGATCAAGAGCCTGGTCTTCGGCGTGGCGATCTCGTGGATCGCGGTGTTCGAGGGGTATGATGCGCCGCCCACGGCAGAAGGCGTGTCCGGTGCGACCACCCGCACGGTCGTCACCTCGGCACTGACCATCCTGTTTCTCGACTACATCCTCACTTCGCTCATGTTCCGGGGGCTCTGATGGAACGCTCATCGCTCGACGTCTGGGTCGGCATCTTCGTCGTGGGCGGCATGGTCGCCCTGCTGATCCTCGCCCTGAAGGTCGGCAACGCGGGCGACCTGCTGCGCGCAGGCCCGACCTACACGCTCACCGCGAGCTTCGAGAACATCGGCGGCCTGAAGCCGAAGGCGCCGGTGCGCAGCGCCGGCGTGGTGGTCGGGCGCGTGGGCAGCATCGACTACGACCCCGAGACGTTCAACGCGGTGGTGAAGCTGCACATCGAGCAGCGCTACAACCGGTTCCCGCGCGACACCTTCGCCAGCATCTACACCTCCGGCCTGCTCGGCGAGCAGTACATCGGGCTCGCGCCGGGCGGCGACGAGAAGCTGCTGGCCGATGGCGACCGCATCAGCAAGACGCAGAAGGCGGTCGTACTCGAGGACCTGATCGGGCAGTTCCTGACCAGCCGGGCGGGCGAGCCGGCGGGCAAGTGACCGGTCCGCAAGCATGCGGGTTGCGCTCCGCTATCATTCGCGACTGCCTTTGAAGAGCCATCCATGAGTCTTTTCCGCCACTTCAAGACCGCGGCCCTTGCCGTCCTGCCGGTTTTCGCGCTGCTGGTCAGCTTCGCCGGGCACGCCTCCGTGCAGGCACAGGACATCGGTCCTGACCAGCTGGTCAGGATGACCGTCGACCGCATCGTCGAGATCGTCAAGAGCGACAAGGCGATCCAGGCCGGCGACATCAAGCGCATCCTGGACGTCGCCGAGACACATGCCGCGCCCCACTTCAACTTCGTGCGGATGACGCGGCTCGCGATGGGTGCCAACTGGAAGCAGGCCAACCCTGCCCAGCAGGAGGAACTGGTGCGCCAGTTCCGCACGCTGCTGCTGCGCACGTACGCGGTGGCGCTGAAGGAGTACCGCAACCAGATCATCGATGTGCGGCCGCTGAAGGTGCCCGCCGGCTCCACCGACGTGCAGGTGAAGACGCTGGTCAACCAGCCCGGCGCGCAGGCGATCCCGATCGACTACGACATGGAGCGTACGCCTCAGGGCTGGAAGGTCTACGACGTGACCGTCGGTGGCGTGAGCCTGGTGGTGAACTTCCGGTCCAGCTTCGACGGCGAGATCCGCAAGTCGGGGGTCGATGGACTGGTGAAGTCGATGGCCGAGCGCAACCGCAGTGCCAGCGCCGAGGTGCCGAAGAAGTGACCGTGGCCAGCGTCCTGCGCGCGGAGGGCAGCGGCCGTTTCCGGATCGACGGCGCGATCACCATCGAGTCGGCGCCGGCGGTGCTCGAGTCCGGGGCCGCGCTGTTGGCCAGTGCCGGCGTCGATGCGGTCGAGGTCGACCTATCCGGCCTGATCGATTTCGATTCCGCCGTGCTGGGCGTCATGTTCGAATGGACGCGGCGCACGGCCGCGGGCGGACCACGCATCCGTTACGACAACCTGCCGCCGAAGCTCGCCACGCTCGCCCGACTGTACGGGGTCGATGTGCTGCTTGCCGCGCCGGCGCAGGCCTGAGCGCATGCCCCCGCGCGTGCCGCTGACGGGTCCGCGATGACCGCGGCGATCTCCATCCGGGGATTGTCCAAGCGCTACGGTGCGCTGCAGGCCCTTGACGGCGTCGACCTGCAGGTCGAGCCTGGGGAATTCTTCGGCCTGCTCGGCCCCAATGGTGCGGGCAAGACCACGCTGATCAGCGTGCTCGCCGGGCTGGCCCGGGCGACGTCCGGGCGGGCCTCGGTGATGGGTCACGACGTCGTGGACGACTACCGCTCCGCGCGGCGGCAACTCGGGGTGGTGCCTCAGGAACTGGTGTTCGACCCGTTCTTCACCGTGCGCGAGACGCTGCGCATCCAGTCCGGGTACTTCGGCCTGCGCCGCAACGATCCCTGGATCGACGAACTGCTCGACAGTCTCGACCTCGCCAGCAAGGCCGACACCAACATGCGCGCGCTCTCCGGCGGCATGAAGCGGCGCGTGCTGGTCGCCCAGGCGCTGGTGCACAAGCCACCGGTGGTCGTGCTCGACGAGCCGACTGCCGGCGTGGACGTCGCGCTGCGTCAGGGGTTGTGGGCGTTCATCGGTCGACTGAACCGCGCAGGGCATACCATCGTGCTGACCACGCACTACCTGGAAGAAGCCGAGACCCTGTGCAACCGGATCGCGATGCTCAAGCAGGGGCGCATCGTTGCGCTCGACACGACGGCCAACCTGCTTCGGGTGGCACGCAACGCGCAGAAGACCGTGCGGCTGCGCATCTCCGGTGGCAGCCTGCCGCCGGCGCTGGCGGCACGCCAGCCGGTACGCGACGGCGAGGCCTGGTCGATCCCGCTGCTGGCCTACGACGACCTGGAGGGCATCCTGGCCGAAGTGCGGCAGGCGGGCGAGTCGGTCCACGAACTGGAGGTCGTGCAGCCCGACCTGCAGGACGTGTTCATGCAGGTGATGACCCGGCATTGAGCGCCGGATGAACGTGCACGCCCCGGCGCGCGCAGTCCCCGCGGTCGTCGCGACGCTGGGCACGACCCAGACGATCGCCTGGGCATCCAGCTACTACCTGCCCGCGGTGCTGGCCGACCCGATCGCGCGTGACCTGGGCGTCGGCGCTGGCGTGGTGTTCGCCGCGTTCTCGCTGGCGCTGCTGGTGTCGGGCGCCCTCGGGCCGCTGGCCGGCCGGTTGATCGACCGGCATGGCGGGCGCGCCGTGCTGTGCGTGTCTAACATCGTGCTGGCCGCCGGGCTGCTCCTGCTGTCGGTGGCCACCGGGCCGGTGGGCCTGTTCGCCGCCTGGCTGGTGATCGGCGTGGGCATCGCCGCCGGCCTCTACGACGCTGCCTTCGCCACGCTGGTCGGCCTGTACCGGGAGGGTTCGCGACGCGCGATCACCGGCATCACGCTGATCGCCGGCTTCGCCAGCACGGTGGGCTGGCCGATCACCGCCTGGATCGAGTCCGGGCATGGCTGGCGTGCGGCCTGCATCGCCTGGGCACTGGTGCACCTGCTCGGCTGCCTGCCCGCCAACCGCTGGCTGCTGCCCGCCCCGGCACCCGAGCCATCCGCGCTCCCCGCACCCCCATCCGCATCCGCTCCGGCGCCCGGTGCCTCCCAGGACGGCGCCACCGGCCC
>CANHBC010000211.1 GCA_947458835.1 Betaproteobacteria bacterium | reverse complement strand
CTGCTGCGCGAGACGCCCCTGCACGCCGGGCACATCGCGCTGATGGAACAGGCCACGCGCAACGGCGCAATCATCATGCCGCCGGTGCCTGCCTTCTACCATCGTCCCAAGACGCTGGACGACATGGTCACCCAGACCGTCGGCCGCGCGCTCGACCTGTTCGGCATCGACACGCGCACGGTCAAGCGCTGGAAGGACGAGCCGGCATCGTGACCGCGGTCGAAGGCACCGATCCGTCGGGCGGCTTCTGGTCCTTCTCGCTGCGCATCTATGCGCGGCCGGACGTGCCTCCGGCCTGCCTGGCGCTGCAGGACGAAGGCGGCGCCGACGTGAACCTGGTGCTGTTCCTGCTGTACCTGGCCGACTGCGGCCGGATGCTCGATGACGAGTCGGTCGCCGCCCTGGACCTCGCCACGCGCGACTGGCGCGAGCAGGTGGTCAAGCCCCTGCGCGGCGTGCGGCGCACGCTGAAGGACGACGTCGGGGCATTCGCCGCCGACCAGACCGCAGGCCTGCGCAGCGACGTGAAACGGCTCGAACTCGCCGCCGAGAAGCTGCAGCAGTTCACGCTGGAGTCGATCGCCCCGCCGGACACGGCCGGGACGGCCGCCACCTCGCGCCGCCTCGCCGCCGCCACGCACCTGGCGAGCTACGCCTCGCGTTGCGGCAACTGGCCGGAGGACGCGCTGCACGTGCTAGTCGATGCCTGGGCCGACGATGCCGCGGCGCGCTGCAACCTGGACTGACCGGACGTTCCGGGCGCCCGCCCTTGCCGATCTTCCGCTTCTTCGAATCGCGCGTGCAACCGACCGCGCTGCCGCCGGGCGCGCCGCCGTCCGGTCTGGCGGCGTTCTACTGGCACTTCATCCGCCAGACCCGCGGGCTGTACGCGGCGATGCTCTGTACCGGGCTCGTGGTCGCGCTGATCGACACCGTGATCCCGCTGTTCATCGGCCGGCTGGTCAGTCTCATGGAAAGCGGCGACCGCACCACCGCACTGGCCGAATCGGGCCCGATGCTCGCCGGCATGGCGCTGCTGATCCTGGTCGGACGTCCGCTGGCGCTGCTGGCCGACAGCCTGGTGCGAAACAACGCGGTGCTGCCCGGCGCCACCAGCCTGATCCGCTGGCAGAGCCACTGGCACGTCGCCCGCCAGGGGTGGTCGTTCTTCCAGAACGACTTCGCCGGGCGCATCGCCAACCGGGTGATGCAGACCAGCAACGCGCTGCGCGAATGCGTGGTCAGCAGCATCCGGGCGGTCTGGTACATCGTGATCTACGGCATGACCGCGCTGCTCCTGATGGCTGCGGTCGACTGGCGCCTCGCGCTGCCGACCGGGCTCTGGTTCGTCGGCTACGTGTACTTCCTCCACCGGTTCGTGCCACGCATGCGCGACCTCGCGCGGTCCAGTTCCGAGGTGCGCTCCCTGGTGATGGGGCGGGTGGTCGACAGCTACACCAACATCCTCACGGTGAAGCTGTTCGCCCGCGCACGCGACGAGGATGCGTTCGTGCGCGAGGCGATCGACGCACACACCGCCGCGGTGGCGGCCCACATGCGCCTGATCACCCGCTTCATGGCGACGCTGGCGGTGATGAATGCACTGCTGCTCACCTCCACCGCGGCGATCGGCCTGTGGCTGTGGGCCGGCGGCGTGATCGGTGCCGGCCTGGTGGCCACCGCGCTGCCGCTCGCATGGCAGATCTCCAACGTCGCCGGCTGGGTGAGCTGGGAGGTGACCGGCATCTTCGAGAACATCGGCGTCGTGCAGGAAGGCATGGAGACGATCGCGATGCCGCTCACGCTGCTCGACCGCCCCGGCGCGACCGAACTGTCGGTGCGCCCCGCCCCGCGCGGCGGAGCGATCCGCTTCGAGCGCCTGACCTTCACCTACTCGCGCAGCGACGGACGGAAGGTACTCGATGACCTTTCGCTCGACGTCCGGCCGGGGGAACGGGTCGGGCTGGTCGGCCGGTCGGGCGCCGGCAAGTCGACGCTGGTCAACCTGCTGCTGCGCTTCCACGAGACCGAGCAGGGTCGCATCCTCGTCGACGGCCACGACATCGCCGAGGTGACCCAGGAGAGCCTGCGCGCAGCCATCGGCATGGTGACCCAGGACACCTCGCTGCTGCACCGGTCGATCGCGGCCAACATCGGCTACGGCCGTCCCGGCGCGACGATGGAGCAGGTCGTCGCGGCCGCGCGCCGGGCCCAGGCGCACGACTTCATCGTCGACCTGCAGGACTGGAACGGACGCACAGGCTACGACGCCCATGTCGGCGAGCGCGGCGTCAAGCTGTCCGGCGGCCAGCGCCAGCGCATCGCGATCGCGCGGGTGATCCTGAAGGATGCGCCGATCCTGGTGCTCGACGAGGCGACCTCGGCGCTCGACAGCGAGGCCGAACGCGCGATCCAGGAGCAGTTGCTCGGCCTGATGGAAGGCAAGACGGTGATCGCCATCGCGCACCGGCTGTCGACGATCGCGCGGATGGACCGGCTCGTCGTGCTCGACGCCGGTCGACTGGTCGAGCAGGGAACGCACGACGCGCTGCTTCGACTCGGCGGGCACTACGCCTTATTATGGCGGCACCAGTCCGGCGGCTTCCTGCCAGAGGCGACACCCGGCGCGCCCCGGACCAGCCCCGCACCGGCGGCCACCGCAACCGCCATCGACCCAGAGGACGCGACGCCATGAACCATCCCGCCACGCCTGGCCTGTCCGATGAAGTCCGCCGCCGGGTGCCGGCCGAGGAATGGAGCGCACGGGTCGACCTCGCCTGCTGCTACCGGCTGCTCGCCCACTACGGTTCGAACGACCTGACCTACAACCACCTGTCGATGCGGGTGCCCGGCGAACCCGGCCACCTGCTGATCAAGCCGCCGACGATGATGTTCGAGGAGGTCACCGCCTCCAGCCTGCTCAAGTTCGACTTCGACGGCAACCCGCTGCAGGACAGCCCGCGACTGCGCGGCGGCGGACTGGTCATCCACGCCGGCCTGCTCGCGGCGCGCCCCGACCTCCACGCTGTGTTCCATACCCACACCGAGGCCGCGATGGGCGTGTCCTCGCAGCAGCACGGCCTGCTGATGATCAACCAGCAGGCGGTGACGTTCTACGGGCGCATCGCCTACCACGCGTTCGGTGGCTTCGAGTTCGACATGGAACAGCGCGCGCCGCTGATCCGCGACCTGGGCAACCAGTCGATCATGCTGTTGCGCAACCACGGCGCGCTGGTCTGCGGGGCCAGCGTGCAGGATGCGTTCTTCGAGCACCACTTCCTCGAGATGGCGTGCAAGGGCCAGATCGCGGCGCTGTCGGGCGGCGCGCCGGTGACGCTGATCGAACCGTCCGTCTGCGAACATGCGCTGGCCCAGTCGCAGGGCGGCGAACGACTCGCCAACCGTGCGAAGAACTGGGCCGCCTGCCTGCGCCAGGCCGACCGGCTCGACCCGTCCTTCCGCGACTGACGCCGCGTCGCGGCTGCGACGCCTGCCACGGCGCCGGGCCGGCACGCGCTGCTCACTCGAGACGAGGAAGCCAGATGTCCCCAAAAAATCACCCGGCACCGGTACCCTGCACGGCTGCCTTGCTGGTCGTCGTTCTGCTCACCCTGGCCGGCTGCGGGGATCGCGCCGGCAAGGCAGCCACTGCGCCACCGCCGCCCGAGGTGGGTGTGGTCACCGTGGCCGCCGGGACGGTAGGCCTTGTCTCGGAACTGCCTGGGCGCACCGAAGCCTCGCGCGTCGCTCAGGTGCGTGCACGCGCAGCCGGCATCCTGCTGCAGCGGCTGTTCCAGGAAGGCAGCGACGTGAAGGCGGGCCAGGTCCTGTTCCAGATCGACC
Organism: Betaproteobacteria bacterium; assembly: GCA_947458835.1. Taxonomy (GTDB): domain Bacteria; phylum Pseudomonadota; class Gammaproteobacteria; order Burkholderiales; family CAIKXV01; genus CAIKXV01. The sequence goes on along the minus strand of CANHBC010000211.1, from coordinate 1,372 downwards.
CTGCCCCCTACCGCGCGCTGCTGGCCGCGGCCCAGGCCGCAGTCGCCCGCAGCGAGGCAAACGTGATGCAGACCACCGCCCAGGCCGAGCGCTACCGCCCCCTCGCCGAGGCCAACGCCATCAGCCAGCAGGACTACGTGAACGCAGTCGCCGCGCGCAAGCTGGCGGAGGCGGAACTGGCCTCGAGCCTCGCCGCCCTCGAGACCGCGCGCATCAACCTCGGCCATGCCACGGTGACCGCACCGATCTCCGGGCGGATCGGCCGCACGCTGGTCACCGAGGGCGCGCTGGTCGGACAGGGCGAGCCGACGCCGCTCGCGCTGGTGCAGCAGATCGACCCGATGTACGTGAACCTCTCGCAACCGGTGGCCGATGTGCTGCGCCTGCGCGCGGCGATCGCCAGCGGCGAACTGCGCCGGGCCGGTCCCGGCGACGCGCTGCCCGTGCGTATCGTGCTCGACGACGGCAGTGAGTACCCGGTCGCCGGGCGCCTGCTGTTCTCCGACCTGTCCGTCGATCCGACCACCGGCCAGATCGCGCTGCGCGCCGAAGTGGCCAACCCGCGCGGCGTGCTGCTGCCCGGGATGTACGTGCGCGCGCGTCTCGAACAGGCCAGCGCCGCGTCCGCCATCCTGCTGCCGCAGCAGGCCGTGCAGCGCTCGGCGCAGGGGGACCGGGTGAAGGTCGTGGCCCCGGACGGGAAGGTCTCGGACCGCGCGGTGAAGCTGGGTCCTGCGCGCGAGGGCCAGTGGGTCGTACTCGACGGCCTGGCCGCGGGCGAACAGGTGGTGGTCGACGGCTTCCAGAAGCTGCAGGGCGATCGTGCCGTGAAGCCGGTGCCCTGGCAACCACCGGGCGGCGCATCCGGCACGTCCTCGGTGCCGCCCCCGGCGCGGGCGCAGGGAACGTAGATGGCCGGGTTCTTCATCACGCGCCCGGTGTTCGCCTGGGTGATCTCGCTGTTCATCCTGGTGGTCGGGGCGGTATCGATCACCCAGTTGCCGGTCGCTCAGTACCCGTCAGTGGCGCCGCCGTCGATCATCGTCTCGGTCACCTACCCGGGGGCATCCGCCCAGGCGCTCGAGGACAGCGTGATCAGCGTGATCGAGCGCGAGATGAACGGCTCGCCCGGGCTGATCTACGTCGAATCAGTAGCCCAGGCCGACGGTACCGGCTCGATCACGCTGAGCTTCCAGCCCGGCACCAACCCGGACCTGGCACAGGTCGACGTGCAAAACCGGCTGAGCCGTGCCTCGCCGCGGCTACCGGCCGCGGTCACCCAGCAGGGGGTACGCGTCGACAAGGCGCGGTCGAACTTCCTGCTGTTCACGATGCTCTCCTCGGAGAACCCGGCGTTCGACCCGGTTGCGCT
>CANHBC010000210.1 GCA_947458835.1 Betaproteobacteria bacterium | reverse complement strand
GCGCACAGCCCGGATCCCGCCTGGAAGGCATCACCTTCGGCAGTGGCGACTTCGCCGCCTCGACCCGGATGCGCACTACGTCCATCGGCGGGGTCACGCCGGAATATGGCGTGCTGGCTGACGCCGAGCCGGGTGACGGCCAGGGGGGCACGATGCGGGCCTTCCACTGGGGCGATCCCTGGCATGCGGTGCACTCCCGGCTGGTCGTGGCGGCCCGAGCATGGAATCTGCGTCCGCTGGATGGTCCTTTCGCCGATTTCCGCGACGGTGCTGGACTGCTGGCAAGCGCCCGGCGAGCCGCGGCGCTCGGCTTCGAAGGCAAGATGTGCATCCATCCGGCCCAGATCGGTCCGGTGAACGAGGTGTTCAGTCCGCGCGAGGACGAAGTCGCCCATGCACGGCGCATCATCGAGGCGATGCGGGCGGCCGCGTCGGCCGGACAGGGCGCGGTGTCCCTCGATGGTCGGATGCTCGACATCGTCAGCATCCGCCAGGCGGAGCAACTGATCGGCCGTGCCGAGGCGATCCGGGCTGCGGAGCAAGCCTGACGGCTGGCGCGGGAAAAGAAATTTTCGCCGCGTCTGAAACTTTGCCGACAAAGCTTGTCAAAGACTGAGGGCCTGAACGGCTGCGTGGCGTCTTTGCCGTCCACACTGTTCGCGGCCCGCAGTCGTCGTATCACCCGAGAACGCCATTGCCGCAGTGGCGCCACCCAGAACGAACGATCCCTGGCCGGTCGTCGGAGCCTGCTGCCCGCTCGGCAGTAGTCCGGCCGAGTCCGGCAGGTGTACCGAGCGAAGACAGATGAATCTAGAACAGGCAGCAGATTTCGAGATCCAGGTGGGGGAACCCTGGATGTGGGGCGCGTTCGTGTTGTTTGTGCTGATCGCGCTGGCGGTGGACATCCTCCTGCTCGAGCGCAAGGGCTCGAAGGCGGTCAGCTTCAAGGAGGCACTCAACTGGTCGATCCTCTGGATCGCACTCTCGTTCGTGTTCAACGCCCTGCTGTTCCTGTACCTGTGGGACAAGTACAGCGCGCCCGAGTACGCCGCGAAGTTCGGCGCCGACTTCGGCTGGCTGGTCGCCTGGGAGAAATCGCTCGAGTTCCTCGCCGGCTACCTGATCGAGAAGTCGCTGGCCGTTGACAACATCTTCGTGTTCCTGATGATCTTCACCTTCTTCGCTACGCCGCCCGAGTTCCAGCGGCGTGCGCTGATCTACGGGATCATCGGGGCGATCATCCTGCGCGCGATCATGATCCTGGTCGGCGTATGGCTGATCCAGCACTTCCACTGGATCCTGTACGTGTTCGGTGCCTTCCTCGTGTACACCGGCTACAAGATGTGGGCCCACGCCGACGACGAGCCCGACCTGGAGCAGAACCCTGTGCTCAGGTTCCTGCGCAGCAAGATGAAGATCACCCGGGAGTACGCCGAGGACAAGTTCTTCGTACTGAAGGACGGGGTCAAGTACGCCACGCCGATGTTCGTGGTGCTGATCATGATCGGCGTGATCGACGTGGTGTTCGCGGTCGACTCGATCCCGGCGATCTTCGCGATCACGCTCGATCCGTTCATCGTGCTGACCTCCAACATTTTCGCGATCCTCGGCCTGCGCGCCATGTATTTCCTGCTCGCGAACATGAAGGACAAGTTCCACCTGCTCAACTACGGGCTGTCCATCATCCTGGTGTTCATCGGTGCCAAGATGCTGCTGCTCGACGTGTACAAGATCCCGGTGTACGTGTCGCTCGGCGTGGTCATCACGGTACTCGCGGCGTCCATGATCCTCAGCCTGAAGATCCCGCCGCGCGGCGCGGTCGCCCGAGAGGAAGGCAAGTAGTCGTTCACGGCCCCGCTGCCGCGGGGTCGTCTTCCGGCCGTCCACGACCTGGCCCGCTGCTGCGGGCCAGGTCTTTTTCATTGCCCGGTCGGGTGGCCGTAGAGTGGCCGTAGGGTTGCGATCGGGTTGCGATAGGTTTGCCACGCGCCCTGCCACGCAGGAAGCGGTTGGCAGCGGCAACCCGCGCGCCCATACTGCGTACACGGGCGGCGGGCCGCCACCGGACACCTGCCGCATCCCGGTTCAAACGGGGAGGGGTCGATGAAGACAGCCAGGCAGTTGATCGAGCAGAAACCGGGCATCGTGTCGATCGGACCGGAAGAGAGCGTGTTCGCCGCGCTCGAGCGGATGGCCGAGTACGACATCGGTGCGCTCGTGGTCCTCGACGGGCAGGCGCTGGCCGGCATGCTGTCCGAGCGTGACTACGCACGCAAGGTGATCCTGCTCGGCCGCTCCTCGCGCGACATGCGCGTCTCGGAGATCATGACGCACCGTGTCGTCTGCGTCGGTCCCGACCAGACGGTCGACGAGTGCATGGCACTGATGACCGAGAAGCGTTGCCGGCACCTGCCGGTGCTCGAGGCCAACCGGGTGATCGGGGTGCTTTCCATCGGCGACCTGGTCAAGGAGACGATTTCCGACCAGCAGTTCCAGATCGCACAGCTGGAAAGCTACATAATGACGTGACGCCGCAGGGGCGGCGCTGCGGAGGAAACAAGGCAATGGCGTTCGGAAGCATCATCATCGGTGACGAGATCCTCACCGGCAAGCGGCAGGACAAGCATTTCTCGACCGTGGTCGGCGCACTCGGCCAGCGTGGGCTGGAACTGTCCTGGTCGACCTATCTCCAGGATGATCCGGCGCGGATTACCGACGCGCTGGCCCGCGCCCTGGCCAGCGACGACGTGGTGTTCTCCTTCGGCGGTATCGGGGCCACGCCCGACGACCACACGCGGCAATGCGCCGCCGCGGCCGGCGGCGTACCGCTGGAACTGCATCCCGAGGCCGAGCGCGAGATCCGTGGCCGCTGGGGCGACGAGGTCACCCCCCATCGCCTGGCGATGGGCATGTTCCCGGCCGGCAGCTCGATCATCCCGAATCCGTACAACCGGATTCCCGGGTTCACGTTCCGCAACGTCCACTTCTTCCCGGGATTCCCGCAGATGGCGTGGCCGATGCTCGACTGGGTGCTCGATACCCTCTACCCGCACCTGGCGCGCGTACCCGAGGTCGACATCGCGATCCTCGTCTACGGGGCGGGCGAGAGCCAGCTGATCGACCTGATGAATGCCTGCGTCGGGCGCTACCCGGCGCTCAAGCTGTTCAGCCTGCCGCGCATCGCGGAGCGTCCGTACATCGAGCTCGGCGTGCGCGGCGACGCGCAGCTCGCCGAGGCGGGGCTTGCCTTCCTGCGCGAGGGCGTCAGCGCGATGGGCTTCGCGTTCGAGCCGCGCGCCACCCTGGCGCTCGACTGATCCGGCTCAAGTCCCCCCGGCAGGGGTCGTTAAGCCTACACGGCGGAACGATCGTTTCGGCCGTGTGCCCCCGATCGTTCCAAGCCCTGACGCACCCGACGCCGTGAGCTACGTGTTCTCCCGCTTCGAACAGCTGAAGGCCAGCGGCGCGCTGCCGACGGCCAGTGGCGTGGCGCTGGAGATCCTGCGCCTGAGCCAGCGCGAGGATGCGACCGTGGCACAGCTCGTCCACCTGCTGCAGGGCGACCCGGCGCTGGCAGGCCGGCTGGTCAAGTTCGCCAATTCGACGCAGGCCGGCGCGGGGCGCCCGGTGGTCGCTGTCGGCGATGCGGTCAAGCGGCTCGGCTTTGCGGTCGTACGACAGCTCTCGCTCGGGTTCTCGGTGCTCGACTCGAACCGGGGCGGTCATTGCGCCGGCTTCGACTATCCACGCTTCTGGTCGCGCTCGCTGGCCACCGCGCTCGCGGCGCAGGCATTCTGCCTGCGGATGCGGATACTCGCGCCGGAGGAGGGCTTCGCCTGCGGCCTGCTGTCGGACATCGGATCGCTGGCGCTGGCCTCGCTCTACCCGGAGCGCTACGCCGAGGTACTCGGCACGGGTTCGACCGGTTCCGGCCTGTCTGCGGCCGAGCGCGAGGCGTTCGGCACCGACCATCTCGAGTTCGCCGCAGCCTTGCTGGAGGACTGGCGCCTGCCTCGTATCTGCGTCGATGCGGTCTTCCATGGCGAGAGACCGGACCAGTCCGGCTTCGCAGCGGGCTCCAGAGCACAGGTGCTGTGCGAAGTGGTCGCGCTGTCGCGCACCGTGGGCGAGTACTTCGTTTCGGCCCTCGACGCGCGCAGGCGGATCACTCCCGGCATGCTGCTCGCCGCCGCGCGCATGGGCGTCGACGCAGAAGCGCTGGCCCGACTCTGCGACGCGGTCGCCGAAGCATGGCAGGGCTGGGGCAGGCTGCTCGGGATCGAGGCAGGCGCGGTGCCGAGGCTGGACCCGCAGGAAGCCGGAGAGCCGGCGCAGGCGCCTGCCCCGGAACGTTCCGCCGCGCAGGTGGTCGGATTGCATGGCGATGATCTCCCGGGCGGGTCCTCCGGCACCAGGGTGGCGCCGGGGCCGGCGCGGGATAGTCTCGTCATCCACCTGGTCAGCGACGACCGCTTCAGTGGCGGGCGGTTGCGCGAACTGCTGGTGGCTGCGGGGCATGCGTTGACCAGCTTCCCCACTGCCGATGCTGCGCTGGCTGCGGCGCTCGAGGCGGCGCCGGACATGGTGGTCATCGACCTGGATGGCGACCCCGGCCAGGCCCTGTGCGCGGCCCTGCGCAGCACCACGCTCGGTGAGCGGGTGCACGTGGTGTGCACCTACGTACCGGACGCGGATGCGCAGTGCGTTGCCGATCTTTTCGGTGCGCCAGACCACCCGCGGGTGGGCGGCCCGGATATCGGGCCGGATGACTTCCTGGCCAAGCCGATCGACCGCATCGCGCTGGAACTGCGCATCCGTACCGCCCGACGCCTGCGGGACATGCGCGAGGCGCTGCGCCGCGAACAGGACAGCCTGAGGCGTCTGGTGGCCGACCTCGCTACGGCCAACCGGCGGTTGCAGCGGACCGCGCTGGTGGATGCGGCCACCGGACTGCCGAACCGGCGTCACGCGTTCGGCCGGCTGGAGCAGGAGTGGACGGTTGCGACCCAGAGCCGTCGGCCGCTTTCCTGCCTCGCGGTCGAGATCGACCACTTCCCGCAGGTGGGTGGGGTACACGGGCTGGCCAGCGGCGATGCGCTGGTGAGCGAGATTGCCGCCGTGCTGCGCGATTCGGTGCGGACCAACGACGTGGTATGCCGGCTCGGCAACACGGAGTTTCTCGTGATCTGCCCTGATGCCGACCGCACCGCTTCGCAGGCGGC
>CANHBC010000209.1 GCA_947458835.1 Betaproteobacteria bacterium | reverse complement strand
GTGTCGAGTACATCCGACTGTCGGTGGATGCCAACAGCGGCGTGATCACGTTCACCCAGACGAAAAACATCTGGCACTCGAACGCCGCCGACGCAGACGATCTTGCCAGCCTGACGGTGGCTGACGGCCTGTTCACGCTGGTGCAGACGGTGACCGATGCCGACGGCGACACGAGCACCGCCGCGCTCGACCTCGGCGCCAACAGCGCCCTGGGCATCCGCGACGACGGTCCGGCGCCGGTGGCGGTCAGTCTCGAGCAGGGTCCCACCCTGACGCTCGATGAAACGCTGCTCGCGCCCGATGCGTCGATCCGTGCCGCCGCGCCGGCGTCGTCGTACTTCGTGGCGGACGCAGCGGTCTATGGCACCGATGGCGCCGGCGCCGCGACCTATGTTCTGGAACTGGCGGGCACCAACGTCGACTCCGGCCTGTACGCGCTGGCGTTCAATGCCCGACAGGGCAGCTCGATCCTGCTGTCGAGCGACGGCGCCGATGTCGTCGGACGGGTCGGGAACGACCTGTACCTGCGGATCAGCGTGGACAGCAATCCCGCTTCCGCCACTTACGGTGAGCTGGTCTTCACCCAGTACCGGCCGATCTGGCACCCGGTCGCAGGCGTGGACGTATCGGTAGCGCCGACCGCGGGCACCCTTGCACTCGTCCAGACGCTGGCCGACGCTGATGGTGACGAGGCGACCGCCTCGTTCGACCTGGGCGCCAGCGGTGTCCTGCGCATCGCCGACGACGCGCCGCCTGCCGTGAACGACGTGCTGGTGAACGAAGGTTCGCCATACGCGGTCTTCAAGGTCTCGGGCTCGGGCGGCCAGTCGGTCCAGCTGCAGATGGCCAGCGTCAACAACATCCCGGGCGCCACCAGCGCCAGCATCGGTATCGATACCGGTCTGGTACCGGAGTATTTCGACGGCCAGGGCTGGCAGGCCTATGTGCCTGGCAGTTACGTGACGATCCCGGGTTCGGGTCCGTCCGTCCTCCTGGTGCGTGTCTCCATCATCAACGACACCGCCAACGAAAACAGCGAGACCTTCACGCTGACCGCCAGCACCGCGTCCGGTCGGGCTGCTACCGGCCTGGGCACGATCAATGACCGCGGCCTCGAGGGCGCGGGCGGCTGGTTCACCGCCGAGAACACGACTGGCGAATACGATCTGCTGCCCGGTCCGCGTGAGGGCTATGACACCGACGCAGCTTCCTACTCCCTCGACGATGACCGCCGGTTGATCGTCGGCAACGTCGAGGTGAACGAAGGGTCGCCGTTCGCGGTCTTCACGGTCAGCGGCGCCCAGCAGCAGGTCACGCTCGCACTGCGTGACGGCTCGGCGCTCGGCGGACCGGACTACGGCGCGCAGCTCGAGTACCTCAGCGGCAACATCTGGACCCGCTACGAGCCGGGCACCTCGGTGCCGATCCCCCTTACGGGTACGCTGCTGGTACGCGTCGCGATCGAGAACGACGCGCCGCCGGTGGCGGAAGGTCCAGAGACCTTCGAACTGGTCGTCACCTCGACCAACACCAAACTGGAAAGCGTCGGCACCGGCACGATCCTCGACGATGGCACCGGTGGCATCTTCCTCGCTGGAAACAAGTCGAGCACCCCCGACGATCCGCTGGCAGAGGGCTACGACGGCCCCGCGCTGGACGACGACCGCACCGGCCTCACCGTCGACAATCCGGTGGTCAACGAGGGTTCGCCCACCGTGGTGTTCCGCGTCAGCGACGGTCAGCCCAACGCCGCCGTGACGCTGTCGCTGACCTCCGCGACGGCAGTGAACGGCACCGACTTCGGGACCGCGTTCACCGAAGGCGTCACGCTGCAGTACAACAACGGCTCGGGCTGGGTGGATTACAACCCGGTGCAGGGCGCCACGCTGGATGCCAACGGCAGCCTGCTGGTCCGCGCGAGGATCGTCAACGACTCACTGCTGGAGCGTTCGGAGAACTTCCGGCTGAACATCAACAGCGGCGGGCTACTGGTCAGCGGCCAGGCGACCATCGTCGACGAGGGTAACGGCACTGTCTTCAACGAAGCCGGCGACAACGACCCGACGGCCCCCCGGGACGATGACCGTGGCCTGACCATCACGGTCGATGCGCCCATCGTCAACGAGGCCTCCCCGTATGCCTATTTCCGGGTCGAGGGGATTTTCGGTCAACGGATGACGCTGGGCCTCGCGAGCACGACGGCGCCCTCGGGTAACGCCGACCTGGGCGTCGACCTGTCGAACCAGCTGCAGTACTTCGACGGTGAGAACTGGGTTGACTACACTGCTGGCCAGGAAGTCGCGCTACCGATCGGCCAGACCCTGCTGGTCCGCGTGGCGATCGTCAACGACGCCCCGGCCGTGTACGAAGGTCCGGAGACGTTCAAGCTGGTCGCCACCACCGTGGCTGGGGTGTCCACCGAAGGCACCTGCACGATCATCGACGATGGCACCGGCGTGCTGTTCAATCCGAACGGTTCGCAGGACACGACCTCGCCGCGCGACGATGACCGTTCGCTCCAGGTCGACAGCCCGGTGGTGAACGAGGGCTCCGAGTGGATCCTGTTCGCCGTGCAGTCCAATGCCGCGGATGACGTGTCGCTGGAACTGCTGTCCGGTACCGCGCTGACGACCGGTGCGGCGGATCCGCTCGTCCAGGCCGACCCGGTACGCCGGCTCGACGACAACGTGAACGACTACACCGGTGCGCTCCAGTACTCGCTGGACGGCGGCACCACCTGGACGACCTATACGAGCGGCACGGTGCGGGTTTCGGACACCACGCCGATGTACGTACGCGTGCGCGTGGTCAACGACGCGCAGCGCGAAGGCGCGGAAACCGCGCGCCTCGTGGTCACCGGCTCTAATGGGCCTGCCACTGGCACGGCGACCATCCTCGATGACGGTACGGGCAAGGCCTGGGTCGGCGACAGCGTCACGCCCGCGAACATCGTGCTGGACGATGATTTCGACAACGACGGCATCGCGCCGACGGTCGAGGAGATCCTCGCTTCGATGGTGGCGTCGCAGACCGAAGGCGAGGCGCGCCCCGGCGACCTGAACGGCGACGGCGTGCCGGATGCCGAGCAGAAGGCGGTGGCGACCCTGGCGTGGGTGGAGGCTTCTTCCTACAACGCGGCCCTGGACGGCACACTGCAGGAAGTCCGTCCGATCATCTTCCTGGAAGCGCTGTCTCCGGATGCCGATCGGCAGGGTGATGATTTCTACGCCCTCGATTCGATTGTGGTCATTCCGCTCACCGACACGCAGTTCACGGACGGGGCCGGCAGCGGCGGCCGTCCGACCTTGACCGGAAGCGACGCACAGACCCAGTTCGCGTGGGACGCGATCCAGTTCGGTGTGACCTACGATCCGGCTGGTGCCGGCGATGCCGATCTGACCCGTGCCGGTTACCAGATCCGGATCGTGATCGACGTGGCACGCAGCGAAACCACCCGGGCAACCTTCAACGGTTACCTGAAGTACGTCACCGCAGAGACTGCGGTCAACCTGTCCGCGCTCGGAGCCGTCGACAATGCGGGCACCGCGATCACCCAGGCGGGCTGGTACGACTTCCTGCGCCGGGGTGGGCAAGGCGACGGTGCAGAGTTCATCTTCGAAACCCAGGGCGACGGCGTTGCACGTGCGACCGACCGCCTGCTGCGCATCGATCTGTACTTCACCGACAATGCGTTCGGCGACAACGATGCTGCGATCGGCCGCGTGTTCGACCCGGGCATGCCGGTGTTCCTCGCCCCGTCGGCGCCGCTGGTGGTCGGCCCCGACTTCTATCAGGCGCCGCTGGTCACCTACGTGCCGCCGGCGGATCCGGCCCGTGAGGACGATTCGGACAGGCCGCATCAGCCGTTGCGCTTCGACTCCGCGATACGTCCGGTCGAGGCGTCCAACGCCGTGGACGACTACCCGTTCACGGAACCGGTCGACTCGTCCTGGCCGTGGCGCGTGTCGGAGCAGCACCGCGCCCAGGTGGAAATGCCGTTTGAGGTCGCTCGAGCGGATGTGCCTGCCGAACCGGCTTGCGTGACCTGCGCGCCTGCACAGACCGCCGCGCTGACTGCGTTCCGGAGCGTGCCGGACCAGACCATCGACGCTGGCGCTGAGGTCCGGATCAATCTGGCGCCGGATACCTTCGTCCATACCCGTCCGGACAGCGGTGTCGTGCTGTCGGCGACCCTGGCCGACGGGCGTCCGCTGCCGCAATGGATCCGGTTCGATCCGCAGCAGGGCGTACTGATCGTGCAGGCCGATGCGGGCGTCCGAGGTGAGGTGCCGATCCGCATCACCGCGCGGGATGCCGACGGTCGCGAAGCGTCGACGCTGTTCCGCGTCAATGTGCGCAACGTCGTGGTCGCGCCCGCGGGCGAGCGGCCGGCCGGTCGCGAGGCGCTCAGCGAGCAGTTGCGCGCGGCCACGCACACCGCTGCCATGCAGGCCCCGGCGCTCCCGGCCAGCACGGGTCTGGCCAAGTTCGAGGCCGAGCCTGAGCCAGTCCGGGTGGCTTCGGCGCGCGAGGTGTCTGGTGAGCCGGTGAGCGTCACGCCGGAGGTGCAGGAAGCGTCGATGCTGTCGACGCTCGGCATGGCCAGCGTGGCATCGATCGCTGCCGCGTTCGGCATCCAGCGCTGGATGCGTCGATCGGACAAGCGCACGCCGCTACAGTGAGGGCTGTTGCAGCAGGGGGGGCGCTCCGATGAACGCTCCCCATCCGACCACCGGCGCGCAGCCGCTCGTCCGACTGGTCGAGTTGTCCCGTGCGGCGCGCCAGGCCAGGACCCCGCCTGAACTGCGGTTCATGCTGGTCAACGACACGCACTCGCTGGTGCCGTACCGCCAGGGCGCGCTGTGGCTGTCGCGCGGCGGGCTGCAGGCGCTGTCGGGCGTGGTCGAGGTGGAAGCCAACGCACCGTACGCGCAATGGCTGGGCCAGGTCTGCAGGCACCTGCATCAGGCCTGCCCGAACGGGGCGCGGGTGGGTGCCGGCGATCTGCCGCCGGAACTGGGCGAGGCGTGGGCGGGCTGGCTGCCCGCCTATGGGCTCTGGCTGCCGCTGTCGGCCGCCGGTCCGGAAGCGGGCGCTGCGACGGGTGGTCTGTTGCTGGTGCGTGATCTGCCCTGGAACGCACAGGAAGGTGCGCTGCTCGCGGACTGGCTGCAGGTCTGGGCGCATGCCTGGCATGCGCTGGGCGCGCGCGGCCGACGCTTCCGCGCTCCCGCCAGCGCCGAGGCTGCGGCAGGAGACGGTTCCCCGCGCTGGCGGCGCCGAGCCGCCGGGGCGGCGCTC
>CANHBC010000208.1 GCA_947458835.1 Betaproteobacteria bacterium | reverse complement strand
TTGAGCAGCAGCCCCCCAGGCAGGAGCCAACGGGTGCCCACGGACCACAGGCGCGCGCCGACGCGTGCCCGCTCGAGCACGCGAAGGCGGCCGGCAATCACGCCGAGCAGGCCAAGCGACAGCATCATCGGCACCTGCCAGGGCACCTGCCAGAGATAGGACGCGTACGCCTGCCGGTTGAGTTCGAACACCTCGGGCCAGCTTGACGCGTAGGTCATCCAGTGCCCCCCTGCCGGCGTCCCCTGCCCGCCCGCCAGCAGCAGCGCGAACGCAGTCCCGCCGGCCAGAAGCCAGAGCGCGGTCCACGCGGCGCACTGCCGACAGAGCGATCGCAGCCGCTGCCGCGGTGCGCCCAGCAGGAGCAGCCCGAGCAGCGCCAGCCAGGACAGGATGTCGCCGTAGTAGATGAACAGGCCGTGCACCACGCCGAGCAGCCCCTGGCGCAGCATCTGGCGGCGCCGGGTGGCCAGCGCGGGGGACGGTGGAGACCGGCCGTGGCGCCGGGACTGCATGGCCCAGCCGTAGCCGACCAGGAACATCAGCAGCGGATAGCTCTTCGCCTGGAACAGCGCGACGCAGGTCGCCTGCAACGCCAGCGCCAGGACCGAAGCGCTCGGCTCCACCACGCCCGCGGGTGAACTCCACACATGGGGGAACGACAGCGTGTTCACCACCAGCACGCCGCACAGCGCGAATCCGCGGATGCCGTCGATCAGCGGATCGCGCCCGGCGCGCTCCGCCCGCGGCATCAGGACCCCGCGGCCTGGCCGGGACGCTGTGCGCGAATCTCGCGCGCCAGTTCGAACACCGCCATCGCGTAGTGGATCGCGCGGTTGTACCGGGTGATCACGAAGAAGTTATCGAACCCGATCCAGTATTCGATGCCGTCCTTCATCACCAGCGGGAAGACCATCGCCGACAGCGCCGGATCGACCTCGGTAGCGGGCACCACGCCCAGTTCGCGCAGTGCGCCGACCGTAGTGTGGGGCCGGATGCCGAGCTTTGCCTGCGCCTCGGCGACGCCCGCCGGTGCGCTCAGGCGCACCGCGACCGGCCCGCCGGTGACCCAGCCGAACAACCGGTAGTAGTTCGCGACGCTGCCGATCGCGTCGGCTGCACTGCGGAACAGATCGATCCGTCCGTCGCCGTCGAAGTCGACCGCGTACTTCCGGTAGCTGGTCGGCATGAACTGCGGGATGCCCATAGCGCCGGCGAACGAGCCGCGCGGCTGGGTCGGATCGATCTCGAGTTCGCGCGCGAGCAGCAGAAACTGTTCGAGTTCCCCGCGGAAGAAATCGGCCCGCTTCGGGTACTCGAAGGCCAGCGTGGCGAGCGAATCGAGGACCGGATGCGAACCCATCATCTTGCCGAACAGGGTCTCGGCGGCGATGGTCGCGACCACCAGTTCCGGCGGCACGCCGTACTGTGCCTGAGCGCGCTCGAGCGCCGCGGCATTGTCCTGCCAGAAGCGTGCACCGCCGGCGATGCGCGTACGGTTGACGAATGCCGGCCGGTACTCGAACCAGGGTCGTGGCCTCGACTGGGACTGCATCGCGCCCAGCACCTGCGACTGCACCCGAACCTGCTCGAACAGGGCGCGCAACGCGTCACGGTCGAAGCGGTGGCGCGAGACCATCTCCTCGATGAAGGCCTCGGCCTCGGCCGACAATCCGCGTGGGGCGACCTGCGCCCCCGCCTTCCCCACCATCGCCGTCGAGGCGACCGCTGCGATCCACGTTCGGCGATTCATCCGTACCTGCGTATCAAGCCTTTCACGATCCCGCGGATCGTAACCCGGTCCGGCTCCACCACCAATGGCTGGAGCGATGAATTCGCCGGATGCAGCACCACGCGACCGTACTGCTGCTCGATGCGCTTGAGGGTCGCCGACACGCCATCGACCAGCGCGACCACGATCTGGCCATTGCGCGCCGAACTGCAGTGCTGCACGACGACGATGTCGCCATCGTGGATGCCCTCGTCGATCATCGAGTCGCCGCGCACCGTGAGCGCGTAATGGTCGACGCGGCCGGCCCACTCGGCCCCGACCTCGATCGTTGCATCGTCCTCCAGCGCCTCGATCGGCCGACCAGCCGCGACCCGGCCCAGCAGTGGCAGTACCGCCCCTGTCGGACGGGCGTCGGGTGTCGCCGGCGTCGGCTCCGGGCGCCTCCCGGCGGCCAGCACCAGGCCACGCTGACGTCCGTTCATCGGTTCGAGCAGGCCGGCCGCCACCAGCGCCTGCACATGCTTGTGCAGCGATCCGCGCGAGCGCAGGCCGAGTCCTCGGCAAGCCTCGTCGAGCGTCGGCGGATGGGGCAGCCGCGGCGCGTGCTCGCGCAGCCATCCGAGCAGTTCGGCCTGGCGCCGGGTCAGCCGCTCAGCCATGACGGGGCGACCGGATCGGGGCAGCCAACCCGGCAGCGCGGCCGGCGCGCTGCCTGCGCTCGGCCTGACCTGCGACCGCCACGGACAGGGCCGCAAGGGGTGCCGGGCAGGCGGACGATGGACGGTGGACGGTGGACGGCATGCACGATGATCAAATACTATCGCACAGAGAACGAATGGAGAACACCTTGCCCGACACGTCGATACCTGCACGCGCGCCCGGGGCCCGTTCGCCGGGTTCGGTGCGCGCCTCGGTGCGCCGTTCGAACGCCGACCAGCGCACCGAGGCGGGTGCCCCGCGGCTGGCGCTCGAGCCCCTGCTGGAGCGGCTCGAGCGTCGCTATGGCGACCGCATCACCGCGCACCGCGTGGCACCGGCGCGCGAGGCCACCTGCGCGCCATTCCCGGACGATCTCGACCCGGCACTGCGCGTGGCGCTCGCCGCGCGCGGTATCGATGCCCTGTACACCCACCAGCGCGCGGCCTGGGACAGCGTGCGGGCGGGCCGGCACACCGTCGTGGTCACACCGACCGCGTCGGGCAAGACCCTCTGCTACAACCTGCCCGCCCTGCAGGCGGTGCGTGAATCGGGCGCGAAGTCGCTCTACCTGTTCCCGACCAAGGCCCTGGCCCAGGACCAGGTGACCGAGCTGCTCGCACTCAACGAGGCCGGCGCACTCGGCGTGCGCGCATTCACCTTCGACGGTGACACCCCGGGCGACGCGCGGCAGGCGATCCGCACCCGCGGCGACATCGTGGTTTCCAACCCCGACATGCTGCACCAGGCCATCCTGCCGCATCACACGAAGTGGGCGCAGCTGTTCGAGAACCTGAAGTACGTGGTGATCGACGAGATGCACGGCTACCGCGGCGTGTTCGGCTCGCACGTGGCCAACGTGATCCGGCGCCTGCGGCGCATCTGCCGATTCCACGGGTCCGACCCGGTGTTCATCCTCTGCTCGGCCACCATCGCCAACCCGATCGAGCTGGCCGGCGGGCTGGTCGGCTCGGCGGTGCACGGCATCACCGACAACGGCGCTCCGGCCGGCGAGAAGCACGTACTGCTGTGGAACCCGCCGGTGGTCAACGCCGACCTCGGTCTGCGCGCGTCCAGCCGGTCACAGGTGACCCGGCTGGCACGCATCGCGCTGCGGCATGGGCTGTCGACCATCGCGTTCGCCAACAGCCGGCTCGCGGTCGAGGTACTCACCAAGTACCTGAAGGACGTGTTCGACCCAGACCCCCGCCTGGAGCCGCGGGTGGCGGCCTACCGCGGTGGGTACCTGCCCACCGAGCGACGCGACATCGAACGGCGGCTGCGCGCAGGCACGCTGGACTGCGTGGTCTCGACCTCCGCACTCGAACTCGGCGTGGACATCGGTGCGCTCGATGTCTGCCTGCTGAACGGCTATCCCGGCACCATCGCCGGCACCTGGCAGCGGCTCGGCCGCGCCGGCCGCCGGCAGCGGACCTCGCTCGGCGTGATGGTGGCCAGCAGCGAGCCACTCGACCAGTACATGGTGCGCCACCCCGAGTTCTTCTTCGGCGCCTCGCCGGAACATGCGCGCATCGACCCTGACCAGTTACTGGTGCTGATGGAGCACCTGCGCTGCGCGGCGTTCGAGCTGCCCTTCCATGCCGGCGAGGCCTTCGGCGGTCCGCCGCTGGCCGAGTTGCTCGACTATCTCGCCGCGGAGCGGTTGCTGCACCGCGAAGGCGATCGCTGGCACTGGATCGCCGACAGCTACCCGGCCGGGAGCGTCAGCCTGCGCGCGATCGCCGAAGGCAACTTCGTGGTGGTCGACACCACCGACGGCGCCCGCAACGTGATCGCCGAGGTCGACTGGTCCAGTGCGCCGCTGACGCTCTACGAAGGGGCGATATACATGGTGCAGAGCCGTCCGTGGCAGGTCGAGCGGCTCGACTGGGAGGGCCGCAAGGCCTTCGTCACCCGCACCGACGCCGACTACTACACCGACGCGATCGACTTCACCCGCCTGAAGATCCTCGACGCGTTCGAACGCGAGGCGATCGACGGGGCGCTGGCGGTGCGTGGCGAGGTGCACCTCGTGCGCCGGGTCGCCGGCTACAAGAAGATCCGCTACTACACGCACGAAAACATCGGCTATGGCGAAGTGCGCCTGCCAGACAACGAGATGCACACCACCGCAGTCTGGTGGAGCCTCGAGCCCGGGCTGCTCGACCGGACGTTCGAGCGCCGCTGGCAGGCGCTGGACGGGTTCCTCGGCGCGGCACATGCACTGCATCACGTCGCCGCGCTGCTGTCGATGGCGGAGGTGCGCGACCTCGGTCGTGCGGTCGGCGACGCCGAGGGCCGCTGGCATGCCACGGTCGATCGCGACGGCCGGGGGCGCCTGCGCGATGCCGACGACCAGCCGCTCGACCCGGGCGTGCTCGAGCGCGACCTCGACCACGCATTCACGCCCACGGTCTTCCTCTACGACAACCATCCGGGCGGCATCGGCCTGTCGACGCCCCTCTACGACCTTCGCGCGCGCGCAGTCGAGCAGGCTGCCGACCTGGTGCGCAGTTGTACCTGCCTGCAGGGCTGCCCGGCCTGCGTGGGGCCAGTCCTGCATTCCGACGAGCAGCCCGGACGCGACCCGAAGCGCCATGCGCTGATGGTGCTCGACCTGTTCGGTGCCTCGCGACCGCGCACGCTGGAAGCCGGCGCAGCCCCTGTCCGGCATGTCGGCGCGCCCGGGGGGGAGGTCGACGCTGCGCTGATGCTCCAGGGGTTCGACAGCCCGTGAGCGGCAGCCTGGCCAGCCGGCTGGCTCTGCTTTCGCGGCAGGCGGGCCGACGCCTCCAGGCACCGGGCAGCGGCAGCCCGGCGCGCGAGGCGCCCCCCCTGCCCGTGCACGTCATCCCGGGAGGATCGACCGGCGGGGCCGCTGCGTCGGCGGCGT
>CANHBC010000207.1 GCA_947458835.1 Betaproteobacteria bacterium | reverse complement strand
TGCCCGCGATCGTGCGCACCGGCGCACCGTTGTGCGCGGCCACGATCACGTTGGTGAACGGCACGTGGGCGATCTGGATCGCGCCGCTGACCAGCGCGGCCAGGCCGTCGCCCGGGTTGGGCACGAAGCGCAGTTCGACATTCAGGCCCTCGGCCTTGAACATCCCGGTGGCGTGACCGTAGAACAGCGGCGACATGCAGATGCCGACCAGATGGCCGACACGGATCACCTCGGGCTGCGGGAAACCCTGCGCGTGCACCGGCGCGGCGCTGCCGAGGGACGCGGCACCGGCGACCGCGGCGGTGGTCTGAAGGAACTGGCGACGCTTCAAGGCGGTTCTCCTCGGAGGTTGGGGGATCCCTGCTCGGCAAAGCAAAGTGCGTACCAGAGATGTGGCTGGCCTTCGCCCGAGGGCTGGCCGTCCGGGCCGGGTGTTCGCCTGCGCTCCCCGGCCTCGACCCGATTGCCGGAACCCGATCCCGGGCCAAACCCGTTCCAATCCTGTTCCATTCCCGTTCCACCCCCATCCCATTTCCGGGCCGGGTCGATGCAGAATGGACCCCTTCGATTCCTTGCTGGAGGCTTCACGAAAATGGTGTCTGACCCTGGTTTGTTCCCGGATCTGCCGACGTACGCGGACGTGGAAGCGGCCGCGGCGCGGCTGGAAGGCGTGGCCCATCGCACGCCGGTGCTGACCTCCGCCACGGTGGACCGGCGCACGGGCGCCAAGGTCTATTTCAAGTGCGAGAACTTCCAGCGCAGCGGCGCCTTCAAGTTCCGTGGGGCGTTCAACGCGCTGTCGCTGCTGGGCTCGGCCGAGAAGGCGCGCGGCGTGGTGACCTTCTCGTCGGGCAACCATGCGCAGGCGGTCGCGCTGTCGGCGCAGCTGCTCGGCATCCGCGCGGTGATCGTGATGCCGGATGATGCTGCATCGGTGAAGCTCGAGGCCACGCGCGGCTATGGAGCGGAGGTGATCACCTACGACAAGCACAAGACCACGCGCGAGGCGATCGCGCGCGCGCTCGCCGAGGAGCGGGGCCTGACCATGGTGCCGCCCTACGACGACGCGAACGTGATCGCCGGGCAGGGCACGGCGGCCAAGGAACTGATCGAGGACGCCGGGCGCCTGGACTGGCTGCTGGTGTGCACCGGTGGTGCAGGGCTGACCTCGGGGTGCGCGATCGCTGCGCATCATCTGTCGCCCGGGTGCCGCGTGGTCGGCGTCGAGCCCGCCGCCGGTGACGACGCGACCCGTTCGTTCCACACCGGGGTGCTGCATTCGGTGGACAACCCCGACACGATCGCCGACGGCGCGCGGACCCCGTCGCTCGGCCGGTTGACCTTCCCGCTGGTGCGATCCCTGCTGCACGACATGGTCACGGTCGACGACGACCAGCTCCTCGATGCGATGCTGTTCCTGTGGGAGCGGATGAAGATCGTTGTCGAGCCGACCGGTGCGCTGGCGGCGGCTGCGCTGCTCGAACGCAGGATCGGTTTCGCGCCCGGTGCGCGGATCGGCGTCATCGTGTCCGGCGGCAACGTGGATGTCCGGGCCGCGTGCGGCCTGATCCGCGCACGTGACGCCCGCCGCGAAGGGCACGCGGGCTGACACCTGCGGCACGGGCGGCTGGCTTAGAATCGGCGACCGCAGCGCCGACATCCGATCGGCGAAGGCCGCCGGCGCAGTCGCGCCGCGCCGCGCCGCGCGACCACGAGAGGAGGCAGGAATGGTCCCATCGACCGAAGGCATCGATGTCCTGGTGAGCGAGGTCGGTCCGCGCGACGGCCTGCAGAACACGAAGCAGTTCATGCCCACCGCGTTCAAGCAGCGCTGGATCAGCGCGGCCGCGGCGGCGGGGCTGCGCGAGATCGAGGTCTGCTCGTTCGTGCCGCCGAGCGTCATTCCGCAGATGGCCGATGCCCACGAGGTGGTGCGCCACGCGTTGGGCATCTCCGGCCTGCACGTGGCCGTGCTCGCGCCCAACTTCAAGGGCGTCCAGCGGGCGGTCGAGAGCGGTGCGCACAAGATCACGCTGCCGATCTCGGTGAGCCGGCGGCACAGCCTCGCCAACGTGCGTCGCACGACCGAGGAGGCGATCGAGGACGCGCGCCGCGCCTGCGCCTTCCGCGATTCGCTGCCCGAGGGGCAGCGGCCGAAGGTCGAGGCCGGCCTGTCCACCGTCTTCGGCTGCACGATCGAGGGTCGGGTGTCCGAGGAGCAGGTGGTGCGCGACGCGATCGCCTGCGTCGAAGCCGGCTGCGACGAGGTCGGGCTGGCCGACACTACCGGCATGGCCAACCCGGCGCAGGTGCGCCGGATGTTCCGCAAGGTCCGATCGGCGATTGGCGACCGGCTCGGTGGCGCGCACCTGCACAACACGCGCGGCTTCGGGCTGGCCAACGTGGTCGCTGCACTCGAGGAGGGCGTACGCACCTTCGACAGCTCGCTGGCCGGGCTCGGCGGCTGCCCGTTCGCACCGGGGGCCACCGGCAACATCGTGACCGAGGACCTCGTGTTCATGCTCGAGGAGATGGGCCTGCGCACCGGCATCGACCTCGACCGGCTGATCGCGATCCGCCAGGTGCTCGCCGAGGGCATCCCCGGTGAGCCGCTGTACGGCCACGTGCCGCTGCTGGACGCCTCTGCGCGCACTTCGATGGTGGCTGCATGAGGCGTGCTTTGTTCGTCGCCACGTTGCCGCTGCTGGTGGCCGCAGGGACCTTCGCCCTCGCGCCGTCCGCGCAGGCGCAGGCCTGGCCCTCGAAGCCGCTGCGCTGGTTCATCCCGTTCCCGCCCGGCGGTGGTACCGACGTGATGTCGCGCGTGATGGCGCAGAAGCTGTCCGAACGCATCGGACAGCCGGTGGTGGTCGAGAACCGCCCGGGCTCTGGCGGGACGATCGGCCTCGAGGCGGCAGCGCGTGCGCCGGCCGACGGCTACAACCTGGTGATGGGGCAGGCGGCGAACCTGGCGGTGGCGCCGGCGCTGTACAAGAAGCTGCCCTACGACCCGGTGAAGGACTTCGCGCCGATCACCAACGCGGTATCCGCGCCATCGGTGCTGGTGGTCAACCCGGCCCTGCCGGTGAAGACGGTGAAGGAACTGTCGGCGCTCGCCCGGGGGCGCCCGGACCAGCTGACCTTCGGTTCGCCCGGCAACGGCACCACCGGCCACCTTGCCGGCGAGCAGTTCAAGATCGCCGCCGGTGCGAAGATGACGCACGTCCCTTACAAGGGCAACGTGCCGGCGATGACCGACGTGCTCGGCGGCCAGGTCAGCATGCTGTTCAGCACGATCCCGCCGGTGCTCGGCCAGATCCGCAGTGGCCGGCTGCGCGCGCTGGCGACCACCGGAGCGCAGCGCTCGCCGGTGCTGCCGGCCGTGCCGACGATGGTCGAGGGCGGGCTGCCGTCCTTCGTGCTGGTGAACTGGTGGGGCGTGCTCGCGCCGGCAGGGACGCCGCCGGACATCGTGAACCGGATCAACGGCGAACTGGTGAAGAGCCTGCAGCTGCCGGACGTGCGGGAGCGGATCGCCGCCGAAGGCGGTGAGCCCAGCCCGACCACGCCGGAGCAGTTCGCCCGGTTCATCGTGGCCGAGATCGCGAAATGGGCGCCGCTGGTGCGGGCATCGGGCGCGCAGGTCGACTGATCTTCCGCTCGCGGCGGGCGCGGTCGGCGACGTCGCCGGGCGCTCCGGGGCCACGGCTGGCACGCGACGTGCTGCAGCACGCCCGACCTGCTTCAGCGCAGCGAGGGAGCCCCGGCACGCACCATTTTGGTACATTGACGGCGTTCCCAGATCCCCATCTCCGCATTCCGGAAAGGTCTTCCATGTCGTCCCATCGTTCAGCTGTGCGCCCGTCGCGTCCGAGCGGCGCCACCACCACCGCGGCCGCGGCCGCGCTGCTCATGCTGCCGCTGGCCCAGCCCGCCGCGGCGCAGGCGCAGCAGTGGCCGGCGAAGCCGATCCGTTTCATCATGCCGTTCGTGCCGGGCGGCGGTACCGACTTCGTCGGCCGGTTGATCTCGCCGCGGCTGTCCGAGACGCTCGGGCAGCAGGTGGTGGTCGAGAACCGCGGCGGTGCCGGCGGCAACATCGGCGTCGAGATCGCGGCCAAGTCCGATCCCGACGGCTACACGATGGTGCTCGGCACGATCGGCAACATCGCGGTCAACCCGGCGCTGTACGGCAAGCTGGCGGTCGACCCGCTGCGCGACCTGACGCCGGTGTCGCAGACCTCGGCCGTGCTGAACGTGCTGGTGGTCCACCCGTCGCTGCCGGTGAAGTCGGTCAAGGACATCATCGCGCTGGCGAAGAAGAACCCGGGCAAGCTGACCTACGGCTCCTCCGGCATGGGTGCGGCAGACCACCTGGCCGGCGAACTGTTCAACCGGCTGGTCGGCACCGAACTGGTCCACGTGCCGTACAAGGGCGGCGGACCCGCGATGGCCGACCTCGTGGGCGGCAACATCACGCTCTCGTTCGCGACGATGGTGTCGGTGATCCCGCACTGGAAGTCCGGTCGTCTGCGCCCGATCGCCTTCACGCTGCCGGAGCGCACGCCGCTGTTCCCGGACATCCCGACCATCGGTGAGAGCGGTGTGCCCGGGTTCTCGATCACCAACTGGTACGGCGTGTTCTTCCCGGCGAAGACGCCGCGGCCGATCATCGATCGCATGAACGCCGCGGTGAACGCTGCACTCAAGGTGCCGGATATCGTCGAGCGGCATCATCAGGCGGGCATCATCCCGGTCGGTACCACGCCCGAGGCGTTCGACAAGTTCATCCGTGCCGAGACCGCGCGCTTCTCGAAGCTGGTCAAGGAAGCCGGCCTCAAGGTGGAGTGAGCCCGGGCGTGCCGGGCGTCGGGCGACATGCCCGTGCCCGGCAGCCAGCGCAGCCGATGTCGTTAGAATGGGGCTTGATCCCCCTGTCGGCGAGCGCATGATGGACTTCGATTCAAGCACCCCAGCAACGCCGTCGGTCACCCGGCTGGCCGACTACGCCCCTCCGCCGTACCGCATCGATTCGGTCGAGCTGACGTTCGACCTGCACGAGGACCACACCACGGTCACCGCGCATTCGGCGGTGCATGCCTGCGACGAGCCGGCGGTGGCCCAGCCGCCGCTGCGGCTCGACGGCATCGGGCTGCAACTCGAGTCGCTGTCGGTCGACGGCCGCGTACTCGAGCCCGCGGAGTACACGCTCGATGCCGAGGGACTGACCATCCACCGGGTACCCAGGCAGTTCACCCTGCAGGTGGTGACCGTCATCCACCCGGAAAGCAACACGGCGCTGGAGGGGCTCTACCGCTCCAGCGGCAACTTCTGCACCCAGTGC
>CANHBC010000206.1 GCA_947458835.1 Betaproteobacteria bacterium | reverse complement strand
GGCCGAGGGGGCCGGTGCCGCGGCAGCGGGCGCCGATTGCGCCGCAGCGGCGGACTGCCCGGCCGCCTCCAGCAACAGGATCAGGCTGCCTTCAGAGACCTTGTCCCCGACCTTCACGACGACCTCCTTCACCACGCCGGCCGACGGCGAAGGCACGTCCATCGTCGCCTTGTCCGACTCGAGGGACACCAGCGGGTCCTCCGGCGCGACCGTGTCGCCAGCCTTGACCAGCACGTCGATGATGGGGAGGTCCTTGAAGTCGCCGATGTCCGGCACTTTCACTTCGATCGCGGGGGGCATCTTCCGTTCGCCTGGATTCGTACCGACGCGAGCTTACCGCGATCCGCCACCCCGGACAGGCCAGCGACCGGACGCCCGGCAGCGGCGCGGCATACGCCCGCCATCGCGCCGACCGGTATCCTCGCCCGGCCAGCCGACGACCCGCGGCGGCACAGCCCATTCGCGAAGACCCGACGATGCACGACCGCCCGTCCCCCGCCGCTCCGCCTGCCCGTGCCGGCACGTCCCGCGTCCTGCGCAGCCTGCTACAGGTCTGGGGCGTGCTCCGCTCGCTGTGGATCTACCGAGTGCGCGGCCGCCACCGACACCGTGCGATGGACGCGCTGTACCGCAGATTCCTCGCGCCTGGCGACCTCGCCTTCGACATCGGCAGCCACGTGGGCGACCGCATCGCCTGCTTCCGCCGGCTGGACTGCCGGGTCGTCGCAGTGGAGCCACAGCCGCTGCTGGTACGCGTGCTTCGCCGGCTCCACGGCAACGATCGCGCGGTGGTACTGGTCGATACCGCGATCGGCTCGACCGAGGGCCGGCTCGACCTGCACCTGAACCTGCCCAACCCGACGGTGGCCACCGGATCGCGCGCGTTCATCGCCGCCGCCGACGGTGCGCCGCGCTGGGAAGGCCAGCAGTGGACCGAGACGGTCGATGTGCCAGTGACCACGCTCGATGCCCTGGTTGAACGCCATGGCGTGCCGGCCTTCGTCAAGATCGACGTCGAGGGGCTGGAACTCGACGTGCTGCAGGGCCTGAACCGCGCGCTGCCAGCACTGTCGTTCGAATTCACGACCATCCAGCCGGAAGTGGCGCTGGCCTGCATCGAACGCTGCGTGATGCTCGGCGACTACCGGTTCAATGCAGCCCTGGGCGAAAGCCAGTCGCTGGTGCACCCGGCCTGGCTCGACGCCGCTGCAATGGCAGCGTGGCTGCGAACGCTGCCGGTCGACGCCAACTCGGGCGACGTCTACGCCCGCCTGCAGGCCGTCGGCTCAGTCGGCCGGGCCGTGGAGACCTAGCTGCGTACGTGCCCGTCGCCGATCACCACCCACTTCTGGTTGGTGAGCCCTTCGAGACCGACCGGCCCGCGCGCATGCAGGCGGTCGGTCGAGATGCCGATCTCAGCACCCAGCCCGTACTCGAAGCCATCGGCGAACCGGGTCGATGCGTTGACCATCACCGAGCTGGAGTCGACCTCGCGCAGGAAGCGCCGAGCCCGCCCGAGGTCCTCGGTGACGATCGCGTCGGTATGCTGGGAACCGTAGCGGGCGATGTGGTCGATCGCCTGGTCGAGGCCGTCGACCACGCGCACCGCGAGGATCGCGTCGAGGTACTCGGCATACCAGTCGTCCTCGGTCGCCTCCAGCATGTCGGGCACCAGCGCGCGGGCGGCTGCGTCGCCGCGCAGCTCGATGCCCTTCACTCGGTAGATATCGGCGAGCCGCGGCAGCACCGTCGCTGCCACCGCGCGGTCGACCAGCAGCGTCTCCATCGTGTTGCAGGTCGACAGTCGCTGCGTCTTCGCGTTGTCGGCGATGCGCACCGCCTTGTCGAGGTCGGCTGCCGCATCGATGTACACGTGGCAGACGCCGTCGAGGTGCTTGATCACCGGCACCCGCGCCTCGGCCGAGATGCGTTCGATCAGTCCCTTGCCCCCGCGCGGCACGATCACGTCGATGTACTCGGGCATGGCGATCAGCCGGCCGACCGCCGCCCGGTCGGTCGTGGACAGCACCTGCACCACGTCCGGTGGCAACCCGGCCGCGCGAAGCCCCTCCCGGACGCAGGTGGCGATCGCCTGGTTCGAGTGCACGGCCTCGGAGCCACCGCGCAGGACGGCCGCATTGCCGGACTTCAGGCACAGCGATGCGGCATCGGCCGTCACGTTCGGCCGCG
This sequence comes from Betaproteobacteria bacterium, assembly GCA_947458835.1. Classification (GTDB taxonomy): domain Bacteria; phylum Pseudomonadota; class Gammaproteobacteria; order Burkholderiales; family CAIKXV01; genus CAIKXV01. The sequence continues at coordinate 3,193 of CANHBC010000206.1, read as the reverse complement.
ACTCGTAGATGATGCCCACCACCCCCAGCGGCACCCGCATGTGTCCGACCTGGATCCCGGACGGTCGGTAGCGCAGCCCGGTGACCTCGCCCACCGGATCGGGCAGTGCAGCCACCTCGGCCACGCCCTGGGCCATCGTCGCGACGGTCCTCGCCGACAGGGTGAGCCGGTCGACCATCGGCGCATCGAGCCCGGCGGCGCGGGCTGCCTCGACGTCGCGTGCATTGGCAGCCAGCACCGTCTCGGATCCGCGCGAGAGCGACTCCGCAGCGGCGAGCAGCGCGCGGTTCTTGGTGGCGGTGTCGGCGCGCGCGATCAACCGCGCGGCTGCTCGGGCAGCCTTGCCCACCGAATCCATGTAGCTCTGGACGTCCATATCCTCGACCCGTATCCGGGAACCCGATGCCGACACAACGCTGCGTCGCTAAGCCGGCAAGTCTATCCGGTTTTCTATCCGGTTTTGCCGCCCGGTCGGCCGCTCAGCCCGGCCTTGCCGATGCCCGGCGCGCGGTGTTCGAAAGCCCCAGGCAGAGCGCCGTGACCAGCTGCCACGGATCGCGGGTGCCCAGACCCTTGGACGCGCGGTCGATCTCGCTCACCGCACGCAGCGCGCGACGCGCCCGGCGGGCGTCGATCCGGCCCACCGCCCGGCCAATCGGACCTTCCCGGTGGCGGAACACGCCCGCTTCGCGCATCGCGCCGGCACGGTCTCGGCCGGCCTCGAGCGCGTCGTGCACGGCAACCAGCGCACGCAGTTCGTTCGCCAGCGTCCACGAGACCAGCGGCAGCGGCGAGCCTTCCGCGCGCAACCCGTCGATCATGCGTACCAGCTGCACGCGGTCGCCGTCGAGCATCGCCGCGCCGAGCGCCCGCAGGTCGAAGCGGCTGACATCGAGCACCGACCCGCTGACCTGCTCGAACGTCAGTTCACCCGGCTCGAACGACAGCGCCAGCTTCTCGACCTCCTGGTCAGCCGCCGACAGGTTGCCCTCGACGCGGTCGGCCAAGAACGCCAGGGTCTCGCGTGAGGCACGCTGGCCGTTCTTCGCCAGGCGCGCCTCGATCCAGCCGACCAGCCGGTCGCGCGGGAACGGCTCGGCCATCACCAGCACGCCCGCGGCCTCCAGCGCCTTGATCCACGCCGATTTCAGGCCGCCGTGGTCGAGCCCGGGCAGGCTGACCAGGGTCACGGTGTCCGGTGGCAGCCGCTTCGCATACTCGGCCAGCGCCTGCCCGCCTTCGCGCCCGGGCTTGCCGGTCGGGATACGTACCTCGACCAGGCGGCGCGCGGCGAACAGGGACAGCGAATCCCCGGCCGAGCGCAGCGCCTCCCAGCGGAAGCCGGGTTCGCTGGTGAGCACGGTGCGCTCGTCGTAACCGTCCTGTCGCGCCCGCTCGCGCAGCGCCGCCATCGCCTCGTGCCCGAGCAGCGGCTCACTGGCGACCACGGTGTAGAGCGGCCCGATCGGCCGCTTCAGCGCTGCGGCGAGGTCGTCGGCTCCGATGCGCATCCCGGCCGCGCCGCCCCGGTCAGGAGGCCGCCGGGCGCGCGGTGGCCAGCCGGCGCACCAGCTGCTGGACCGCGTCGCTCTGCATGTCGCGCACCAGCAGGATCTCTTCCTGTTCCTTCGCCAGCACCTGGCTGTCGTCGAAGGTGATGTCCCGGCGCAGCGTCACCTCGCCCGGCGGGATGAACTCGCCCCCCCGCCCGTCATGTACCCGGTACGACACCCGGTAGATGAGCTGGAACTCGCGCACCCGCCCCGCGCCCGACAGCGACAGGATGCGCCGCTCTTGGGAGATGCCATTGATCTGCAGGATCGCCTGGGCCTGCTTCGGATCGTCGACGATGCGCACGTTGCGGTTGGTCAGGATGCTGCGCCTGAGTTCCACCGCGAACGCGGTGTTGTCGGCACCCTGGATGGCCATCGTCTCGAACGGGATGATGGCCGCGCCGCGCAGCCGGAAGCCGCAGCCCGAGAGCCCTGCGGCCAGGGCGAGCAGGGCGGCGTGCCGGACGAGGCTGCGCCGGCGCATCTGGACGTTCATCGCTGTCTCCTGACGGTGGCCTGTGCGTGGACCTACTTTAGCGCGAATGGCGGCCCGACAGGCCAGCCCGCTCAGGCGACGATGTTGACCAGCCGCCCGGGCACCACCACCACCCGCTTCGGGGCCTTGCCCTCGAGCGCACGCGCGGCTGCCTCGCTCGCCAGCGCGAGCTGCTCGATGGCCGCCTTGTCCGCTCCCGAGGGCACGCGCACGCTGCCGCGCAGCTTCCCGTTGACCTGCAGCACCAGCTCGACCTCGTCCTGCACCAGCGCGGACTCGGCAGGCTCCGGCCAGGGCGCATCGATCACCGGCTGGCCGGGCTCGCGCGACAGGCCCAGCTCGATCCACATCACATGCGCGAGGTGCGGGGTGATCGGCGACAGCAGCCGCACCAGTATCGACAGCGACTCCTCGACCACTTCGGCAACCAGCCCGGCGGGCAGGTCACCGCCGGCCGGTGCCTTCTCGATCGCGTTGAGCATCTTCATCGCCGCCGAGGCGACCGTGTTGAACTGGAACCGGCCGAAGTCGAAGTTCGCCTGCTTCAGCACCAGGTGTACCTCCCGACGCAGCGCGGCGAGCGCCGACGGCAACGGTACGGTGCCCAGCGCGCGCGACTGAGGCAGCGCCGGCCGGAACTCGGTCTCGAACCGATGGCCGAACGCCCAGACCCGGCGCAGGAAGCGGTAGGCGCCTTCGACACTGGAATCGCTCCACTCGAGCGTCTGCTCGGGCGGGCTGGCGAACATCATGTAGAAGCGCGCGGTATCGGCTCCGTAGGTCTCGATCAGCGACTGCGGGTCGACGCCGTTGCGCTTGGACTTCGACATCGTGCCGATGCCGTCGTAGCTGACCGGCTGGCCGTCGGCGATCGAGGTCGCACCGGACACCTTGCCCGCGGCATCGAAGGCCAGCTCGACCTCTTCGGGGGCGAAGTACTGAATGCCACCCTTGTCGGTGCGTCGGGTGAAGATGTGGTTGAGCACCATGCCCTGGGTGAGCAGATTGGCGAACGGCTCGTCGAGCGAAAGCAGGCCGAGATCACGCATCACCTTGGTCCAGAAGCGCGAATAGAGCAGGTGCAGGATCGCGTGCTCGATGCCGCCGATGTACTGGTCGACCGGCATCCAGTAAGCGGCACGGC
>CANHBC010000205.1 GCA_947458835.1 Betaproteobacteria bacterium | reverse complement strand
CTGACCAAGCAGTTCGTCTCCGAGGCTGGCGCCATCGCCTGGTTCGACTGGAACGACACCCCGGCATCGCTCGGCGAGGAAGGCCGACTGTCGCGGCTCGCTCGCTGGGTGCTCGATGCGCACGCCGCAGGCATCGCGTTCGGACTGCGGCTGCCAGGCCGGTTGCTGCCGCCGGCCGGCGGCGAGGCGCAGCTCGAAGCCGCACTGGAGGCGCTCGCCCTGCACGGACTGCCGTCTTGAATGCCCGACCGGGCGCGTCCGGGCGCCTCTGGCTGAGGGAAGCGCTGTGGTGCGCGGTGATCTTCCCGCTGGTCGCCGCGCCACTATTGGCAGACGCGCCGCGCCTGCTGCTCGTGCTCGGCAGCGGGCTCGCGTTCTGGCGTGCCTGGTCGATCGGGCGGCGCTCGCTGCAGGCCCGCCAGCACGATGCACCACTGCCGGTGTCACTGCACAGCAGCTGGATGCTGCTCGCATCGCTGGCCCTCGTGCTGGCACCGCATGCCTGGCGGCTCCCGCCCTGGCTCACGCTGCTGGTGGTGGTGTTCGTCGGCTGGCGCATCGCGGTAATGAAGTGGAGGCTGCCACCACCGCCGCGCCTGCTGCTGATAGCGATGGTCTGCGTCACCAGCGGGGGCGTGTTCCTGCAGTACGGCACTCTGTTCGGCCGCGAGCCCGGGGTGGCCCTGCTGTCGATCATGGCGGCGCTCAAGCTGCTGGAGCTGCGTGCGCGGCGTGACGCGATCGTGCTCGTGTTCCTCGCCTGCTTCCTCGTGATCACCAACTTCCTCTACTCGCAGACCCTGCCCACCGCGCTGCTGATGACGGCCGCGGTCTGGCTGGTCACCGCGACGATGATCAGCCTGCAACACCGTACACCGGCGCTGCGACCCGTCGGATCGCTCGCCGCGCAGATGCTCGTGCAATCGGTGCCGCTGATGGTGGTGCTGTTCCTGTTCTTCCCTCGCGTCCAGGGGCCGCTATGGGGACTGCCACGCGACGGATCACAGGGGGTGACCGGCCTCTCCGACTCCATGAGTCCCGGCAGCTTCGGATCGCTGACGGCCTCCGCCGATGTGGCCTTCCGCGTCGAATTCGACGGGCCGGTACCGCGTCCAGCGGACCTGTACTGGCGCGGACCGGTGTTCTGGCAGTTCGACGGACGCACCTGGAGCGCCGGCAGCGCCACGGCCGGATCGTCGCCGGCCGTGGTCGTACGTGCCCTGTCGGCGCCGGTCGCCTACACCGTCACACTGGAACCGCACCTCGAACGCTGGCTGCTCGCGCTCGACATGCCGACTGCGCTGCCGCCCGACGCGCGCCAGGCGAGCGACTTCACGCTGCGTGCCAACGCGCCCGTGCGCAGCCGCATGCGCTACGAGGGCCGCGCGGCGCTCGACTACCGGGCGAACGAGAACGAGACCGAGGCGAACCTGGCACGCGCGCTCCAGTTGCCAGCGGGACTCAATCCGCGCAGCCTCATGCTGGCAGCCGCGCTGCGCGCAGGCGGACAAGCGCCGGAACAGCGGGTCGAGCAGGTGCTGCAGCGGTTCCGGGACGAACCGTTCTTCTACACGACCAGTCCGCCAGTGCTCGATTCGGAGCACACGGTCGACCAGTTCCTGTTCGAGTCGCGCCGAGGCTTCTGCGAACACTACGCGTCCGCGTTCACGTTCCTGATGCGCGCCGCCGGCGTGCCGGCTCGGGTAGTCACCGGCTACCAGGGGGGCGTGCTCAACCCGGTCGGCAACTACCTGGCCGTGCGCCAGGCCGAGGCACATGCCTGGAGCGAGGTCTGGCTGCCCGGGCGCGGATGGGTACGGGTGGATCCCACCGCAGCCGTCTCGCCGCTGCGGGTGGAAGCCGGCATCGCGGCCTCGATCGGGCTCGATGATCCGCTGCCGCTGCTGGTGCGCGGGTCGGTGCCGATGCTCGCCCGCGCGGGCTTCGCGATGGATGCAGTGGCCAACGCCTGGAACCAGTGGGTGCTGTCGTACAACGCGCAGCGCCAGCAGCAGCTGCTGCGCAACCTGGGACTGGACGCATCGGACTGGCGATCGCTCTCGATGCTGCTGCTCGGGGGGGCCGCGGCGGCAATACTCGTAGCGGCGCTGCTTGCGTTGCGAGACCTGCTGCCGGGGCGTCGCGACCCGGTGCTGTCCGCCTGGGAGCGCTTCTGCCGCAAGCTCGCGCGAGCGGGCCTGGCACGCGCGCCCTCGGAAGGGCCGCATGCATTCGCCCGGCGCGTGGCGGCCGCCCGCCCGGAACTGGGCAGCGCGGTGCTCGCGATTACCGACACCTATGTCCAGCTTCGCTACCGCGCGCCCGACGCACGGCAACCAGCCGTCGCGCTGCTTGCCGAGTTGCGCCGACGGATCCATCGGCTAAAGACCTGAAGCCTGGCGCCGCTAACGGAGCTTGTGTCCTGGATCCGCAGCGCCTTCAGCGATGACCCTTGCCCCGGTTGCATCCCCTGCCGACGATTCCCTGGCGACCCTTGCGCCGGACAGGGCCCCCACCGCCGAAGCCTTGGATGCGCTGGCCGCCTTCGACGCGGCGGATGCTTCGAAGGGCCCGGTCGCCGGGCGCGCGCTGGTGGCCGACGGTGCAGAGCCCGGCACCCCGTCTGGCGGATGGCTGTCGCGACTGCGCGGATATCCCCATCGGACGATGAGCGCCCTGGTAGCCGGCGGCATCCTGGTCGGCGCTTCGGCCAGCGCGACCGTTGCCTGGAACGTGATCGGAAGCCGGAACGCCGCGGTGGCCGCGGGCACGATCCGGATCGACGCGCAGACCGAGAAGATCGAGGTACTCATGCGTGCGTTGGCGGAGCGGCCGATCCCGCAGCCGGCAGCCGCTGCCCGGCCCGACGATACGCCGGCCACCGCGGCGGCCCCGGTTGCCCCGGCGGCCCTGGCTGCCCCGGCGGCCCTGGCTGCCCCGGTCGCAGCGGCGCCTCCGCAGACGCCCGAGGTGCCCGTACGGCTACCCACTGCCGTAGCTGCACGCCCGGGATCCGACCTGCCACGGCGTCCCGAGCGGCCGGCCAGCACACCGGCCGTTCTGCCGCCATCGCAGGCAGGTAGCGGCATCTGCGACGTACCGGGTGGTACCGATGGTCCGGCGCGGATGCGCCAGTGCATCGAATGGTTCGCCGGGCGCGACGCCACGCCGGTACAACAGCCCCGTTGAGGGAGCGACCGTCCGTTCAGCCCGAGGCGTCCGCCTCGACCTCGAAGCGCACGTGCTCGAAGTTGAGGCCGCGCTCGAGCAGTTGCAGGAACCGGATCGTGGTTCGCTTGCCTTCGATCACCAGCCGGAATCGCGCATGCTCCGCGTAAACGCCCGGCTCGACCAGCACCGCGTTGTCCTCGAGCAGGGCGATCGCGTCGAAGTACACCGACACGCCGGGATCGAGCGAGCGTTCGAACACCGAGACCTGCCGGTTGTCGAGCGACCCGATGCGCCCGCAGCGGCCGAGGCCGGGGAAGCGCTGCACGCCGACCGTGGCCTGGCCCTTGGCGTTGCGTGACAGACGGCGCACCACGCCGCAACTCCAGTCGGTTTCGCCAGGCCGGCGCAAGCCGAGCAACAACCCGACCTGCATCCACTGGCTGGCACCCTGCGCGATCGCGCCGACGCCGCACTCCGACGTGTCGGTGAGCACCCATTCCAGGGTGACCTGGCGATTCTGGGTCTCGATCATCGCGCGCACGCGGGCGACCTCGTCAGCCGCCTCCTGCTCTGGATCGCGTCGATCGGACACGAAGCCGTAGCGGCTGAATTCGTCGCGCTGCTGCCGACTCAGGTCGCGGCCGGCCGCCGATTCGGTGAGCCTCAGGTACGCGATGCCGGCGATCATCCGCCGGATCTCCCGGTAGCCGTGCACCACCTCCAGGCGTTCCTGCAGTTCCGCCCGGTCATGCACCCGCCGAGGCGGCGTGCGCGACCAGTGCAGCACGAGCCTGTCGACCAGATTCAGCGCGTGTTGCACGCCCTCCACCTTTTCGACGTGGAGGTAGGTCGGTAGCGATTGCGTACGGCGCACGTCCCGTGAGAGGGCGACCAGTTGGGCATAGACCTGCCCCGGACCGAGGAAACGCTGCGTGTCGAGCGGGGTCTGATCGACGCGCCAGCGCTGCGGAGGCAGGGTCTGCGAGACATCGAGCACGTACCGGGTCTCCGCATCCGGAGCATCGCGAAACGCGAGGAAACTCAGCAGCTCGCGTACGATCCGGTCCAGATACTCCATCTGCAGGTGGTCGATGTTGCCGACAGGGCCCAGGTCGAACCAGACGGCGCAGAGCAGTTCGCGCTGCACACTGGTGTCGGCGGAGGCTCCCGGCAGGCGTACCGGGCGGCGAGCCACACCCAGCTGGTCGGCGAACTGGAAGATGCCGTACAGGTCGCCCCACACCGTAGGTTCGACCACGCGGTAGCGCATGCGGAGCAGCTTCTTGCGCTCGGCCAGAGCCGCCAGTGCACGCGCGGCCAGCAGCGCAGCCGTGCCCTTGTCCCGTTCCATCGGCCCGCCGGCATCGAACAGGTCGCGCAGCGCGCTGCTGGAGGCATCGAACACGCGCCCCTGCCAGGTGGACAGCAGGAACCAGGCCTGCTCCGCCCGGTGGTGCGTGGGCACCTCAGCCAGGAAGGCGAGCATGACTTCGCGCGCGAAGCGCTGCCCTTCGCCGTCGAGTGCGCGGATGGCGGCGATGCGTTCGGCCGGCAGCAGTTCGGCGCGATCGGTCAGCACCAGCCAGTCCGCGAGGTCCTGCAGCGCCCTCGGCGGATTGCCGGTGGGCAGGTCGGCGATGATTTCACGCCGTGACTCCGCGCTCCCCAGCGGATGCGTAGGTGCCTTCCGAAGCCCGAGGCCGCGACTCAGCCAGTCGAACACGACAGTACTCCTGCGCCATTCATGATGCCCCTTCCGCCGGCAGGTAGCGCAAGGGGTCGATCGGACGCCCCATTCGGCGGATCTCGAAGTGCAGCTTCACGCGATCGGCATCGGTACTGCCCATCTCGGCGATGCGCTGGCCTCTGGTGACGGCCTGGCCCTCCTTCACCAGCAACTCGGACGCATGCGCATAGACGCTGACGTACTGGTCGCTGTGCTTGACGATCAGCATCCGGCCATAACCACGGATGGCCGAACCGCTGTACACGACACGACCATCGGCGGTGGCCAGGATCGGCTGGCCGGGCTTGCCAGCGATGTCGATGCCACGGTTGGTGTCGGAGAAGCGCTCGATCAGGGTACCGGGAGTCGGCCATGACCAGCTGATCGCAGCCGAGTTGGCCGCGGGCTCGGCCGGCCGCGGCGCGACAATCGCCTCCGGCACCGCGGCAGGCGGGGTCTCGACGCGGGCGACGGCGGCCTCGCCCG
>CANHBC010000204.1 GCA_947458835.1 Betaproteobacteria bacterium | reverse complement strand
TCCGGCTGTACCTCGCGTGCGAGCGCGATCAGCCGGTTGGTCTCACCGGACATGGCCGACACGACCACGACGACCTGGTGGCCGCGCTCCCTCCAGCGCGCGACGCGCTGCGCGACGTTCTTGATGCGCTCGGGCGATCCGACCGAGGTGCCGCCATACTTCTGGACGATGAGTGCCATTGGAATGAGCGCGAGCCGCTGCGGGCATCGCGTTGGAAATCAAGGTAAACCGCTTATCATAGCGCGTCGGGAGTGCCTTCGCACGCGCGCGGGGTCGGCGGCTGCTAGACTTGCGTTTTCGAATCTCGAGGCGCAGCGCTTGGTCACCATCACCCGACGGCTGGAATTCGATGCCGGGCATCGCATCCCGCACCACGCCAGTCAGTGCCGGCATCTGCACGGGCACCGATACGCGCTGGAGTTCACCGTCGAAGGCGCGCTGGTCCAGGTCGAAGGGGCGCCGGACCAGGCGATGGTCGCGGACTTCTCCGAGATCAAGTCGATCGCGCAACGCGCGGTGGTCGAGCCCTGGGACCACGCCTTCCTGGCGTGGAAGCATGACCGGTCGGTACTCGATTTCCTGGCGACGCTGCCTGGCCACCGCACTGTGGAGTTCGACCAGCCGCCCACCGCCGAGCACCTCGCGGCGACGGCCTTCGAGCGACTGCGCGCCGCGCTCGCGGACCGCTATTCCGGCCGGGTCGGCCTGCGTCGCGTACGACTGTACGAGACGCCCAACGCCTGGGCGGACGCCGGACCGGACGCGGGGTGATGCGCCCGGGCGGCGCGGCGCCGGCCGGCACGCCGGATGCGCACCGGTTGCATGCGTCACTCTGGCTTGCGGTCGCCGCCGTCACCGCATGGTCCGCGATCGGCCCGAAGGATGTCCTGACCTGGTGGCTGGAGGCGATCCCCGCGCTGGTGGTGCTGGTGCTGCTCCCGGCGCTGTACGGCCGCTTCCGCATGACCTCGCTGGCATACGTGCTCGTGGCGCTGCACGCCGCCGTGCTGCTCATCGGCGCGCATTACACCTATGCGGAAGTACCGGCGTTCGACTGGCTGCGCGACACCTGGGGACTGTCACGCAACCACTACGACCGGGTCGGCCACTGGATGCAGGGCTTCACCCCCGCGATCGTTGCCCGCGAGGTACTGCTGCGGCACTCTCCGTTGCCGGGCAGCCGCTGGCTGCCGTTCCTGGTGGTGTGTTTCTGCCTCGCGTTCTCGGCGTTCTACGAAATGATCGAATGGTGGGTGGCCGTCGGCAGCGGGGACGCGGCGGTCGCGTTCCTCGCCACCCAGGGTGACGTGTGGGACACGCAGTGGGACATGTTCCTCGCGCTCGTGGGCGCGGTGGCCGCGCTGGCGACCCTGTCCAACCTGCATGGCCGACAGCTTGCCGCGATGGGACTGCCGGGGCGTTGATCGGCGCCACTGCGGCTGGCGGTCACACGTGGGGGCCAGCCGCCGCGCAGCCGGGCCCGAGTCGGCGCACAATCCGGCTTCAACGCGCTGCCTCCTGCGTAGGGCAGGTACCGCGCCCAGGGGAGAAGAGATGAAGGTATGCGTGTTCGGTGCTGGCGCCGTCGGCGGCAGCCTCGCGACCCGGCTGCTTGCCGCAGGCAAGGACGACATCGCGCTGGTGGCGCGCGGCCCGCATCTGCAGGCGATGCAACGCCGCGGACTCGTGCTTCGCTCCGGGGGCACGGAACTGAAGGCCGAGGTGCCGGTGGCGACCGACGACCCGTCGACGCTGCCGCCCCAGGACCTCGTGCTGGTCACGCTCAAGGCGCACGCGGTACCGGGGGCTGCCGCGGCGATCGCGCGGCTGCTCGCGCCGGGCGGCAGCGCGGTGTTCATGCTCAACGGCATTCCCTGGTGGTGGAACCACGGTCGTCCCGGCCCGGTGGGCACGCTGCCTCTGCTCGACCCTGAGGGGGCACTGTGGCGCGAGGTGGGGCCCGAGCGCACGATCGGCTGCGTGATCTACTGCCCGTGCGACCTGGTCGAACCGGGCGTGGTGGTGCACGCCGGGACCAACCACTTCATCCTCGGCGAGCCCGACGGCAGCAACAGTGTGCGGCTCGTCCAGGCGGTCGAGATGCTCCGCCGGGCCGGCATCGACGGCCGGACGTCGACCGATCTGCGTCGGGACATGTTCGGCAAGCTGGTCGCCAATGCGTCGGGCAACACGCTCGCTGCGCTGACGCGCCTGGACCTCGGTGCCCTGGCCGCCGATCCCGCGCTGTGCGACCAGATGATGGCGGTGATGCACGAAGTGCTCGCCGTGGCCGCTGCACTGGGCTGGGACCTGCGCGATGAGGTCGACGTGCCGGCCATCGCCAGGCGCGGCAAGCCGGGACAGCGGCCATCGATGCTGCAGGACGTGCTGCAGGGTCGTCCGATCGAGGTCGAGGCGCTGTTCGGGCAGGTACACGCGTTCGCCCACCAGACTGGCGTACCGGTGCCGACGATGGATGCGGTCCTGCCGCTGCTGCGGGGGCTCGACCGGGCGCTGCGCACAGCTGCTACCAGCCCGGTGGCCCCCGGCCGCTAGGACGCCGCCCCGGTCAGCCCGGCTTGCGGCGGCCGGGCACGGCCGGCTTGCCAACCCCGGTGACCCGCGGTGGCAGCCCGGTGTGCTGGGTGAGGATCCTCCCGCGCTGGGGCTGCCCGCCCGGCGTCGAGTTCTTGCGCCGCGCCGACACATAGTGTCCGTCGGTCGCCGGCTGGAACGTCGGGACGAGATGCTGGCGGCCGTTGCCGATCAGGTCTGCACGACCCATGGCCTTGAGCGCCTCGCGCAGCAGCGGCCAGTTGTTCGGGTCGTGGTAGCGCAGGAAGGCCTTGTGCAGGCGCCGCCGTCGTTCACCGCGGACGACGTCCACGGCATCATCCGCGCCGGCCTCGCGACGTACCTTGCGCAGCGTGTTGCGTCCCGAGTGGTACATCGCGGTGGCGGTGGCCATCGGGCTGGGATAGAAGGTCTGGACCTGGTCGGCGCGAAAGCCGTTGCGCTTCAACCACAACGCCAGGTTCATCATGTCCTCGTCGGATGTGCCTGGATGGGCCGCGATGAAGTAGGGGATCAGGTACTGCTTCTTGCCGGCCTCGGCGGAGTACCGCTCGAACAGCTCCTTGAAGCGTCCGTACGTGCCGATGCCGGGCTTCATCATCCTCGACAGCGGTCCCTGCTCGGTGTGCTCTGGCGCGATCTTCAGGTAGCCGCCCACATGGTGCTGAACCAGTTCCTTCACGTACTCGGGCGACTGCACTGCGAGGTCGTAGCGCAGCCCTGAGCCGATCAGGATCTTCTTCACGCCCTTGAGCGCGCGGGCTCGCCGGTACAGCCGGATCAGCGCCGAGTGGTCGGTGTTCAGGTTCGGGCAGATCCCCGGGTAAACGCAGCTCGGCTTGCGGCATGCCGCCTCGATCTCCGGGCTGCGGCAGCCGATCCGGTACATGTTGGCCGTCGGGCCGCCGAGGTCGGAGATGACGCCAGTGAACGCCGGTAACGTGTCGCGGATCTCCTCGATCTCGCGGATCACCGAGTCCTCGCTGCGGCTCTGGATGATCCGCCCCTCGTGTTCGGTGATCGAGCAGAAGGTGCAGCCGCCGAAGCAGCCACGCATGATGTTCACCGACAAGCGGATCATCTCCCACGCCGGGATCTTCGTCGGACCGTCGTGGCCGCCGTCCGCGTCGGCGTAGGCCGGGTGCGGGCTGCGCGCGTACGGCAGCCCGAACACGTGGTCCATCTCGGCGGTGGTGAGGGGGATGGGCGGCTCTGTTACCCACACATCGCGATCGCCGTGGGCCTGCACCAGCGCGCGAGCGTTGCCGGGATTGGTCTCGAGGTGCAGCACCCGGTTCGCGTGCGCATAGAGCACCGGGTCGGAGCGTACCTGCTCATAGGAGGGCAGGCGGATCACCGTGCGCTCGCGCGGCGGGCGCGCGCGACGTGCGACCAGCGCCGGATTCGGCACGAAGGCGATCGGCCGGGCTGAAGTGGCTGCCACCGGAGCTGCGGCAGTCGCCGCCGGCGCTGCACTCGCGTCCGGACCGCCGTCGTCGTCGCGTGTGCAGCTCTCGCCGCGCGCACGGGCCTGGTCGGCGGTCGTCAGGTAGGGGTTTACTTGCTCGTCGACGCGACCTGGCTGGTCGATGTCCGTCGAGTCGATCTCGAACCAGCCCTCGGGCGTGCTGCGCCGGATGAACGCGGTGCCACGCACGTCGGTGATTGAAGCAACCGGCTCGCCGGCGGCGAGCCGGTGCGAGATCTCGATCAGCGCGCGTTCGGCGTTGCCGTACAGCAGCAGGTCGCACTTGGCGTCCACCACGAACGAGCGGCGGACCTTGTCCTGCCAGTAGTCGTAGTGTGCGATCCGGCGCAGGCTGGACTCGATGCCGCCGGCGATGATCGGCACGTCCCGGTAGGCCTCGCGGCAGCGTTGGGCATAGACCATCGAGGCGCGGTCCGGACGGCGCCCGCCAACGCCGCCCGGCGTGTAGGCGTCGTCGCTGCGGATCTTCCGGTCCGCGGTGTAGCGGTTGATCATCGAGTCCATGTTCCCGGCCGTGACCCCGAAGTACAGGTTCGGCCTGCCCAGCGCCCGGAACGGCTCGGCGTCGTTCCAGTCGGGCTGGGCAATGATGCCGACCCTGAACCCCTGCGCCTCCAGCGCCCGGCCGATCACCGCCATGCCGAAGCTGGGGTGGTCGACATAGGCGTCGCCGGTGACGATGATGATGTCGCAGCTGTCCCAGCCCAGCTGGTCCATCTCGGCGCGGGACATGGGCAGGAAGGGCGCCGTGCCGAAGCGCACGGCCCAGTACTTGCGATAGCTGGTGATGGGCTTGGCGGCGCGCGCGAACAGGGAGACGTCGAGAGGGCTGTTCATCGGGCAGGAGTCCTGGGTTCGAGCAATAGGAGCGCTTGGTCGCGGCGACCGGTCACTCCGGCGTGATGCCTGCGGCCTTGACTACGCGCGCCCACTTCGCGATCTCGGCGGCGACGAAGGCGGCCAGTTCGGCCGGTGTACCGGGTGTGGGCTCGGCGCCCTGTGCCTGCAGCCAGCTCGTCATCGCCGGGGAGGAGATGATCTCGACCATGTCCCGGTTCAGGCGGGTGACGATCGGCCCTGGCGTGCGCGCCGGCGCGAACATCGCGAACCAGGCCGTCGATTCGAACGCCGGCAGGCCCCCCTGGCTGGCAGTGGGGATCTCGGGGGCGGAGGCGGACCTGCGGTCTGAGGTGATTGCGTACGCGCGCACCTTTCCAGCCCTGACCTGCGGCAGCGCGACGGGTACCGGGAGCATGGCGATCTGCACCTCGCCACTGATCACCGCGGTGAGGGCGGCGCCCACGCCCCGGAACGGCACGTGCAGGATCTCGACGCCGGTGGCGC
>CANHBC010000203.1 GCA_947458835.1 Betaproteobacteria bacterium | reverse complement strand
GAGGATCGTCTTGACCCGGGCGACCACCTGGCTGTAATCGATCGTGTCGGCCAGGTCATGGCTGTCCGCGGCATGCCGGCCCGGCAGGTCGAAGTCGATGTCCAGCTCGACCGCCTGGGTGGCCTCGCGTTCCCAGGGGTAGACCCCGACGAGCGTCTGGTGGCGCAGTTCCCGGATGAAGATGGTGTCGGGCGGAGTGCCGGCGGCAGGGGCGGTCGCGGCGGACGTGGGGGCGGACTCGGCCGCTTGGGCTGTGCTCATGGCCCGGCCGATGTTAGCGAGCATCGGCCGGCCGCGCTACACTGCCGGGGCGCCTGCTGAATGCCTGATCGCCGCTGCCGCATACCTGGTCGGCTCCGGTCGCTCCCGGTGCGGCGAGCAACGACGGCTGCAGCCCTGCCGCCAGACCCATTCAGGTGGCCAGTGCGAACCTCCTGCCGGCGATCCGTTTCAGTTCGCCGGCAGCGTCCGGACAGCCGGACGGTAGCGTGCCCTGATCCGTTGCACGAACAGCACCCCGCCCATCGTCGCGGTCACGCCGATCGCCAGCGCCAGCGATGCGGCGATCGTATCCCGGGCCGTGCGCCCGACGAGTGGCACCATCCAGTCGTGCTTGTGGACGTTCGCGAACAGCCATCCCTCACGCCGGTCGGCGTCGTCGATCACCGCCGACACCGCCCCGTCCGCGGTGTCGATGAACGCGGTCGTCCCACCCGCTCCTTCCAGCAGCACGCGCTGCACCGGCAGCCGCTTGAAGACGAAGCCGTACTCGTCGCCGAAACGGGTCACGGTGCCGCCGGAGCCGGTCGCGTCAAGCCCGGTGGCCCGGGATGCGATCCAGGCTGCATGCCTGAATTCTCCGTCCGCAAGAACCGTGCCTTCGCGTGCCGACAGATAGACTGCCGGTGCCGGTGCCGGTGCCGGTGCCGTTGGCTGCGGCGCCGCATGTCCTTCATGGGCTGCATGTCCTGCGGTTCCCGCCGGTCCCGTCTTTTTTCCATGAGCGTGGTTCTGGCTGTGCGCGGATTGCGGACGTGGTGGCCTTGGCGGCTGCACACGATAGAACGGCTGCCCGTCGATTTCTGCCAGGGATATCCGGGCGGGTCGCTCGATGCCGGCGAGCCTTGCGGCATCGGCGAACCCGATGCGCAACTGCGCGGGATCGATCTGCGCGGGCACGGCGGCAAAACGGGTAGCGGGATCTCCGCGCAGCCCGAGATGCAGCAGGTGGTACAGCCCGCTGGCGAAGAATGCGAGCGCTACCAGTGACAGCGCCATCCCGGACAGCCGATGCACCCTGCGCAAGGCGCCTGTCCGGGTCGCGTGCCGGCGTGCAAAGAACAGCCACAGGCCGCCCAGCGTGGCGCCCATCGCCGCCAGCAGCATGCCGGCCAGCAGCATCAGGCGCAGCGCAGGCGAAAGCCCGTCCAGCCAGTCCCATCGGTGCAGCGTGGTGAACAGGCCGGAAGTCCAGCGCTTCGTGTCGTCGACCAGCGTTCCCAGGCGATCGGTGCCGGTGTCCACGTACACGGTCATGCCGTCCGGACGGTTGAACGCGATCCGCCAGGCCGGCAGCAGCCGGTTCACGTCGCCGTACTCGCGATCGAACCGTGTCTGCAGTCTGGCGGAGGCGACCGCTGCGGACGTCTCACCGAGGTACTGCCGCGCCAGCCACTCGGCATGGCGACGATCGCCGTCGTCCAGCCTCGCGCCGTCCGCGATGGCGTAGTACTCGCGTATCCCGCCGTCCGGACGCGTGACCTGGTAGAACGCGCGCCCGTCGATCGACACCAGCCGTGCGTCGGAGATCGTGCCGCCGCCCTGCAGCGCGAGGACCGCAGACAGCGGCTGGCCACCGGAGGCCGGCACCGCAGTTGCCCCTGCCTCTAGCGGCGGTGTCGACACATGCGGCACCGCCGGCCTGGGCTGCATCCGCGCCATGATCGGATGCAGTGTCCCGGACACCGCCCAGAGCACCACACCCGAAAGGGCGAGGAACCCCGCCCATCGATGCCATCGCAACAGGCGGGCCATCGCTCACAGCCTCCAGTCGATGCCGGCGAACACCGACCGTCCGTCGCCGGGCAGGAACTGCGCCGAGTCGAGCCCGCGCGCATCGGCGATCACGCCGGTGGTGGCCGCGTACTTGCGGTTGCCCAGGTTGCGCGCCTGAACGAAGAATGACGCGCCCTTGTCGATGCGCATGCCGGCCTTGAAGCCCCACAGCGTGAACGGATCGGCGAACAGCGTGTTGGCCATGTCCACCGCGGTCCTGGTCGACCATTCCAGCGTCGGACCCACGTACCAGCCTGGCGCCGGTGTCCACAGCACCTCGGAACGCAGCGCCATCGACGGGATGCCCGGCAGCCGGTTGTTGCCGTAGCTTGCATTGCCGTCGAAGCGAAAATCGTTCAGCAGGTAGGAGGTGTGCCAGGTCACGTCGCGCGCCACCGTGAGCAGCACGCCCAGTTCGATGCCCTGGTGGATCGTGCGCGGCGCGTTCACCGTGCCCAGCGGCTGGCCGGTGGGCGTGTTCAGCGACAGCAGCTCGTCGGTCACCTTGGTGTGGTAATAGGAAACGTCCCAGGTTGCGCTGCGCAGGAAGCCGCGGCTGCCGACTTCGAAGGTGGTGCCCTTCTGTGCGTTGACCGGCGTCACGTTCGGCCCGCCGGCGAGTTCGCCGAAGCTCGGCGGTTCGAAGCTGCGGCTGACGTTCGCATAGACGTCGATCTGCGGACTCCACTCGTAGCGCACGCCGACCTTGGGTGACAACTGGCTGTAGGTCCGGTTCACGCTATTGTCGCCGTCCGCCAGGAACTTGTCGTCGAGCCTGCGGCTGGAGCGCGTCGCGTTGAACCCGAGGACTGCCGCCCACTGCGGCGCCACGTAGAGCTGGTTCTCGGCGAACAGGGAGTAGTTGGTGGAGGTCTGGGTGCTCTGCGCGGTGCGTGCCCCGGCGGACCCGCCGAGGTTCTGGAAGCGGTTGTCTTCCACGCGTGCCCGCGTCGGGATGAAGCCAACCACGAAGCGGTTCTTCATGCCGGCCAGCGGTGCGTTGTTCACGTATCGGAACGACAGCCCGTAGTCGTCCGACGCCTGTCGCAGCACCTGGAAGATCGGATGGTCGAGGTTCTTGCGAGAATGGAACGCACCGAATTCGATCTGCGCCTCGCCCATCCGGTAGACCGTACGGTTGGACACGCGCTGCAGCTGGTAGTCGCGCTTCTGGCGCAGGGCCAGGCTGCCGGCCGCCGCGAGCCTCGGATCCGCGTTGAGCTGTGCCTTGGTCAGGCTGCCCGGCAACTGCGAGTCGGAGTCGGTGAGCGACAGGTAGAACCGGGTCTCCAGGTCGGGGTTGATGCGGAAGCCGACGTTGCCGAAGAAGCGCATGTTCTCCTGGTCGGCCCAGTTGCGGTAGCCCTCCTGCTGCGAATGTGAGATCGACGCGTAGTAGTCGACCGGGCCCGATACGCCGCCGGTCGAGCCGAACGCGCGCAGGTAGCCGAAGCTGCCGGCCTCCAGGCGCAGCCGCGCACGGTCGGCGTCGTGGCCGGTCGGCGACACGAAGTTGATCGAGCCGCCGAGCGTGGTTCCGCCGTACTGCAGTGCGTTGCTGCCGCGGTAGACCTCGGTGTACTTCAGGCCGATCGGTTCGATCGCCTGGAAATCGAAGCCGCCGTCGGCGATGTTGACCGGCACGCTGTCGACCAGCACTTGCAGGCCGCGACCGTGGAAGGTGCGCTGGATTCCGGAGCCACGGATAGACAGCCTCGCCTCGTCGGAGCCGAAGCGCGGCTGCACGAACACGCCGGGCGCGAATCCGAGCAGGTCCTGGAAGGTCGAGGCGCGGCCGGTCTCGTAGCTCGCCGGATCGACCACGGTGGCTCCGCCCGGCGTGAAGCGTGATTCGCGCTGCGCACCTTCGAGGCTGGGCACGGTGAGGGCAGGCTCTGCCCCAGGCTTGCCCTGCACGATCACCGGGGCCAGTTGTACTGGCGCCGTGGATTGCGCGATCGTGCTGGTGGAAAGAAGGCTGCCGGTCGCTGCGGCGAGCGCGAGCGTGAGGCGGTGGGGCGTGGACGGCACCGGCACCGGGCGCGCGCGCCGCGCGCTGCGCGACGTGGCGTGTCGTGCAATCGAGTACTTCATCGTGGATGTCTTCCTGTCGTGCTGCACGGTGCCGCGCATCTGCGCCGGCGTCTTCGCGCACGGGGTCAGGCAGGTCCTTCGACGCATCCGGCGTTGGGCGAGCCGGCGGACGAGAGCGGCGCACCGCAGGGCATGCGCCTCGCTGTGCGTGCGTCACCCGGATCGCATCACGATCGGTGGTGTCGGACCTGCAATGGCGAGGCCGTCAGGCCTCGCGCCAGGGCTGGGGAGGTCAGCCGTGGGCGGGTGGGGCTCGTGGACTGGCAAGTGTCCACGTGGGGCCGGGCTGCTGCGCCCATGTGCCGTCGACGGGCGGCGGGAGCGATCGGGCCGGGGGCGTGATCAGGGCGGGCGCGACGATCGGCCCGGGCAGGCCCGCGACAGCATGCAGCAGGCAGAACGGGCACTCGGTGCCGATGGCCGCGCTGTCGGGCAGGGATCCATCGGTCGAGGTGCCGACATCGATCGCCACCCGCTTCATGCCTGCGGAGGTACAGACTTCCAGCCAGGTCGTGCTGCCGGGCTGGGCCGCCAGCATCACGCGCGCCACGACCGGCGACAGCGCGCCGAACAGCAGCGCCAGGCATGCCATCCATGCAGCGATGCGGCGGGTGCGCACGGAGCGGGAAGAGAACATGGCGCGGGAGTCTAGCACTGCACGGCAGCGGGCTGCCAACGGGCGGAAACCCGGCGCCTGCTGGTCGATGTCGACCCCGACCGCCTGCGTCGCCTCGCGCTCCCTGAAATTGAACCCGACCCGCGTCTGGTGACGCAGTTCCCGGATGAAGAGGGTGTCCAGAGCGGGGAGGGATGCGGTTGCGGTGCTCATGGTCCGTGGGTTGTCAGCGAGCATCGGGCGGCCGCGCTACACTGAACAGATGCTCGAGACGACTGCCGACCTGCTGATCATCCTGGCTGCCTACATCATCGGCTCCATCTCGTTCGCCGTGATTGTCAGCCGCGGGTTCGGCCTGCCCGATCCGCGCACCTATGGTTCGAAGAACCCGGGCGCGACCAACGTCCTGCGGTCCGGGCGCAAGGCGGCGGCGATCCTCACGCTGGCCGGTGACGGCCTGAAGGGCTGGCTGGCGGTGGCGTTGGCGAAAGGGTTCGCGCCAGCCTACGGTTTCACCGACGCCACGATCGCGCTGGTCGCGCTCGCGGTGTTCCTCGGTCACCTGTACCCGGTGTTCTTCCGCTTCATCGGTGGCAAGGGCGTGGCCACAGCCGCCGGCGTGCTGTTCGCGCTCGATCCGTGGCTCGGCCTCGGCCT
>CANHBC010000202.1 GCA_947458835.1 Betaproteobacteria bacterium | reverse complement strand
GGCGCGTCCGGACCCTTGCTATACTGGCTTCGCCATGTCCCCTGCGATGCCCGCGATGATGATCGAAGTGCTCCTCGCGCTGCTCGCCCTGTTCGCGCTGGTCGCCTTCACGTGGCTCGCGCTCAAGCTTGGGCAGCTGCAACGCTCCCTCGCACGCGCCCCGGAGGATCTGGCGACGCTGCTCGACGAGAAGCACCGGGCGATGCTGGTCGACCTCCACCAGGCGCTGGCCGGTTCGGCCGAACGGGTGACGCTGGCGCAGGCGACCCAGGCCGACCTGGTGCGCTCGAGCGTGTCCCAGGAACTGCAGCAGACGCGCGAGGCTATCCAGACTCTCCAGCTCGCCCAGGCCCGCGAGCTGTCCGCCAGCCGCGAGACGATGGCGCAGCGGCTGGCCGATCTTTCCGCGGCGCTCCAGGGCCGGCTCGACGCGATGCGCAGCGAGACGCTCACCCGGCTGCACGAGACGCTGTCGGCCCAGGGCAGGGCGCAGAACGAATCGGCGCAGGCAATGGTGCGCAACCTCACCGAGCAACTGGTCACGCAGGTCGATGCGCTCTCGAAGTCGGTCGAGGGGCGACTCGGCGAGATCAGCGGCAAGGTGGGCGAGCGGCTCGACGAAGGATTCCGACGTACCAACGAGACGTTCTCGAGCGTCATGGCACGGCTGGCCACGATCGACGAGGCCCAGCGCAAGATCGACGGGCTGACCAGCAACGTGGTCAGCCTGCAGGAACTGCTCGGCGACAAGCGGGCGCGTGGGGCGTTCGGCGAGGTGCAGCTCGAGGCGATCGTGCGCAACAGCCTGCCGCACTCGGCGTTCGAGCTGCAGTGCACGCTGCCCGGGCAGGTCCGGGTCGACTGCCTGCTGAAGCTGCCTGAACCCACCGGGACGGTCGCGGTCGACTCCAAGTTCCCGCTCGAGAACTACCGGGCCGGCTATGCCGCGGACCAGCCTGAGATGGAGCGGCAGGCCGCCCTGCGCCGCTTCCGTGGCGACGTGAAGAAGCACATCGACGACATCGCGGACAAGTACATCATCCCGGGGCGGACCAGCGACGGTGCGGTGATGTTCGTGCCTGCCGAGGCGGTGTTCGCGGAGATCCATGCGCGCCATCCGGACCTGGTCGAGCACGCGCAGCGGCGGCATGTGTGGATCGCATCGCCGACGACGTTGATGGCGATCCTGAACACTGCCCGCGCAGTGATCAAGGATTTCGAGACGCGGCGGCAGGTGCACGTGATCAAGGACGCGCTGTCGAAGCTCGCGCGCGACTTCGAGCGCTTCGACCACCGGATGCAGCAGCTGGCAAACCACATCCGGCAGGCGAACGAGGACGTGCAGCAGGTACATGTCAGCAGCCAGAAGATTACTGACCGCTTCCGCCACATCGAGCAGGTCGACATCGAGCGTGCGCTCGGCGGTGCCGGTGAGCCTTCGCCCGGGTTGCCAGGCGCGGCCGACGCCAGCGCGGACGCAGCCAACCGGCCACTCGTGTCCGCGCCGGCGCTGGCACCGTCGGTCCTCGGCGAGCCGGTCTGACATGGCGTGCGATCGTCGCCGGTTCCTGCTTGCCGTGCTGGCCGCCGGGGCGGCACTGCTCGCCGGTTGCAGCGCGGCTCCAGACCGCATTGCGCGCGAGCGCGAGTTCGACGCCGCGATCGACCGGCAGGCCGCCCGCGTGTACAAGCTCCCGTACGACGTGATCTGGGGTGCACTGCTGTCGGTCATTGCCGAGCGCAAGCTCACCGTGGTGCGCTCCGATGCGGTCGCCGGCGTGATCGAACTGCGCAATGGTGCGTCTCCGACCAGCGCCGGCGAGCGGATCGACATCCGTGTCACTTCGACGGCGGAGCGGGCGGTGCGCATCGAGATCCGTTCCCGGCCACTGGTGTCGGTCGCGCTGCCGCCGGACTGGCAGCGCCTGCTGTTCGGCGACATCGAACAGAAGATCGCGCCGCGCCGGCCGCACTGAACGATGTTCGGCCTCGGCGGATGGCTGCGAAGGCGCGCGCTGGCGCGTGCCGCAATCGACGACGCGGACTGGCAGGCAGCGCTCGTCCGTTGCCGGGTCGCCCGCCACCTCGACGCAGCGGCGGCCGGGCGTCTGCGCGAGCTGGTGACGCTGTTCCTCGATGGCAAGCAGTTCACCGCGGCAGGTGGCCTGGTGCTGGACGACTCGATGCGGCTGGCGATCGCGCTGCAGGCCTGCGTGCCGATCCTCGAACTCGGCATCGAGAGTTATGCACCCTGGGTCGAAGTGATCGTGTATCCGGACGAGTTCATCGTCGAGCGTGAGCAGGTCGATGAAGCCGGCGTCGTGCACGAGGTGCGCGAGCCGTTGTCCGGTGAGTCCTGGGAAGGCGGGCCGGTGATCCTGTCTTGGGCGGATGTCGAGGCCGCCAATCCGGAGGAACCCTACAACGTCGTGCTGCATGAATTCGCGCACAAGCTCGACATGCTCGATGGCGAAGCCGATGGCATCCCGCCGCTGCACGCAGGGATGAGCCGCTCGGCCTGGCATGATGCCTTCAGCGCGGCCTGGGACGACTTCGAGGAACGGCTGGAGCGGTTGGAGCGCCTGGAACTGCAGGCTTCACGCCGTCCGCGGCGCCACCAGGGATCCCGTCCTCCGGTCATCGATGTCGATCGGGCGGCAGGACTGGACGCCGAGTGGGCTGCGCTGCCGCTGGACCCCTATGCCGGCAAGGACGCAGGCGAGTTCTTCGCCTGTGCGAGCGAGGCTTTCTTCGAAGCGCCGGCGCGACTGCGGGGCGCGTGGCCGGCGGTCTACGAGCAACTCGCGGCGTTTTACCGGCAGGATCCTTTTGCTGCCGCAGGCGGGCACTCAACTTTCCCGCTGTCGGGACGATAAGGAGGAGCCGCCTCCCGGTTGCCGCGGGCATCCCCTCTGCGCGGACCGGACCGTATCCGGATTCTCGCTCCATGATGAACGCCCGATGACCGAAGGAAGGTTCAACCGCGTCAGCACGCGGATGCTTGCCTTCGGCTTCTGCGGGGTACTGCTCCTGCTCCTGGCTGCCACTGCAGCCAGCATCCTGAACATGAGGTCCGAAGCCAGGCTGGCGGAGGACCGCGCGGCGGTGCGGGCGGCTTCGGCATTCCGGGCGGAGTCGGCGAGAGCGCTGTCCAGCGCACGCGGCGACGCACTGCGCGCGGTGATGGCTGCCTCGACCGCGCCCACGCGCGCCTTCGCCGAGCGGAGCCTCGCCGCGGTGACCCGCCAGTGGCACGCGGCGATCGCCGCGCTGCGCCAGCCGGAGGCGGGCGTCGACGACGTGCTGCTCGTGGAGGAACTGTCCGCGATCGCCGGACGCGTGGCCGAGGCGCAGGCCGACGTGCTGCAGTCGCTTGCCCGAGACGACATCGCAGGCGCGCAGCGGACCTATATCGAGCGCGAGGTGGCGGCGGAGCGGGCGCTGCAGGACGCGGTGGACCGGCTGGTCGAAGGCCATCGGTCCGCGGCGGTGGCGATCATGGCGGATTCGGCGACACAGGCGCGGCGGCTGTTCCTGCTGCTCGCAGCTGTGGTGGCGCTGGTCATCGCCGGCGGCGGGCTGGGCGGCCATGCGCTGATCCGGCGCGCGACGAGCCAGGCGTCGGACCTTCATCGGGAGCGTGCTCTGTCCGAGGTCACGCTGCAGTCGATCAACGACGGTGTGCTGACGGTCGACCGCGCAGGCCGTGTCGACTTCATGAATCCGGTTGCCGAGGCGTTGACCGGATGTTGCCTCGCCGATGCACGCGGCAGGCCGCTGTCCGAGGTCTACCCGCTGGTCGACGAGCGCACGCGCGAGAGCCATCTGTTCCAGCCCTGGCTGGCCTCGACGCCGCCCCAGCGCCGGCACGAGGGCGAGGCGGCGCTGCGCCTGCGCGCACGCGACGGCCGGGACGTATCGATCCGCCATTCCTTCTCGCGGATGATGGACCTTGACGGGGCGGACTGCGGAGCGATCATCGTGTTCCACGACGACACCACCCTGCGCTCACTGGCGCAGCAGCTGTCGTGGCAGGCCAGCCACGACGCGCTGACCGGACTCGCCAATCGGCGCGAGTTCGAGCGCACCCTGACCGAGATGCTGGGTTCGGCCGCCCGCGGGCACCGGACCCATGCGCTGCTCTACATCGACCTCGACCACTTCAAGGCGGTCAACGACATCGGCGGACATGCGGCCGGGGACGAACTGCTGCGTCAGGTCACCGCACTGATGCAGTCGAAGATGCGCGCGAGCGACATGCTGGCTCGCCTGGGCGGCGACGAGTTCGGCGCGCTGCTGGATTCGTGCCCGGTCGAGCAGGCGACGCGCATCGCCCATGTGCTGCGAGAGGCGGTGAACGACTTCGTGTTCGTCTGGCAGGGACGCCAGTTCCAGCTGGGCGTGACGATCGGGCTGCTGCCCCTGGACGCAGGAAGCGGCTCGGTCGCGCGGGCGATCGCCTCGGCCGATGCGCTCTGCTACCAGGGCAAGGCGCAGGGGCGCGACCGGGTGCAGGTCTATCGTGCGGACGAGGCATCCGGGCGGCGCCGCAGCTTCGACGCGCGCATGGTTGCGCAGATCGGTGAGGCGTTCGAAAACGACCGCTTCGTGCTGTACGTGCAGCCGGTCGCGCCGCTGTGCGCCGAACTCGCGGACAGGGGTCTGCGCGAGGTGCTCGTGCGGATGCTCGATGGGAACGATCACCTGCTGCTGCCCTCCAGCTTCCTGCCCGCGGCCGAACGCTACGAACTGCTGCAGTCGATCGACCGCTGGGTACTGCGCAAGCTGGTCGAACACCTCGCCGCGCGGCGGGGAGGTGAGCAGGGTGGCGCCGGCCACGCGCTGCGCCACAGCGTCAACGTGTCCTCGGCCAGCCTGCAGGACCCGGAGTTCCGCGCCTTCGTGCGCGGGTTGATCGAAGGCAATCGTCTGCTGCCGGGCCAGCTCTGCCTCGAACTGACCGAAGTCGGGGCCATGGCCAACCTCACGCGGATCGCCGAGGCCATGCAGGAACTGCGCGCGGTCGGCTGCAGCTTCGCACTCGATGACTTCGGCGTCGGCCTGTCCGCCTTCTCCTGCCTGCGCTACCTGCCGATCGACTACCTCAAGATCGAGGCCGGTTTCGTGCGCGACATGGTGGACGATCCGATGGACAGCGCCATCGTCGACTCGATCGTACGCATCGGGCAGTTGCTCGGTATCCACACCGTCGCGCAGGGCGTCGACGACCTGGCCATCGCCGGTCGTCTGGTCGAGATGGGCGTCGACTACGCGCAGGGCAGCCAGTACGGCGCGCCGCGCCCCCTGGACGACGGACGGCCGTGTCCGGAACCTGCGCATGCGATGCCGGCGTCGTCGCACCCGTCACGGTCGCTGTCCCAGGGTGCAGGCGCCGACGCCTGAACGCGGCCGTGCCTGTCCGCGGCCCGCTTGCCG
>CANHBC010000201.1 GCA_947458835.1 Betaproteobacteria bacterium | reverse complement strand
TGACCCCACCCGACGTCGTGTCCCAGTTGCTGCTCGCGATCCCGCTGTGCCTGCTGTACGAGTTCGGCTTGCAGGTGGCGCGCTTCACCGGCCTGTCGCCTTCGCGGGCGGAGGCCGATGCCGCGTCAGCGGCCGCGGCGGCTGCGGCTGCGCCGGGGGGCGAGGGCACGGCCAAGGATTCCTGATCCGCGGCCGTAGGGAAGCCGTAGTGCAGCCGTAGTGCAGCCGTAGGGAAGCCTCAGGGAAGCCTCAGGGCGGGCGGAGACGGGCGATCCCGGCGTGCCGCGGTGGGCGGCGATGCCCGACCTTGTCCAGCGACCGGCGGAGCGGATGGCGCGCCGCGCGCTGACTGCGGAGGTGCTTTGCTCGAGACAGCGGAAGGCGCTAGGATTCGCACTGGCCCGTGTGTTGCTTGTATGCCCTCCGTCGCGTTCCAACCGCAAGGAGCCTCGCATGTACCGCTTCCGCATTGCCCGACGTCCCGAACGGCTCGCTGCGGCCTGTCTGCTGGTGGCTGCGTGGTCAGCTATGGCCGGCGCCGTCTCAGCCCAGTCCTGGCCAGTCAAGCCGGTGCGCATGATCGTGCCGATTGCCGGTGGCGGGTCCACTGACGCGATTGCCCGCCTCGTCGGCACCCGGCTGGGCGAGGCATGGGGCCAGACGGTACTGGTCGAGAACCGGCCCGGTGGCTCGACCATGATCGGCGCCGAGGTGGTCGCGCGTTCGGCGCCGGACGGCTATACGATGCTGATGGCTACCTCGGCCTTCCCGGCGAACTTCAGCCTGTTTTCCAGGGTGCCGTACAAGCTGGCCGACTTCGCGCCGATATCGAACGTCGCCGAGTCGCCGAACGTGCTCGCGGTGCATCCGAGCGTGCCGGCGAAGAACGTGAAGGAGCTGATCACGCTTCTGCGTTCTCGGCCAGGCCAGATCAACTACGGCTCCGGTGGCGTCGGCGGGTCCACCCACCTCGCGGCCGAACTGTTCAAGCTGCTGGCAAAGGTCGACATCACGCACATCCCGTACAAGGGTGGCGGTCCGGCAGTGACGGACCTGCTCGGCGGCCAGATCTCGATGATCTTCGGCAACCTGCCGGCGGTGCTGCCGCACGTGAAGTCGGGCCGGATCAACGTGCTCGCGATCGCCTCGGCGAAGCGCTCGCCGACCCTGCCCGACCTGCCGACGATGGACGAGGCGGGGGTGCGCGGCTTCGAGGCCTCGACCTGGGCCGGCCTGCTGATGCCTGCGGGCGTACCGCAGCCGGTCATCGCGAAGTTCTGGGCGGACCTGCAGAAGATCTACGCCCAACCCGACATGCGCGAGCGCATGGCCACCGGCGGCTTCGAGGCGCTCGGCAGTTCACCGAAGGAGTTCGCGGCCTACCTCGACCAGGAGATCGCGCGCTGGGAGAAAGTGATCCGCGCGGCGGGCATCAAGGCTGAATAGCGGTCTCGCGCGGCGGTGCATGGCGGCAGTGGAGGAGTCCAGCATGTCTGGCAACGAAGGTGGCGAAATCCAGCGCAAGCTGCTGGCATCGATCGACGGCGACCGTGACGACCTGGTCGGGCTCTGCCTGGCGCTGGGCAACCTGGCGACGCCGCATGCACAGGAGCGGCCAGGCGCTGAATACGTGCGCGAATGGTTGGTCGCGAGCGGCATCGACGCCTGGTTGCAGCCGATCACCGACCGCAGCGCGAACGTCGTGGGGTACCTGCCCGGGACCGGCGAGGGTGCCAGCCTGATCGTCGATGCACACCTGGACACCGGGCCGGCGCTGACCGCCGATGCGACCGAGGCCGACCGGCGGATCGAGGGCGCGTGGATCGACGGCGACCTCATCATCGGCAAGGGCGTGATCAACGACAAGGGGCAGCTCTGCGCGTTCATGATCGCGCTTCGGGCGATCCGTCGGATGGGCATCCGGCTGCGTGGCGACCTGTACCTGGCGGGGGTCGCGTTCGAGACCGGCCGGCCGTCGGTCGGCGACCTGCAGGGCATCGACTACCCGGGCGAAGGGTTCGGCTCGCGCTGGCTGGTCGACCGTGGCGTCACCGCCGACTTCGCGCTGGTGGGCGAGACCTCCGGCTTCGGCATCATCAAGGCGGAATGCGGCGAGGCCTCGATCAAGGTGCACGTGCCTGGCAAGCGGGTGTACACGCCGCGCCACGAGCGTACCGCGACGCTCGGTCCGGCTTCCAACGCCTTCGTGAAGGCGGCGCACCTGGTGATCGCGATCGAGGCATGGGCGATCGGCTACACCGCGCGCGAGACGCGCCCTTTCCCTGGCGGCACCTTCGTGCCGCGCGCCCAGGTGGTGAAGGTCAGCGGCTCGGAGGCACTGGGTTGGTGCGACATCCATGTCGACGTGCGCATCGTGCCGGGCAAGAACCCGGAGCACGTGCGGCGCGAGATCGCGGCGGTCGCAGCCGGGCTCGGCATTGAGGCGAAGGTGTCCGTCTATCAGTATTCGCGCGGCCATGTCGCGAAGGGCGCCGAGCCGCTGGTAGCGGCGATCGAGGCTGCCCACCAGGGTCTGTTCGGCACGCCCACGCCGGTCCCGCCGGCGGCCGAGACCAGCATGTGGCGCGACGTGAACGTGTTCAACGAGGTGGGCATCCCGTCGGTGTGCTACGGGCCACCGCGGCAGGTCGAGCCGTTCAGCGGCGCGCGCGACCGCGCGATGAAGATCGACGACCTGCTGGCGGCGACGAAGGTCTACGCGGCCACGATCCTGAACCTCTGCGGCGTGGCCTCGGACGGCTGAGCAACCGCGCCGGGGCGATCGACCCGGCAAGGCAGCGACTTCGCTTGCCCGCGTCGCGGGGGTGGTGCGGCGCTCAGCCGCGGCGGCGCACCGGCCGGGTACCGACCTTCACCGTCACCTTGAGTTCGCGGCGCTCGCGCACCAGCGTCACCGCCGCCGTGCTGCCCGGCTTCAACCCTGCGACCGCGTTGAGCAGCGCGCTGGCATCGCTGACCGGCTTGCCCTCGATAGCCACCACCACGTCGCCTGCGCGTATCCCGCCTTCCTCGGCGGGACCGCCGCGCACGACGCCGGCGACCAGCGCACCGCCGCCGGCGCCGATGCCGAAAGATTCGGCCAGCGTGCGGGTGAGGTCCTGGGTCTCCACGCCGAGCCAGCCGCGCACCACCTGGCCGGTGGCGATCAGCTGGTCCATCACCTGGCGTACCGTCTCGGCGGGAATCGCGAAGCCGATGCCCTGCGAGCCGCCACTACGCGAGAAGATCAGGGTGTTGATGCCGATCAGGTTGCCCTGGCCATCGACCAGCGCGCCGCCGGAGTTGCCCGGGTTGATCGCTGCGTCGGTCTGCACGAAGTTCTCGAATGCGCTGACGCCCAGCTGGTTGCGCCCGAGCGCGCTGACGATGCCCATGGTGACGGTCTGGCCGACGCCGAACGGGTTGCCGATCGCGAGCACGACATCGCCCACTCGCACCCTCGAGGTGTCGCCGATGCGGATGGCCGGCAGGTTGCCGAGATCGGCCTTGATGACCGCGAGGTCGGTGTCCGGGTCGGAGCCCACGACGGTGGCCGCCGCGCGCCGGCCGTCGGCCAGTGCCACCTCGATCTGTGCCGCGGAATCGACCACGTGCGCGTTGGTCACGATGAACCCGCCGCCGTTGACGATCACGCCTGAACCGAGGCTGGCCGGGCGCTGGCGGCCTTCGCCCTCGCTCCGACCGCGTCCGCCGGGTGGGCGCTCGCCGAAGAAGAACTGGAAGAACGGGTCTTCCAGTGCCTGGTTGCGCTCGCGCGGGGAGACCCGGGCGGTGGTGTAGATGTTGACCACCGACGGCATCGCCCGGCCGGCGGCCTCGGCATAGGAGCCGGTGGCCGGGAGCGGCGCTGGCAGGTCGGACGGTACGGCCGTCGCCGGAAGGGCCGTGCCGGGCACCGCCCGCCAGGGCTGCAGCGACGCTGGCAGCAGATCGGGACGCAGCAGCGCAGCGACGAACCACACCCCGAGGGTGATCGTCACTACCTGTGCAAACAGCAGCCAGAGCCTGCGCATGTCCAGATTCCCGAGAAACGACGAGTGGATTCAGTCCCGAACCAGCCCGGAGGCTACCATCGAGCCCTTCGACGCGCGAACCGGGCCCGCCAGTCCCGGCGGCGGGCGCCACCACCGACGGATGCACCATGGACCGCAACGACCTTTCCGACCTGCTCGACCGGCTGCTGCCGCCGGCCGTCGTGGACGACTACTGCCCGAACGGCCTGCAGGTCGAGGGTCGGAGTTCCGTGCGCCGGCTGGTCACCGGGGTCACCGCGTCTCAGGCGCTGATCGATGCCGCAGTCGAGGCCGGCGCGGACGCGCTGCTGGTCCATCACGGGCTGTTCTGGAAGGGCGACAGCGGCCGGCTGACCGGCTACCGCCGCGCACGCGTGGCGCGGCTGATCGGTGCCGACCTTAACCTGTTCGCCTACCATCTGCCGCTAGACGTGCATCCGGAACTGGGCAACAACACCCAGCTCGGACGCCGGCTCGGCATCGAGCGCTCCGGTTCGCTGGACCGGGCCGGCCTGCTTGCGGTCGGTGACCTGCCGCCGAAGCCGGACGGTGCGACCACCCTGGGCGAGTTCGCGCGCCAGGTGGCCTCCACGCTGGGGCGCGAACCGCTGGTCGTGGGCGATCCCGGCATGCCGCTGCGGCGGGCCGCCTGGTGCACCGGCGGCGGCCAGCGCTACATCGAGGACGCCTGGCCGCATGCCGACGTGTTCGTGACCGGCGAGGTCTCCGAGCAGACCGTGCACGTGGCGCGCGAGTGCGGCATCGGCCTGGTCTGCGCCGGGCACCACGCGACTGAACGCTACGGGGTGCAGGCGGTCGGCGAGTACCTGGCGCAGGCCCACGGCCTGGAGCACCGGTTCATCGACATCGACAATCCGGCCTGACGGGCCCCGGGCGGCGGTTTCGGTCAACATCGCTGCCGTCAAAAGGCGCGGGGAACGCGCTGCGACCACCCGGCGGACGCATCCGGGGCCTGGTCTTCGGGACTTCAGGTCTTGCATGCGATTCGGTACAATCCCGTGGTTATGGTTCCGGCAAAGGCTAGAATGGCATGAGCAATCCATCCTCGATGAGCGCGCCTGCGGGCGGCGCATCCTTCACGCCACCGGCGGCAATGCCGCAGCGGCGACGGTTGCTGCTGGCGGCCACCTCGGCCGTGGGTGCAGCGGGTGCGGCTGCGGCTGCCGCGCCGTTCCTGGCGAGCTGGTTCCCGAGCGAGCGCGCGAAAGCTGCCGGTGCCCCGGTAGACATCGACATCGGCGCGATCGAGCCCGGCATGCTGCTGCGCGCCGAGTGGCGCGGCCAGCCGGTCTGGGTGGTGCGCCGCACGCCCGAGATGCTCGCCTCGCTCGACGCGGTGAAGGCCCGCCTGGCCGACCCCGAGTCGAAGTCGCCGCAGCAGCCCGAGTACGCCCAGAACCCCACCCGGTCGATCAAGCCTGAAGTACTCGTGCTGGTCGGCATCTGCACGCACCTGGGCTGTTCGCCGAC
>CANHBC010000200.1 GCA_947458835.1 Betaproteobacteria bacterium | reverse complement strand
CGCTGCCGCGCGACCGCCATGCCCTGCGCCCTGCGTAACCCTCAGCGGTCCTGATCGAGCAGTTCCGTGTCCTCGTGGGAATACGCCGGCGTACATGCGCACAGCAGGCGCAGGTCGGCGTCGCCCGTGTTCTCGAGTGCGTGCGCGGTACCGGGCGGGATGCAGACCGTGTCGCCGGCCTGCACGTGGAACCAGCGCTCGTCCAGCCGCATCCGGCCGCTGCCGGCCGTGAAGTGGTACACCTCTTCGGTCGCGTGGTGCCGGTGCAGCAGCGTCGAGCCGCCCGCGGGCACCGTGGCCTCGGCCAGGCTCTGCGCCCGGTTGCCGTGCACGCCCGGATGCATCAGTTCGCGGATGACCGATCCGTCCCGTGTCACGTAGGGCTCGATCGCTGCGTAGCGGGATCGGATCTGTCTGTCGTGCGCGTCTGCCATGGACATCCGTGTCTTGGCCGGGCGGCTGCCCGGGAGTGTCGAATGTTAACCCGGTCGTGCACGAAGCTCCGGACAGCATCCTCGACACTTCCCACCCGCCGCTGCTGTACGGGCGGCCCGGTATCGGTTCCGATCCGCACGCCCGCACGCCCACGCGCCGTCGACACCGGCCGAGGTGCTCAGGGGTATCCTCTGGAAATGACATCCGACGTGACCCGCGCGACCTCCCGCGCGAGCAGCTTCGCCGCACGCCTCGTCCATTGGCAGCGCCAGGCCGGGCGCAGCGGGCTGCCCTGGCAGGACACCCGCGACCCCTACCGGATCTGGCTGTCCGAGATCATGCTGCAGCAGACGCAGGTGACGACGGTGATCCCGTACTACCTGCGCTTCCTCGAGCGCTTCCCGGACGTAGCCGCGCTGGCGGCGGCACCGCTGGACGACGTGCTGTCCGCCTGGAGCGGGCTGGGCTACTACACACGCGCGCGCTGCCTGCACCGCGCGGCGAGGCAGATCGTCGAACAGCACGGTGGCCGTTTCCCGGAGGCCTTCGACGCGGTGCTGGCGCTGCCGGGCATCGGGCGCTCGACCGCCGGTGCGATCTGCGCCTTCGCCTTCGGCCAGCGGCATCCGATCCTCGACGGCAACGTGAAGCGCGTGCTGGCACGCCACGCGGGCATCGAGGGCTGGCCCGGCGAGCCGGCGGTACTCGCGGCACTCTGGACGGAGTCGGCCGCGCGCCTGCCGCCCGCGCAGGCCACCGAAGGCAGCCACCCGGACATCGGTACCTACACCCAGGGCCTGATGGACCTCGGCGCAGGTCCGTGCGCGCGTTCGCGCCCGCGCTGCGATGAATGCCCGGTGGCCGCCGACTGTGTTGCACGCATCGCGGGGCAGGCCGGATCGATTCCGGCACCGCGTCCCAGGCGCGAAGTGCCGCGGCGCTCGACGCCGGTCTGGCTGCTGCTTGACGAGGAACGCGGGATCCTGCTCGAACGGCGACCACCGAGCGGCATCTGGGGCGGGTTGTGGAGCCTGCCGGAGTCGCTCGATGCGGTGTCGGAGGCGCGCATCCGCGACAGCGCCGGCGCGCTGCAGCCGCTGCCGGCGGTCGAGCATGCGTTCACGCACTTCCGGCTGCGCATCGAGCCGCTGCTCGTGCGCATGCAGTGCCTGCAGGGAGCCGATGCTGCGGCGGCGGCGGAAACCGGAGCCGCCGACCGATGCTGGTTCCACCTCGAGCGCCTGCCGGAGATCGCGCTGCCGGCTCCGGTGCGCGTCCTGCTGTCCACGCTGGGCGGCGCCGGGGCCTGCGTGCCGGGCCAGCCTGCAACCGCACGAAGTCCGTGACCCGAGGAGGAACGCCATGTCGGACCTGTTGCTGCCCTTCGACAATTCGCCCTCGGCGCTGCGTGCGCTGGACCATGCCGTCGCACTCGCAGGTGGGCGTCCTGGTACCCGGGTGCACCTGCTGGGCGTGCTCGACGAAGTCGGGCAGGACACGCGAGAGCTGATCGACGCCGCCGAGATCGAGCGGGTGCTCTCCGCCGAGGCTTCGGCGATGCTCGATCCCGCGCGCGTGCGGCTGGAGGCAGCGGGCATCCTGACCACCGTCCACGCGCTGACCGGGGTTCCGGCGCGCGTGATCGCCGATCTCGCGCGCGAGCAGGGCGTCGCACAGATCGTGATGGGCACCCGGGGCCTGGGCCCCATTCCCGGACTGGTGCTCGGTTCGGTTGCCAGCCGCGTGCTTCAGCTCGCGCAGTGCCCGGTGACGCTGGTCAAGTAGCGGTCCTCCGGCACGCGCGCCCGGCGGATGGCGCTGGCGCAGTTCGCTGACGCGCGAGGACACCGGTGCCGGCGCCTGCGAACGGGTCTGGGTGCAATCAGTGTCCACGATCTGACCGCCGTAGCTGCGGTAGTGGGCTGCAGCGCGCCGGCCCGCAGCCAACGATGGTAGCCTTGCAAGCTTGTCCGGCGCGCCGCAGGGCCCGCGCGCCCGCGCCCGCTTCGCGTGAACTTTCCGTGACCCGCTGCGTCCCGCCCGCCGCGAAGTCGACCGAGACGATGCCCACTGCCCCGGTTGCTGCCCGTTGAACCTGATCCTCATCCTGCTGCTGCCTCTGCTGATGGCCGGGTTGCCCTCGCTGGCGGGGGCGGGCCGGCGACGCCGTGGCGCGCTGCTCGCGGCGTGCGCCCCGGCGCTGTCGCTGCTGCTGCTGGCGTCGCAGGCCCCGGCGGTGTTCGACGGCGTGGTGGTGCAGGCCGGCGTGCCCTGGCTACCGTCCATCGGACTGAACCTCACCTTCATGCTCGATGGCTTCGGCTTCCTGTTCGCGCTGCTGATCCTGTCGATCGGCCTGCTGGTGATCCTGTACGCGCACTACTACCTGTCACCCGAGGACGATGCCGGTCGGTTCCTGTCGCTGCTGCTGCTGTTCATGGGGTCGATGCTGGGCGTCGTGCTCGCGGACAACCTGCTGCTGCTGGTCGTGTTCTGGGAATGCACCAGCCTCTCGTCGTTCCTGCTGATCGGCTTCTGGCGCGGGCGCAGCGACGCGCGGCAGGGGGCACGGATGGCACTGGCGGTGACCGGCGCCGGAGGACTCTCGTTGCTGGCGGGAGTGCTGCTCATCGGCAGCATCACCGGCAGCTTCGAGCTTTCCGACGTGCTCGACCAGCGCGAACTGCTGCAGGCGCACCCGCTGTTCCCCCTTGCGCTGGTGCTGGTCCTGGTGGGGGCGTTCTCGAAGAGCGCGCAGTTCCCATTCCACTTCTGGCTGCCGCATGCGATGGCCGCGCCGACGCCGGTGTCGGCCTACCTGCATTCGGCCACGATGGTGAAGGCGGGCGTATTCCTGCTGGCGCGCCTCTATCCACTGCTCGGGGGCAACGACCTCTGGTTCATCCTGGTGGGCGGCACCGGGCTGGTCACGCTGGTGTTCGCCGCCTGGGTCGCGCTGTTCCAGCAGGACCTCAAGGGCTTGCTGGCGTATTCGACGATCAGCCATCTGGGGCTGATCACGCTGCTGTTCGGGCTGGACACGCCGCTGGCGGTGGTGGCCGGGGTATTCCACATCATCAACCACGCCACGTTCAAGGCGTCGCTGTTCATGGCCGCAGGCATCATCGACCACGAGACCGGCACGCGGGACCTGCGCCGGCTCAACGGCCTCGCGCGTCACATGCCGGTCACCGCGACGCTGGTGGCGGTGGCTGCCGCGGCGATGGCCGGGGTGCCGCTGCTCAACGGCTTCCTGTCGAAGGAGATGATGCTCGCGAAGACGGTCGCTATCGACACCGGCACCTGGGCCGACTGGCTGGTGCCGGTGATGGCGACGCTGGCCGGCGCGTTCGCCGTCGCCTACTCGCTGCGGCTGGTGCACGACGTGTTCTTCAACGGCGACCCGGTCGGCCTGGAGCGCACGCCGCACGAGCCGCCGCGCTGGATGCGCGTTCCGGTCGAACTGCTGGTCGTGCTGTGCGTGCTGGTGGGCGTGATGCCGAACGTGGTGGTTGCTCCGCTGCTCGAGGTCGCGGTCTCCGGCGTGCTGCTGGGTGCCGCGCCGGAGTACAGCCTCGCGCTCTGGCATGGCTTCAACCTGCCGCTGGCGATGAGCGCGGTCGCGCTGCTGCTGGGCAGCGCGCTCTACTTCGGTCTGCAGCGCGGGTACAACCTGCACCTCCACCGCGACGAGGGGCCGAGTGGCAAGCGGGCGTTCGAGTGGCTGCTGGAGGCGGCCGTGGCCCTGGCGCGCGGCTGGACCTCGATGGTCCAGAACGGTTCGCTCCAGCGTTCGCTGTGGATGATGCTGGCGGTGGCGCTGGTGGCCGGCGCGCTGCCGTTCGTGCAGGAGGGGTTCGAGCCGGGCGATGAACTGATGCTGCCGTCCAGTGGGGCCGCTATCGCGATGTGGATCGCACTGGTGGCGGCCACGGTCGCGACCGTAGCGCTGCACCGTCGTCGTCTCCTGTCGCTGCTGGCCATCGGCGCGGTCGGTTTGCTGGTGAGCCTGGCCTTCGTGCTGTTCTCCGCGCCCGATCTCGCGCTGACCCAACTCGCGGTCGAGGTGGTGACCGTGGTGCTGCTGATGGTCGCGCTGCGCCACCTGCCGGCGACTACGCCGGTCGAGGGTTCCACCGGACGGCACCTGCGCGACCTGGCACTGGCGCTCGCGGCCGGCGTCGGCATCGCCGCGCTCGCGCTCGCGGCAATGACCCGGCCGCTGGCGAGCATCTCCACCTACTTTCTCGAACACGCGGTACCCCGGGGCGGCGGGGCGAACGTGGTCAACGTGATCCTGGTCGATTTCCGGGGCTACGACACGATGGTCGAGATCCTTGTGCTGGCGGTCGCGGGCCTGGTGGTGCAGGCACTGCTGGCCGGTTTTGTCGCGCCCGGGCCTGGCGGCCCGTCCGACCCGCAGCAGGCCCGGCCGCTCATGCTCCGGGTCCTCGCGCGCGCCATCCTGCCGTTCGCGCTGGCGATGTCGGCGTATCTTTTCCTGCGCGGCCATAACCAGCCGGGCGGCGGCTTCGTCGCCGGGCTGGTCACGGCGATCGGATTGCTCGTGCAGTACATGGCCGCGGGGCGCGACGCGGTACCGCGCATCCGGCACGGCGGCGATGCGCGGCGCGTCGCGCCCCCCGGCGAGGAGGGCTTCCACCGCTGGATCGCCGCGGGGATGTTCACCGCGGCGCTGACCGGACTGGGGGCGGCGGCGATCGGCCATCCCTTCCTCACCAGCGCCTACGCCTACTTCGACCTGCCGTTGCTTGGCAAGGTACCGCTTGCGTCCGCGATGTTCTTCGATGCCGGTGTCTACCTGACCGTGGTCGGCAGCACGATGATGATGATTGCCTCGATCGGGCGGGTGTCGACCGTCGGCGCCACCCTGCCGCCGATCCCGCCCGCCGCGCCGTTGCCCGCAGTGGCCGGCCCGCGGGAAGGAGGCGGCTGATGGAACTGCTGCTCGCCAGCGCGATCGGCGTGCTCGCCGCAGCCGGGGTCTGGCTGCTGCTGCGTGCCCGTACCTTCCCGGTGATGCTCGGGCTGACGCTGCTCTCGTACGCGGTCAACCTGTTCATCTTCTCGATGGGGCGACTCGCCACCGCCGCGCCGCCGGTCATCCGGGAGGGCGTCGAGCGCTACGCCGACCCGCTGCCGCAGGCGCTGGT
>CANHBC010000199.1 GCA_947458835.1 Betaproteobacteria bacterium | reverse complement strand
GTTGTTGGAACAGGGGTGCTGGAAACCCGTGTCTGACCCGGATTTTCGGACCCGGGTTGTCAAACGTGGGGTCTGAGGCCGGGTCTGACTTGCCGATCAGGCGGGATCGTCCGGTCGAGGCTGGTCCCGACGCCGCTGTCGCCAGCGCGCCCGGGAGGGCATAGAGTGGCCGGGACCGATGTCTGCCCGGCCAGGCATGTACGGTCCAGTCATCCTCCCAGGAGTCACCGCCATGAATGCCACTGCCCCTGTGCGCAGCCTGCACGTCCGTTGCGTGATGTTCGCCACCACTTCGCTGCTCGTGCTTGCCTCGGCCGGGTGTGCGATGTTCGGCAGCGCTGCGCCTGCCTCGGTGTCCAACGGTGCCTGGGTCGACGCGCGCGGCATGAGTCTCTACACGTACGCAAGGGACGCCGGTGGTCGTAGCGCCTGCGTGGCCGCCTGCGCGAAGAACTGGCCGCCGCTGGTGGCTACCGCCGCGGACCGGCCGTCCGGCGACTGGACGATCATCATCCGCGACGACGGCAGCCTCCAGTGGGCCTACAAGGGTCGGCCGATCTACGGCTGGATCAAGGACATGAAGCCGGGGGACCGCACCGGCGATGGCTGGAACCAGGTGTGGAACCTCGCTCGTCCTTGACCGGGCTGGGGTTGCTGCATCCGGCAGGCCGGCGGCGGCGCATCGCCGGCCTGCCGCGCGGAGCGGCTGCACCGTCAGATCGCTGGCCGGGCATCGCGCCGGGGCCATCCCGTAGAATCGCCCTGCCCCTTCGTTGCGCAGCCCGGAGACCCAGATGCTGATCAAGCGCCCCGACGACATCCGCCCTTCGGAAATCACGCCGCGGTCGGTCTACGAGGACCGCCGGCAGTTCATGCTCGGCGCGGCGGGTGCGCTCGCGCTGGCGGGCGGTTCGGCGCTGCCGGACCTCGCGCACGCGCAGGTGCGCGAGAAGATCGTCGGCCTGCGCCCGGCGCAGCCCGCGTACACGCTGAAGGACCCGCTGAACACCTACGAGCAGATCACCTCGTACACCAACTTCTACGAGTTCGGCACCGACAAGTCCGATCCGCTGCGCAACTCGAAGAACTTCCGCACCCGGCCGTGGACGGTCGCGGTGGAAGGCGAAGTGCGAAAGCCGCGTACCTTCGGTATCGAGGACCTGCTCAAGCTCGCGCCGATCGAGGAGCGCATCTACCGCCTGCGCTGCGTCGAGGCGTGGTCGATGATCGTGCCCTGGGCCGGCTATCCGCTGTCGGAACTGATCAGGCAGGTCGAGCCGACCGCCAACGCGAAGTTCATCGAGTTCCACACGCTGCTCGACCCTAAGCAGATGCCCGGCCAGAAGGACCCGGTGCTGCAGTGGCCGTACGTCGAGGGGCTGCGAATGGACGAGGCGATGCACCCGCTCGCCTTGCTCACGCTCGGGCTCTACGGTGAACTGCTGCCCAATCCGAACGGCGCACCGGTACGGCTGGTCGTGCCTTGGAAGTACGGCTTCAAGAGCGGCAAGTCCATCGTGCGCATCCGCTTCGTCGAGAAGATGCCGACCACGGCGTGGATGCGCTCGGCACCCAACGAGTACGGCTTCTACTCGAACGTGAATCCGAAGGTCGACCATCCGCGCTGGAGCCAGGCGCGCGAGCGGCGCATCGGCGAGTTCCTCAAGCGGGAGACGCTGATGTTCAACGGCTATGCTGAACAGGTGGCCTCTCTCTACACCGGCATGGACCTGCGCAAGCAGTTCTGACGCAGGCTGGCACTGGCCGCCGCCGCGGAGGGCGTCAGGCGGCTCCGCGACCGCCCATCCGCTGGTCGGGCCAGCCTGTGCCCCGTCCATCCTGTCCGATCCGCCGTTTTCCGACGGCGACAGCAGTGCGCCCGAGGCCTAGCCTGATCGCTGCGATTGCGGGGATTGGCCTCGCTCGCCACCGGGGATTGCCTCCGGTGCGTCGCGCATCCTGCGCGAAAGCCGCGGTGCAGTGCCCAGCCGGTCGTCTGACCCGGATGGGCTGGTGTCGCGGTGTTCACCCCTCGGGGACGTCCACGTCCCCGGCGGGGGATCCGTGCGTCCCCGTTTTCGTTCGGAGGACGCATGGACAAGTGGTTCATGGAGTCGTACCTGCGGTGGCTGGGGCAGGCGAGTGACGCGGAGCTGATCGAGCGCAAGGATGCGGTCGCGATCGCGTTGCTGCAGGCCGGGATCGATACCGAGCTGAGCCGGTTGCTGTTCGACCTGCTCAACGAGGAGGTCGATGCCCGCGAGCAGGTGGCGCGGATGCGCCGCGTGCGGCGCCAGTACCGGACGGCCAGGACGAAGCCCGTCCGGCTGCCCGGTGACGGCGACGAGGTGGTCTGATGGGACGCCTCGACGACTGGCACCGGCGCTGGCGGGGTTCGCTCTGGCTGCGCGACCGCTGGCGGTTGCGGCGGTTGTGGGTACGGTGGTGGCTGTGGCGGGTGGACAGCCTGCGACGCCGGCGATGCATCGAGGCGCTGCGCGTGCTGGCCGCACTCGGGTGGTGGTGGCTCGCCAGGCTGCTGGCCTGGCTGGTCGACCGCGACTGCCCGGGCAGCCGTCCGCCGGGCAGTGGCGATCCGCGCGAGCGGTGAGTCCGCTGCCCCGGGCTCGATGAAACCGCTGCGATAGCGGTGGCAAAGGCCTTGCAGCCGTGCAGCAAGCGGTCGCGGTCCCCTCGGGGACCGTGGCCGCCGTAGTTGCAGCACCGCCGGGGGACGCGTGTCCCCCGGCAATTCCCACGTTGCCGGAATC
Organism: Betaproteobacteria bacterium; assembly: GCA_947458835.1. Lineage (GTDB taxonomy): Bacteria > Pseudomonadota > Gammaproteobacteria > Burkholderiales > CAIKXV01 > CAIKXV01. The sequence continues at coordinate 2,890 of CANHBC010000199.1, read as the reverse complement.
CCGGTGGCTGGAGAGAATAGGACCCATCGTGACCGAACTGATGGCGGGCGCTGCCCCGCATGATCCGCTGCTGGGCTGGGCCGGGCTGGATGCCGACGGGCGGATCGTCGCGCTGGGTGGTCGGGTCGCGACGCTGCCTTGTGCGCTCCGGATCGGCGCGTTGCTGGCCGACAGCCTGGGCGATGCCACTGAACTCGAGCGCTTCCTTGCCGCGGCCGCGTCGCCCGTCGATGGCCATTCCGGGTGCCGCCAGCGCAGTCTCGCGCGATGGGCGGTCCTGCCGGACGTCACGCTGCCGGGCCGGCTGGCCGTGCCCGCCTTCGAACTGCTGTTGCGTCGCGCGTATCCGACCTCGGGACCGGTGCGTATCGCTGCGGAGTTCCATCGCGTCGGTGGCGTTGGGGTGGCCAGTATCGAGCGTGCCGGTGTGCCGGTCGCGCCGGCGCCGATCGATCCCGCGCTGCCGCTGCCGGCGGACCCATGGCGGCTCGGCAGCGCGCTGCACGCCGCCACCGTCGTGCCCTCGGCCAGCCGGCCGGTGGGCCTCATCCGCCTGGCGCTGCATCCAGTGCCGCTGCCGCGGCTGGCCGTGGTCGATGCGCCCGAACCCTGGCTTTCCGAGGCGCTGGCCCGGCTGGCCGCCAGTGCGGTGCAGGTCGGCACCGAGGTCGTCGCCGCGCGCACCGGCATGCGCGAGCTCACCGCCTGGGTGCGCGAGGGCAGCCGTTGCGCCGCCCTGTGCGCGCAGTGGCTGGCCGCGATGACCGCGGCGCCCCTGGTCGGCAGTCGCTGCCGACTGGTGGTCGCGCCCTCGGCTGCCTGGTGCGTGATGCCTGCCGATGGCTCGGTGCTCGGCTTCCTCCTCGATGCGCTCGACGCGGTGTACGACCCGGCGGATCCCCGCCGACCACGCGAGCCGGTAGCCGTTGGCAGCCGGGCCCGCGAGCAGGACATCGAAGAGCGGCGCGAGGCCCTGACCGGCACCCTGGTCGAACTGGTGGCCTCGGGACGAGCCCGGCTCGCGACTACGACGGTGGTCGATGCACCGACCGGGCTGCCTTCCGGGCTGCATCTGCGCGCCGAGTTCCGGTCGCTGTTCGCGGTCGCCGACCTGGTCGACGACCTGCCGGACATCATCGATGACGACGCCGCCGCCGATGCACTCAACGGCTGGCTGGCGGCAGCGGTGCGCCGCGTCGGCCCGGCGGCTACGCGCACCCTGTACCTGCGGATCGCTCCCGCCCAGTTGCGGCGGCTCGATTCGCTGGCGCCGCTGGTGGCTGCGCTGCGCGAGGCCGGTGGCGGTGGGACGCCGGTGCTGATGCTGCCCGAGGCCGCCGTGCATCGCGACGCCTACCTGGCGATCGACGCCGCACCTGAGGTCGCCGCGCTCGGCGCATCACTCGGCATCGACGACTACCGGGGGCTGCTGCCACCCCTGCAACTCGCGCAGGCCGGCATCGGCCTGCTTCGCCTGCATCGGTCGCTGGTGCGCGAACTGGGCGAGGGCGCGTTTGCCGCCGACCGACTGGCCGACCTGCTGGCGCGGGCCCGCGCTGCCGGCCTTGCGGTGCTGGTGGCCGGCCTCGCAGACCCTGCCGCCGTGTCCACGGCGACCCTCGTCGGTGCGCTGCAGCTGTCCGGGCCGGTATTCGGGCGGCCGGCGCGGCTGCCGCCGCACGCCCTCGCCTGAATCGCTCTTGTCCGATGCCCCCCGCCCTCGCCGGAGTTCCATGATGCCCAGGGACCTGTTCGAACTGATCGCCGACCTCGCGCATGATGAACTGCCGTTCAGCGAGATCCACCTGGTCGAGGGGGCGCCGGTCGCGCTGAAGCTCCCCGGCGGCCTGCGCGACCTTCACGAGGAGGGCGCGGTGCCACGCGTGGCGATCGAGCAGTTCCTCGACCGGGTGCTGCCCGGATGGCAGCCGGCGCTGGCCGGCTGCCAGTCGATCGACAGTGCGGTCGAGCTTCCGTCCGAGACGCGGCTGCGGGTGAACGTGCATTGGGCGAGCGCCGGGCAGAGCCTGCGCCTGGTGATGCGCCGCATCCCGCGCGACCCGATGCCCCTGAAGGACACCGGCCTGCCGCCCTTCCTGCCGCGGCTGCTGCTCGAGAGCGGCAAGGGGCTGGTGATCGTGACCGGCGCCACCGGCGCCGGCAAGACCACGACGCTGTTCGCGGCGCTTCGCCACATCATGGAACAGCGCGAGGCGCCGCCGCACATCATCACGATCGAGGAGCCGATCGAGTACGTGCTGCGTCGCCCGCGCGGGGTGGTCACCCAGCGCGAGGTCGGCGTGGATACCGCCAGCTTCTCCCACGGCCTGCGCGAGGCGCTGCGCCAGGGGCCGGACGTGATCATGGTCGGCGAGGTACGCGACCGCGACACCGCCGACACGATGCTGCGTGCGGCGGAGTCGGGACACCTGGTGCTCGCTACCGTGCACTCCAGTTCCGCCGATGGCGTGATCAGCAAGATCGTCTCCCTGTTCCATCCGGACGAGCAGGCGCAGAGCCGCCACGTGCTGAAGAACGTGCTGATCGGTGTGGTCTGCCAGGTGCTGCTGCCGCGGCTGCAGCGGGACGGTTTCGCGCTGGCGGCCGAGATCCTGATCAACAACCCGCAGGTCGCCCGTGCAATCGAGGAACCGGCGCGGCTATCGACGCTGCGCGAGTTCATGCGCCGCTCCGAGGACCGGCAGTCGCGCCTGCTCAACGACGTGCTGGTCGACCTGGTTCGCGCCCGTCGCGTGTCCCGATCCGATGCGCTGCTCGCGAGCTACGACCGTCAGGACCTGCTGCCCGCGCTCGATCGCGCGGCAGGCGACGCGGAGGATACCGCGCGCTGACCGCGGCCGGCGCGCCCGGCCCCGCGTGGCGGCTCAGC
>CANHBC010000198.1 GCA_947458835.1 Betaproteobacteria bacterium | reverse complement strand
TCGGCGCTGCGGGCCGCCGAGCGGCCGCTGGTGCTCACCGGGCCCGCCTCGATGACCCGAGCCGGGCGCGCGCGCAGCGCCGCGCTGGAGCGGGCGGCCGGCCTGCCTGTGGTCGGCATGGAAAGCCCGCGCGGCGTGAACGATCCCAGCCTCGGCGCGTTCTCCGAGGTGCTCGCGCAGGCCGACCTGATCGTGCTGATCGGCAAGCCGGTCGATTTCACGCTCAAGCTGGGCGCAGCCATCCCGAAGCATGCATCGGTGATCGTGGTCGATCCGGATCCTGCGATGATCGGGCGGGCGCAGCGCGCCCTCGGCGCCCGGCGGGTGGTGCTGTCGGCAGTCGCCGACGCGGCCGCGGCGCTCGACGCACTGGCCGCCGAGGCGACCGAGGTCGGTCCCGCCGACGGCGGCTGGCGCACCGAGGTGCGCGCCGCGGTCGACTGGCGGCCCGCGTCGTGGTCCACGGTGGCGTCGAGCCATCCCGGCCTGCTGCACCCGGTGCAGATGTGCCGGACGATCCAGCCGCTGCTCGATTCGCACCCGGACGCGGTGCTGGTCGCCGACGGCGGCGAGATCGGACAGTGGGCGCAGGCCTGCCTGCAGGCACCGAACCGAGTGATCAACGGCGTGGCGGGATCGATCGGCTCCGCGCTGCCGTTCGCGATCGCCGCACGCATGGCGGTGCCGGACGCACCGGTGGTTGCGGTGCTCGGCGACGGTACGTTCGGTTTCCATGCCGCGGAGTTCGATACTGCGGTCCGGGCGTCCGCGCCGTTCGTCGCGGTGGTCGGCAACGACCAGTGCTGGAATGCCGAACACCAGATCCAGTTGCGCGAGTACGGGCGGGAGCGTGCGGTGGGCTGCGAACTGCTGGCGACGCGCTATGACCAGGTCGCCGCCGCCTTCGGCGGCCACGGCGAGCAGGTGGCCGATGGCAGCCAGATGGCGGGGGCGCTTGCCCGGGCGGCCGCCTCGGGCCGCCCGGCGTGCGTGAACGTGATGATCGAGCGCCTGCCGGCGCCGGTGTTCTCGCGCGGCTGACGCTGTCGCCGGACCGGGTGGTCAGCCGCGGCGAACCAGTGCGTCCAGCGAGGCGTCCCAGGCCGCGCCGGGGAACAGTTCCGCCAGGCGGCTGTCGGGCAGGCCGAACAGTCGGTTGATCGGCTGCGCGATCACGGCGCGGAAGTCGTGCAGCACCGGCAGGTCGCGCCCTTCGTTCAGGTTGCCGGGCGCGAGACCTTCCCAGCGTCCGTGCACCCGCCCGCCGGCGACCTGCCGGCCGAGCAGCCACATCGCGTTGCCGCGGCCGTGGTCGGTACCACGCGAACCGTTCTCGGCACAGGTGCGGCCGAACTCGCTGAACACCAGAACGAGGTCGCCCGGTCGGTCGAAGTCGCGCCGCAATTGCACCAGTGCCGCTGCCAGCCCGGACAGGCGCGAAGCCAGCTGGCCGGTGGCTGCGCCCTGGTTCACATGGGTGTCCCAGCCGCCGGCGGACAGGAAGCCGATGCGCAGCGCCGGGTCGGCGCGCATCAGCGCAGCCAGCTGGCGTGCGTCGCCGGCCAGCCCGGCCACGCCGCCGGCACCGTTGTCCGCGGCAGCCCTCTCGGCCGCGAGTTCCTTCGATGACATCAGCCGGCTCTCGACCCCGTCGCGGAAGGCCCGGGACAGCCGGTCGTCGTCGCCGTAGAGTTCGAGCAGCGCCTCGCGCGCCGTGTCGTTGCCGAACACCCCGGCGCGGGTCGCCGCGGCGCCGCGCGGGATCAGCCGCGCACGCACCGCGCCGGACAGGATGTGCGGGTTGGCCTCGCCGACGCCGAGCAGGCGGGGCTGGCTCGGGCGTGGCGTGTCGAACGCCGCCAGCCGGTTGAGCCAGCCGGGCGCGCCGGTCGACTGGTCAGGCAGTCCGGTCTCCCAGTGATGCTGTGCCTCGAAATGCGAACGCGTGCGGTTCGGCGATCCGGCCGCCGGAACCACCGCCAGCGTGCCTTCCTGCCAGAGCGGAAGCAGCGGCGCGAGCGCCGGATGCAGCGCGAAACGTCCGTCGAGCCCGATCGCGGTGGACGCGGTGCCGTCGGGTGCCGCGATCGCGATCGACGGGCGCAGGCGTGCGTACTCCGGGTCCGACCAGGGCACCAGTGCGGACAGCCCGTCGCAGGCGCCGCGCAGGAACACCACCACGAGCCGGCCCCGCTGCATGGCCGGCGCCTCCTGGGCGAACGCGCGCGGCGCACCCGCGGCCAACCCGCCGCCGGCGAGCAGTGCGCGCAGCAGCCGGCGTCGATCGTTCGGGGAGCGCAGGGGCATGGGGATGGGGATGGAGCCTCAGGTGGGTGCTTACTTGCGCATGAAGTCGGGCGCAGCCAGCGCGAGCGCGCCGCGCGTACCGGCGGGCAGCCGGCCGAGACGCTCGAGGGTACGCGGGCCGTAGAAGACGAGGAGGTATTCCGGGTCGCCCATCCCGCGCGCGAGCGCCGCCGCGAGGTCGGCACGCCGGGTGAGGGCCTCCGGCGATAGCCAGGTCGCGGCGTCGGTACGATAGCCGTCAGGGGTCTGCCAGCCGTTCACCGGCTGGCCGGCGGCGACGAGGAAGCTGAGCGCAAGCCCGATGCCGGGTGCACGATTGCCCGGGGCCGCCTGCGCCGACGCACCCAGTGCCGAGCAGGCGAAGTCGTACGGCGTCTTGAACAGCTCGTTGGCCGGATCCCAGAACTCGGGCGAGGCGACCAGCAGGCGCATCATCCGGCGCAGGTCGCCCCGAGTGGCGAGATACTCAGCTGACAGACGGTCGACCAGCGCCGTCGGCGGCTCGTCGGCGACGAAGAAGCGCGCCAGGCGCAGGGCGATCCGGCGCGCGGTGGCCCGGTTGGCGGCAAGCATCGCGATCGCCTCGACGCCTTCACGCTCGCCCTGCGCGAGGCCCTCGCCGCCGAATGGCCGGCCGAGCACGACCTTCCCGCCGGCGTCATGCAGTCGCGACACGAAGCGGAAGCCGGACGGGGCCGCAGGGTCGACGGTCCAGCCGGTGAGCACGCGGGCGAGTTCGCGCACGTCCTGCTGCGTGTAGCCGCCGTCGACCCCGAGCGTATGCAGTTCCAGCAGTTCGCGCGCGTAGTTCTCGTTCAAGCCACGCACGCGGCCGTTCAGGCCGGGGGTACCCTCGGCCACGTTCTGGTTCTGGTCGAGGTAGAACAGCATCGCCGGATGTCGTGCACTGGCGATCAGCAGGTCTTCGAAGCGTCCGAGCACGTTCGGGCGGATCGCGTGGACCGCGTAGTGGCCGGTGAACGGTCGCACGGTCGCGCGCCCGGCGAACACGTTGAGGTGGTTGAACCAGAATTCGGTCAGGCGGGCGAGCAGCGGATGCTCGATCGAGGGATCCGAGCAGCCCAGCATGCGCCACGCGGCTGCCTGCTGGCCGCTGGTGCGCAGGTAGGAATCGACCGCTGGCGCGGCGGCCGATGGCACGACCACCCCCATCGGGCCGGCGTCCTGCGCGGTCTGCGCCGCCAGCAACCGCGCCTCGCGTTCGCGGCGTACCTCCGCGAAGATCGTCGGCAGCGGCGCGGTCACGGCATGCAGTGCCTCCGGCACGCGCGCCGGCTCGCGGCTCGTATCGAAGGCCCTGTCGACCTCGGCCAGCGCCCATCCGCGTGCACCGCCCGGGTGGACGCGGATCGCCGTGACCTGCTCCGGCGACGGCCAGTAGCCCAGACGCGTGGTGGCGCGCCAGATCGCCTGCACGTCCGTCAGCTGCGTGCCGGACGGCGCGGCCGGTGACGCCGATGCCAGGCCGGCGCCGCTGCCAGGGGTGGCCCAGGCCAGCCCTGCGAGCAGGCTCGCCAGCAGCGCGGCTCGTGACAGGCCGGCGGCGGGGAACTGCAGCAGGGGTGGACGAGTCATCAAGGGCTCCGGGCGCTGCGCAATGGGGATGCCGTGATCACAGTTTACCCATGCTCGCGCCGCCACGGGCCTGCCGGGGCGCGCAGATCGGCAGGCGGTGGATCCGGTGTTGCGCCCTGCGCGCGTCAGCTACAATGCCATCGCAGCACGCTGTCCGCCTTCGTCAATCGCCTGTGGGAGTCCGCCATGGATACCGCTTCGCCGCCTGCCACCGAAGTGCTGCAGTCCTACCCCGGTTTCAGCATGCGGCCGCTGTCGCCGGCGCTCGGCGCCGAGATCCGCGGGCTCGACCTGTCCCGTCCGATGCCGCGCGAGGCACTGCGCGCGATCCGCCAGCTGCTCTACGAGAACTGCGTGCTGCTGGTGCCTGGCCAGGACCTGGACGAAGCGCAGCAGGTGCGCTTCGGCGAATGCTTCGGCACGCTGGCAGCCACGCTCGGCAAGTACGCGTCGTTGCAGAAGAGCCATCCCGCGGTGATGTACGTCACCAATGAGAAGGAAGACGGCCGGTTCGTCGGTGCGCTGCCTGACGGCGAGATGTACTTCCACTCCGACCGCTGCTACGTGGAGCATCCCTGCCTGGCCACGATGCTCTACGGCATCGACATCCCCTCGAGGGGCGGCGACACCTGCTTCGCCAACCAGTACAAGGCCTACGAGGCGCTGCCCGAGGACCTCAGGCGCCGCATCGACGGGCTGGAGGCGGTGCATGCCTACGAGCCCGGCTACGATTCGCAGAACGCGGTGATGCTCACCCGCACCGATCCGTCGCCCAGTGCACTGACCGCCACGCATCCGATGGTGATCACGCACCCGGCCACCGGCCGCAAGGCGCTCTATGTGAACCGGCTGATGACCGCCCGGGTCGTCGGCATGCCGCGCGACGAGAGCGCGCAGCTGCTCGAGTGGCTGTTCGACCATCAGGAGCAGCCGCAGTTCATCTACGCCCACAAGTGGACCCGGGGCGACGTGGTGATCTGGGACAACCGCTGCGTGAACCATGCACGCACCGACTTCGATGCCGGCGAGGCGCGCAAGCTGCGCCGCGTCGTGGTGGAGACCGACGCGCTGTAGGCGCCGGCTGCGCGGCGCGGTCAGCGCTCGTGGTCTGGGTCGGTCTTCCAGAGGTCGGACAGGTACTCGTGTTCGCGCGTGTCCACCCATGACACGCGCGACTCCACCGGCCGGTCGGCATAGGTGTAGGCGACCCTGCGGATATTCAGCACCGGCTGTCCCGCGCGCAGCCCCAGCAGCCGCGCGATCGATGCCGGGCAGGCCACGGCAGACAGCCGTTCGCTGCTGCGCACCACGTTGATGCCGTAGTCGGCCTGGTAGAGGCCGTAGATCGTGCCCGGGCGCCGCTCGAATCGCTGCCGGTCGAGGTCGGGAAACAGCGGGGCCGAGATGGAGATCTCGTCCACCAGTACCGCACGACCGCCGAGCAGCAGCAGGTTGTCGATGCGCAGGATCGGCGCACCGGCTTCGATGCCCAGTTCGCGTGCGACCGTGGCGCCGGCGCTCGCGCGGCGGAAACTGCGCAGCACCGGCCGCGGCATCTCGCGCGTGCTGCCCGGCGGCCGGCCGGCGGCGTCGGCCCGAGGCACCACGTGGAAGAAGTGGAACAGCAGTCGGTCGGCGGTGTGGGTGGCAACGAAGGTGCCGCGCCCCTGCTGGCGCACCAGGATCCGACCGGACACCAGTTCGTCGATCGCCTTGCGCACGGTGCCGATGGATACGCCGTACTGCTGCGCCAGCTTCGATTCCGAAGGCAGCGCGGCCCCCGGCGGCCAGGTACCCTC
>CANHBC010000197.1 GCA_947458835.1 Betaproteobacteria bacterium | reverse complement strand
TCAGGTCATCGTAGCCGAGCGTGCGCGAGGCGATGAAGCCCTCGTCGACCAGCCCCTCGTGCACGATCACGTGCATCATCGCGTTGAGCAGGGCGACGTCGGTGTCGGCCTTGAACTGCAGCGTCCAGGTCGCATGGCGTGCGAGCTCGCCGCGGCGCGGATCGGCGACGATCAGCCGGGTGCCGTTCTTCACCGCGTTCTTGATCCAGGTCGCGGCGACCGGATGGTTCACCGTCGGGTTGGCGCCGATCACCAGCACGACATCGGCATTGATGACGTCGTTGACCTGGTTGGACACCGCGGCCGAACCCAGGCCCTCGAGCAGTGCCGCGACGGACGACGCATGGCACAGCCGGGTGCAATGGTCGACGTTGTTGCTGCCGAAGCCGGTGCGCACCAGCTTCTGGAACAGGTAGGCCTCTTCGTTGGTGCCCTTGGCCGAACCGAAGCCGGCCAGCGACTTGCGGCCGAAGGTGTCGCGGATCGACTTCAGCTTCGAGGCGGCGAGGTCGAGCGCCTCTTCCCAGGTCGCCTCGCGGAACACCGACAGCGGGTTGCCCGGGTCCATCGTGAAGTCGGCATGCTTGCCGATGCCCTCGCGGCGGATCAGCGGCTTCGTCAGGCGCTGCTTGTGGTGCACGTAGTCGAAGCCGTAGCGGCCCTTCACGCACAGCCGTTCATGGTTCGCCGGGCCGTCGCGGCCGTCGACCGAGAGGATCCGGTTGTCCTTGACGTTGTAGGTCAGCTGGCAGCCGACACCGCAGAACGGGCAGACCGAGTGCACCTGCTTGTCGGGCACCTGCAGGCCGACCTCGCGCGCCGGCATCAGCGCGCCGGTCGGGCAGGCCTGCACGCACTCGCCGCAGGCGACGCAGCTGCTGTTGCCCATCGGGTCGTCGAGGTCGAACGCAATCTTCGAGTGGTCGCCACGGAACGCGTAGCCGATCACGTCGTTCACCTGCTCCTCGCGGCAGGCCCGCACGCAGCGGGTGCACTGGATGCAGGCATCGAGGTTGACCGCGATGCCCGGGTGCGACAGGTCTGCCTCGACCTTCGGCCGCGGCGCGAACCGCGGCAGCCCCATGTCGAGCTTGCGCGCCCAGTGGTCGAGCTCGGAATCGAGCGTATGGGCCTTCGCCGGCATGTCCGACAGCAGCAGCTCCAGCACCATCTTCTGCGACTGCACCGCGCGCGGGCTGTCGGTCAGCACTTCCATGCCCGCCTTCGGCGAACGGCAGCACGACGGTGCCAGCACCCGCTCGCCCTTGACCTCGACCACGCAGGCGCGGCAGTTGCCGTCCGGACGCATGCCCGGCTTGTAGCACAGGCGTGGGACCTCGACGCCCAGCCGGTCGGCAGCCTCGATCAACGTCTCGTCGGCAAACGCGGTGACCGTGCGGCCGTTCAGCTTGAACTCGACCTCGTCGCGCGCGGCGGCCGGCTCTGACATCATGTTCATCGAAGTTCTTCCGGGAAGTACTTGATCACGCAGCGGATCGGGTTGGGCGCTGCCTGGCCCAGGCCGCAGATCGAGGCGTCGGCCATCACCTGCGACAGTTCCTCGAGCAGCGGCGCGTCCCACTTCGGCTGCTGCAGGAGGTCGAGGGCCTTCGCGGTGCCGACACGGCACGGCGTGCACTGGCCGCAGGACTCTTCCTTGAAGAAGGCCAGCAGGTTGCGCGCTGCGTCGGCCGCACGGTCCTTGTCCGACAGCACTACCACCGCAGCCGAGCCGATGAAGCAGCCGTACGCATGCAGGGTATCGAAATCGAGCGGCACATCGCCCAGCGATGCCGGCAGGATGCCGCCGGAGGCGCCACCCGGCAGGTAGCCGTAGAACCGGTGCCCCGGCAGCATGCCGCCACAGTACTCGTCGATCAGCTCGCGCACGGTGATGCCGGCAGGGGCAAGATGTACGCCAGGCTTCTTCACCCGTCCCGACACCGAGAACGAGCGCAGGCCCTTGCGCTCATGACGGCCCTGCCCGGCGAACCAGTCGGCGCCCTTCTCGACGATGTCGCGAACCCAGTAGAGGGTTTCCATGTTGTGCTCGAGCGTCGGCCGGCCGAACAGGCCGACCTGCGCGACATAGGGCGGACGCAGCCGGGGCATGCCGCGCTTGCCTTCGATCGACTCGATCATCGCGGACTCTTCGCCGCAGATGTAGGCACCGGCCCCCCGCCGCAGGTGTATCGGCGGCAGGCCCCAGGGCGGGTCGGCCTTGAGCTTCGCCAGTTCCCGCTCAAGCATCTCGCGGATGCCGTGGTATTCGTCGCGCAGGTAGATCCAGATGCCGCCGACGCCGCAGGCGGTGGCCGCGATCAGCATGCCCTCGAGGAACCGGTGCGGGTCGCGCTCGAGATACCAGCGGTCCTTGAACGTGCCGGGCTCGCCCTCGTCGATGTTGATGGCCATCAGGCGCGGTGCGGGTTCGGCGCGCACGATGCGCCACTTGCGTCCGGCCGGGAAGCCGGCGCCACCCAGCCCGCGCAGCCCTGAATCTTCCATGGCCTTGATCACCGACTCGACGTCGCGCGCGCCGCTGACGCATTCGGTGAACAGCCGGTAGCCGCCGGCTGCCCGGTAGGCCTCGTAGTCGACCACCGCGGGCACCGCGCAGCGCACCGCATCGGCGCGGATCGCCTCATGCACCGACTCGGCCGTGGCATGGCCGATCGGGTTCTGGTGCACCACGGCCGCCGGAGCGGACTCGCAGCGCCCGATGCACGGGGCGTGCAGTACCCGCACGTCGCGGCCGACGGTCTTCTGCAGGTTCTCGATCAGTTGTCGGGAGCCGGCAAGCTCGCAGCTGATGGAGTCGCACACCCGTACCGTCAGGCGCGGCGGTACCTCTTCGCCTTCCTTGACGACGTCGAAGTGGTGGTAGAAGGTCGCGACCTCGTACACCTCGGCCGTCGACAGCCGCATCTCGGACGCGAGCGCCACCAGGTGCGGGGCCGACAGGTGCCCGTAGCGGTCCTGGATCAGGTGCAGGTGCTCGATCAGAAGGTCGCGGTCACGCGGCGCGCTGCCCAGCAGCGCGCGCACGTCCTGCAGGGCCTGCGGCTCGACCGCACGCCCCTTCGGCCGCGTGCCGCGACCACCGCGGAACGCGATCGGCTTGACTTCGCCGCCCGCGCCGCCTGCCGTGCCGCGGTCCGTTTCCTTGCCGGCACCGACGGAGGAGGCGCCGTCAGCGCCTCCCTTCGAACGGCCGGCTGCGCCTTCGTCCTGCTCCTGCATGTAAACCCCTGTCTGTGGCAACCGCGGTGGCAACCGAGGTCAGATGACCGACTTCAGCAGCTTGCCCATCTCCGACGGGTTGCGGGTTACCTTGATGCCGCACTCTTCCATGATGCCAAGCTTCTCCTGCGCCGTGCCCTTGCCACCGGAGATGATCGCCCCGGCGTGGCCCATACGCTTGCCGGGCGGCGCGGTAACGCCGGCGATGAAGCCGATCACGGGCTTCTTCATGTTGGCCTTGATCCAGCGCGCGCACTCTTCCTCGTCCGAACCGCCGATCTCGCCGACCATGATCACCGCGTCGGTCTCGGGGTCTTCGTTGAACAGGCGCATCACGTCGATGTGCTTCATGCCGTTCACCGGGTCGCCGCCGATGCCCACGCAGCTCGACTGGCCGATGCCGAGCTCGGCGAGCTGGCCGACCGCCTCGTAGGTGAGCGTGCCAGAGCGCGACACCACACCGACGCGGCCCTTCTTGTGGATGTGACCCGGCATGATGCCGATCTTGAGTTCGTCGGGGGTGATCACGCCCGGGCAGTTCGGGCCGACCAGCAGCGTCCGCTTGCCCTGCTTGCGCATGCGGTCGCGCACCACGATCATGTCGCGCACCGGGATCCCCTCGGTGATGCAGATGACCAGGTCGAGGTCGGCGTCCACCGCCTCCCAGATCGCCTCGGCCGCGAACGGCGGGGGCACGTACACCACGCTCACGTTGGCACCGGTCTGGGCCTTGGCCTCCTTCACCGTGGCGAAGATCGGGATGCCCTCGTACTGCTCGCCCGGCTTCTTCGGGTTCACGCCGGCCACGTAACAGTTCGCACCGTTCGCGTAGGCCTTGCCCATCTTGGTGTGGAACTGCCCGGTCTTGCCGGTGATGCCCTGGGTCATCACCCGGGTGTTCTTGTCGATCAGGATGCTCATCGGATCAGTCCCCTATTTCCTGGCGGCGTGGGCATTGGCGGCGGCGACCACGCGCTCGGCTGCCTCGGCCATGTTGTTCGCGGTGATGATCGGCAGGCCGGAATCGGCGAGGATCTGCTTGCCGAGGTCCTCGTTCGTGCCCTTCATGCGCACCACCAGCGGCACCGAGAGCTTCACCTCGCGCGCGGCGCTGACCACCCCGTTGGCGATCGTGTCGCAGCGCATGATGCCGCCGAATATGTTCACCAGGATCGCCTGAAGGTTCGGGTTCTTGAGCATGATCTTGAAGGCCTCGGTGACCTTCTCGGTGGTGGCACCGCCGCCGACGTCGAGGAAGTTGGCCGGGCTGCCGCCGTAGAGCTTGATCACGTCCATCGTGGCCATCGCCAGGCCAGCGCCATTGACCAGGCAGCCGATGTTGCCGTCGAGCGAAATATAGGAGAGGTCGAACTTCGACGCCTCGATCTCCGCCGGGTCTTCCTCGTCGAGGTCGCGGTAGGCGACGATCTCGGGATGCCGGAACAGCGCGTTGGAGTCGAAGTTGAACTTGGCGTCCAGCGCGATCACGTCGCCGCTGCCGGTGACGATCAGCGGGTTGATCTCGGCGAGGCTGGCGTCGGTTTCCCAGAACGCGTTGTACAGACCCTGCAGGATCGCCCGCGCCTGCGGGATCGACGCCGCCGGCACGCCGATCTTCGCGGCGATGTCGTCCGCGTCGGCATCGGTGAGGCGGGTGTCCGGATCGATCGACACCTTGTGGATCTTCTCGGGCGTGTGCTCGGCCACTTCCTCGATGTCCATGCCGCCTTCGGAGCTGGCCATCAGGGTGACCTTCTGCGTCACCCGGTCGACCACCATGCCGAGGTAGAGCTCCTTGCGGATGTCGGCGCCCTCCTCGACCAGCAGCCGGCGCACCTTCTGGCCCTCGGGGCCGGTCTGGTGCGTCACCAGCTGCATGCCCAGGATGGCGGTCGCGTGGGTGCGGACCTCGTCGATCGACTTCGCCACCTTCACGCCGCCACCCTTGCCGCGGCCGCCGGCGTGTATCTGGGCCTTGACCACCCAGACATTGCCGCCAAGTTCCTGCGCCGCCTTGACGGCTTCGTCGACGCTGAACGCCGGGATGCCGCGCGGCGTGCGTACGCCGAATCGGCGCAGGATTTCCTTGCCCTGGTACTCGTGAATCTTCATCTGGATTGGCCCTGTGTTTGCCCGGTTGTCCGACGGTTGCCCGGCGAGCGGGGCTTGCGGAGCGGAGAAGGCTGCGGACGCGCAGGCACGGACGTGTGTGCGCCCGGCCGATCGCCCGGGCGCACAATCTATGTGAGCGCCCCGGAGACAGCCTTGACCATGGTCAAGCGGCGCCGGGCAGGCGCGCCGGGCGGACCCGGTCGCCTGCGGCCCGCCCGGACGGGCGTTCAGCCTGGCACCAGGCGCGATTGTACGACCGCCGGCGTCCGAGGACACGGTCCGCCCGGGGCCGCCGCCGGCGGGCGCGATACAACCGGATACACAACAGTGCCGACCGGAACCGCCGCGGCTCCGGCATTGCAGTAGATTCGGTCGCATCCTGCCCGCCGACGCGCGTCCCCCGCCCATG
>CANHBC010000196.1 GCA_947458835.1 Betaproteobacteria bacterium | reverse complement strand
TCGAGATCCGGCGAGCGGGAAAACCTGGACCGGACGCGGCAAGACGCCGCGCTGGCTGGCCGCCGCCGAACAGCAGGGCACGGCGCGGGAGTCGTTCGCGATTCAGTGAGACGCGGGCGTCGTGGCGCGGGAGCGGACGCCTCGCTGCGTCTGCGCCATCGTGACGGGTACATCCCGAAACAGCGGCTGGCCATGGCCGCGTAGGTCTACTTCTGACGGCTACGGAAAACGGGGGGATTACCTGATCTAGTCGCACGGCGGAAGTGGCCGACGACGACCCGCAGCCGAGTTCATCGGCGGCCTTCAGGCGTACGGCTGGAACTGGTTGTTGTCCCAACCAAGCAGTTGCATCAGCTTGGGATGAATGAACAGCTTCTCCTTGCCGAACGGCCTTTCGCGCAGCACGCCCAGGTCGGCAAGATCATGCAGATAGCGTGAGGCCGCCTGGCGCTGGGCGATGCCCTTGTCTACCAGGTTGCCGATGCGGCAGTAAGGCTGCTCGAAGATCACGTCCACCAGTTCGCGCGTGTAGATCCTGGGTAGACGTGCGCGCACGTGCTCGGTGGTGTGCTCGGCCAACTCGCGGATCGCAGCGATCTTGCTGGTGGTCCACCTGGAGGTCTCGGCCACGGCTTGCAGCATGAACTGCAGCCAGGGCTCCCAGGCCTGATCTCGCGTCACGCCCAGCAGCAGGCCGTAGTAGTCGGCCTTGTGTGCGATGAGGTGTCGGCTCAGGTACAGGATGGGGAGGTTCAGCAGGTCTTCCTGAATCAGGTAGAGGATGTTGATGACGCGGCCGGTGCGCCCGTTACCATCGGTGAAGGGGTGGATGGCCTCGAACTGGTAGTGGCCCACGGCCATGCGGACCAGCGGATCCAGCTCGGTCTGCCCGTGCAGAAAGCGCTCCCAGTTGGCCAGCATCTCGCGCAGGCCTGCTTCGCCCTCGGGCGGGGTGTAGATCACCTCGCCCGTGCGGTCGTTGACGAGATGCGTGCCAGGCGTGCGCCGGATATCCATGTCCACGCCCTTCAGGGTGCGGCAGACGTCCACGGCGGTCGCCGTGCACAGC
The DNA here is from genome assembly GCA_947458835.1 of Betaproteobacteria bacterium. Classification (GTDB taxonomy): domain Bacteria; phylum Pseudomonadota; class Gammaproteobacteria; order Burkholderiales; family CAIKXV01; genus CAIKXV01. The sequence continues at coordinate 4,702 of CANHBC010000196.1, read as the reverse complement.
GGCCGGTCTTTCAACGACTCGTACCCGCGCTGCAAGGCGGTGCCATAGCGCAGCGCTTCCCGGGTGGCCGGATCGGCATGGTCCTGCCCCTGCCCGGGACTTTGGGCATATTGGAACAGCCGGTCATGGGTGGTGACGATGTTCTCGATCTCCGAGCTATCCTTGGCTTCCAGCAGCGGGAGAGTGTTGATGAGCATCGCCTGGTTGGGGATCAGCTCGGCGGCCTGCTTCAATTCGGCCAGGGCGGCGCGGGCCTCGATACAGGCCTTGAGCACGGCACGGGTTTCCAGCTCACGCGCCGGCGGCAGCGTGGGCAGCTGGTTGTGGGGCAGCTCAGGGCGCCACGGGTCGTCGAGGTGTGTCATGATGCAAAACTACTAGTTTGGCGACATGTCTGCAGCTTATGTTGCTGTGGACGACACGTCAATCAGACATGTCGATGATTTTGCATTTCATCGACATGACGTGGGTGGAGGCTGCGTCGCGCGGTCCAGATGCAGGAGCTGGAGGCGCGCAAGGCCGACATCGACCGGGGACTCGCCGATGTTGCTGCCGGCCGGGTCAGGGCATTCGATGTCGAGCGCATACTTGAGCGAGGAAGAAAACGATCAGCCAACCGCTCCTCCTTCAGCTGACAGAGACGGCCGAGGAAGACCTCGCGGAAGTCTGGGCCTACCTTGCCAGTGAAGCCTCGGAAGCTACCGCAATCCGCATCATCGGTGCCATTGAACAGGCCGGGCCTTCACTGCCCTCAGGTACACCCCGGGCGCGGGTTCACGGTTCACGGTTCGCACGCAGAAGCTGGCGACACCGGTTGCGCCGGCGCCGCGCTCACCCCGTAGCCCACCGGAGCCGGTGGTGGCCGGGGTGGGGGAATTTGGGTGGCGGCCGGGGGAGCCAGTTCGAGGTAGCCTGAGTCATAGACAGGGAGCCGGAAGCGCGCTGCCAGCGCTACCGTCTCGCCCCAGGCGCGCGAGGTCGTCCGCTCGTCGAGGGTATGGTAAGGTAATACCTTAAGAATTACTCGATGAACTGCCATGACTGCTTCCGCCGTACGCCCCGTGGCGATCAAGGTCGACGAGGACACCAAGGCCCGCCTGAAACGCCTGGCCGAAGCCCGCGGCCGCACATCACACTGGCTGATGCGCGAGGCGATCACGCAGTATGTGGATCGCGAAGAAAGGCGTGAGGTCTTCCGCCGGGACACGCTGAAGGCGTGGGAGGAATACCGGACCACCGGACTGCATGTGAGCGCCGCTGAGGCCGATGCCTGGCTGGCCGAGCTCGAGCAGGCTAACGACATCGAACCTCCGGCATGTCACGTCTGATCTGGTCACGACCAGCACTGCTCGATGTTCAGCACCTGTATCGCTTCCTCGCACCCAAGAATCTCGACGCTGCCAGGCGGGCAGTGAAGGCGATCCGTGTGGGCGTCAAGGCGCTCGGACAACAGCCAGGTATCGGCCGTCCCATCGAGGACATGCCTGATGAATTTCGCGAGTGGATCATCGACTTCGGCGACAGCGGCTACGTGGCCCGTTACCGTATCGACTCCGATGCCGCGACGATTCTCGCGGTGCGGCACCAGACAGCAGTGGGCTTCTGACGGGCGCTCAACGGCATCGGTACAGCTTGATCCGCGCTCGCTTCCGAGCCGCTCTTGACATCGCACACTACAGTGAACTCGTGATCCTGGTCTGACGATGGATCGCCCACGGTGATGAGCGCGATCACGTCAGGCTGACGCCTTTGCTCCGGTGATGTCCACCCCGCGGGGCCTCATTCGCTTGCAGACATCCAGGGGTTGAACACGCCAAGCCCTTCGATGCCAGTGAAGTCGGTCGTGTTGCGGGTCACCAGCGTGGCTCGGTACAGCAGCGCCAGGGACGCAATCTGGGCGTCGGCATGGGCGATGGGCCGACCCGTGCGGCTGCGCTGGGCCTTGACCACTGCGAACACCTGTGCGGCTGCGACATCAAACGCCCATAGACGGCCAGCGAAGTCCTGCTCGAACATGGCGCCCGCCGCGGCCTGCAGGGCACGCTGGCGTTGACCGGTGGGCATCAAGGCTAGACCCGCCTCGATTTCGGCCACGGTGATCGTGCTGGTGTACAACTGATCCGGTGACTGTTGCCCCACCCAATCGAGCACCGCTGGATCGGGCTGCGGCCGCATCCATTCCGACAGCACATTGGTATCGAGGAGGTAGCGCGCGGTCATGCGTCAAATCGGGGCAGTTCGCGCTCGTTCTCGTGCCGGCTGGGGACGCTCCAGTCATCGCCTTCCAGCGCGTGGAACCGCTGACGAACCCGCTGCAGCCACTCGCTACCGTCGGCGTCGGGCCGGGGCGTGGCCAGGGCATCAGCCAGGATGACGCGCGCCTCCTGTTCCATGGAACGCCCATGCCCCGCCGCGCGCAAACGTAAGGCGCGCTTGAGGCGTTCGTCCAGATTGCGGATGGTGAGTGTCGCCATGATCCGATGCCCCCGAAGGTCCAGTGACAGCAATGAGTACACTGTAAGCATTGCTAACAGTGCAGTCAAGGCGGCCCACGGCCATGCGGTCCAGCGGATGCAGCTCGGTGGCCCGTGCAGAAAGCGCTCCCAGTTGGCCAGCATCTCGCACAGGCGTGCTTCGCCGTCAGGCGGGGTGTAGATCACCTCGCCCGTGCGGTCGTTGACGAGCTGGGTGCCATGCGTGCGCCGGATATCCATGTCAACGTCGAGGTGGGCGACGTGGTGTCGCCCACCGAGGTGCCGCGCGTGGCTGGCGCCGGCCGCAATACCCTGAAGCGACACTTCCGCAATCTGACCGCACTTCCCACCTGGAGCAGCCGGCCATGGACGCGGGGTGTGGTACGGGCTGAAGCAAGGGGTCGAACCCGCTGCCCACGGCAGTACAATCCGCTGGTCAGCGTACAGTCAGTAGACCATGGGCACCGCCAATTGAACGCGCTGCAACGCGGTAACGCCGCATTCCGCCAGGGTGACTACCGCGAGGCGATCGCGCTCTTCGGTACGGCGCTGGCCGACACACCCGCGTTGGCGAGGGTCATCGCTCCGAACATCGCCCGGGCGAGAGACCGCTATCGCGCCCAGCGCAACGCAGCGATAGGTGGAGCCGACGGCACCCTTCGGGTGGGGGTCAGCGGCTGGGAACTGGCACACAACGCGGCCGGTCGCGCCTACACGCTCGCCCTGCTCTACCGCGGCTTTGCCGACGCAGAACTGATCGGCCCCCTCTATGCCGACCTCGGCCGCGAGGTCTGGGAACCCATCCGCGCGACGCCGCTGCCCAAGCACACCTTCCTCGTCGAGAACCCGGCCGATTTCATCAGCCAGGCACTCACGTTCGTGGCCGAGCATCCCTACGACCTGGTTCATCTGTCCAAGCCGCGGGCGCCCAATCTGTTCATCGGCCTGCTGTACAAGCTGATCTGGGACGCCTCTGTACTGATGGACGTCGACGACGAAGAACTCGCCTTCGTCGCGGCGACAACACCTGCGACGCTTGCGGAATACCAGACCCAACAGCGCCCGTTACCCCCGATGGCAGACCTGCTCGGTCGCGAGTGGACGCGGCTCAGCGTCGGCGTCGCCACGGCGTTTGATGGCGTCACCGTACCGAATTCCGCGCTACAGGCTCGCTATGGTGGAACGCTCATCGCCCACGCCCGGGACGAACGGCAGTTCAGGCCCACGCCCGCTGGCAGACAGCTGAGCCGCCTCAAACACGGCATTCCCGGCTCCCGGAAGGTCGTGCTCTTCTTCGGCACACCGCGCGCCCACAAGGGCCTGCTGCAGGTTGCGCAAGCGATCGCCAGCCTCGGGCGCCCGGACGTGACCTTCGTCATCGTGGGCGACTTTGTCGACCCAGACCTGAAACCACGCCTGCTCAGCATCACCGACGTCGACTACCGCTTCATCGGCAACCAGCCCTTCTCATCGATTCCGGAGGTCGTGGCGCTGGCGGACGTGTGCGTGCTGTATCAGGACCCCGGCTCCCTGGCCAGTCAGTACCAGACCCCCGCGAAACTGGGCGATGCGCTGGCCATGGGCGTGCCGGTGATCGCCAGTCCCACGCCAGGCCTGGCAGACGCCATCGACGCGGGCGCGATCATCGCCGCAACCGACGCCCCACTGCGTGAGACCCTCGCGGCCCTGCTCGAGGCGCCAGCGTTCAGCGCCGAACGCAGTGCCAAGGGGCGTACGTACTACCTGGACGCGCTATCGTTCGCACGCAACCAGCCGGCCTTGCGCACCTGCGCCGAAGCAGCGGTCAGTGCGCAAGGCTTGAATGCCGCGCTGGCAGCGCTCGTCGATGCCGTGGACGATCCACGGCTCGGTGCGCTTACTGAACGATCAGCTTGACCCGCAGTAGCGAAACCCCGGCTCCATGGATGCCACAGAGGCGAGACACATGACGACCGAGGTAGGCCTCTGGCAGATCTATTTCAGGCCAGAACAGCGTGCACACCTGGATCCCGCGTTCCTGCCGCTCGACAACAGCAGCTTCACCGACGAAACATTAGAGTTCGCCGTATTCAAGCGCCTGGCGGCGAGCAGGGTTGTCGAGCGCTTCGCGTATTGGGGCGCATTATCCTGGCGTTTCAAGCAGAAGACCGGCTTGTCTGGCGCAGAACTGCTGGCTGCCGTGCGTGCGAATCCGGATGCAGACGTGTTCTACATGAACCCGTTTCCAT
>CANHBC010000195.1 GCA_947458835.1 Betaproteobacteria bacterium | reverse complement strand
GCGCAGGACTTCGATGCGGTGTTCGTCGGCTCGGGCGCACCGCGCGGACGTGACCTCGAACTGCCGGGCCGGGGCGAGGCGTCGGCCAACATCCACCTGGGCATCGACTGGCTGTCCTCGGTGTCCTTCGGCCATACCACCCGCATCGGCCGGCGCGTGATCGTGCTCGGCGGGGGCAATACCGCGATGGACTGCTGCCGCACCTCGCGCCGGCTCGGCGGCGAGGATGTGAAGGTGATCGTGCGCTCCGGCTTTGACGAGATGAAGGCGAGTCCCTGGGAGAAGGAGGACGCGCAGCACGAAGGTATCCCGATCCTGAACTACCTGGTGCCGAAGACCTTCGAGCACCGGGACGGCCGGCTCGTCGGCATGACCTTCGAGGCGGTACGCGCCGAGTACGATGCGGGCGGGCGACGCCGGCTGGTGCCCACCGGCGAGCCCGACCGCTTCTTCGAGTGCGACGACGTGCTGGTTGCCGTGGGCCAGGAGAACGCCTTCCCCTGGATCGAGCGCGACTGCGGCATCGATTTCGACGAGTACGGCATGCCGGTGGTGGACAAGGTCACCTTCCGCTCGAGCCACCCGAGGGTGTTCTTCGGCGGCGACGCGGCGTTCGGGCCGAAGAACATCATCTGGGCGGTCGCCCACGGGCACGACGCGGCGGTGTCGATCGACCGGCTGCTCCAGGGCGAGCCGCTCGAGGACCGGCCGGCGCCAGGCGTGTCCATGATGTCGCAGAAGATGGGCATCCACGAGTGGAGCTACGACAACGCGATCGCGCCCGAGGCCCGGTTCAAGGTGCCCTGGGCAGATGCGCAGAAGGCGCTGTCGAGCATCCGCATCGAGGTGGAACTCGGCTTCGATGCCGCCACCGCGTTCCGCGAGGCGCAGCGCTGCCTGAACTGCGACGTGCAGACGGTATTCACGCCCAAGGCCTGTATCGAATGCGACGCCTGCGTGGACATCTGCCCGATGGACAGCATCACGTTCACCACCAACGGCGAGGAGGCCGACCTGCGTGGGCGCCTGACCGCCCCGGCGCTCAACCTGGCGCAGTCGCTGTACGTGCAGGAAGGCCTCAAGACCGGCCGTGCGATGGTGAAGGACGAGGACGTCTGCCTGCACTGTGGCCTGTGTGCGGAGCGCTGCCCGACCGGCGCCTGGGACATGCAGAAGTTCCTCTACACGAAGACCCATGCCGGTCCGGGGTGCCGCACGCCCGGGCATGGACCGCAGGACGCCGAGCGGAGGGCCGCCTGATGGACACGACGATGCCGAACCGGCAGCAAGCGAAGCAGAAGCCCCGCATCGAGGCGGTCAACGACCTGGTGGTGAAGTTCGCCAACGTGAACGGCTCCGGGTCCGCGTCGGCGAACGAGCTGTTCGCGCGGTCGATCCTGCGCATGGGGGTCCCGGTGTCCCCGCGCAACATCTTCCCGTCGAACATCCAGGGCCTGCCGACGTGGTACGAGGTGCGCGTGACCGAGGCCGGGTGGCTCGGGCGCCGCGGCGGCGTGGACATGATGGTTGCGATGAATCCGCAGACCTGGGACCAGGACGTGAAGGAGATCGAGCCCGGCGGCTACCTCTTCTACGACTCGACCAAGCCGCTGCCGCCGGAGAAATTCCGCGACGACGTGCACGTGATCGGCGTGCCGCTGACCGCGATGACCAACGCCCGCTGGAGCGTGCCGCGCGAGCGCCAGCTGCTGAAGAACATGGTCTGCCTGGGCGCGCTGGCTGCGCTGCTCGACATCGACCTGTCCGAGTGCGAGAAGCTGGTTGGTGAGCAGTACAAGGGCAAGGAGAAGCTGCTCGCGCCGAACATCGAGGCGCTGCGCCTGGGCCGCGACTGGGCGCGCGAGCATCTGGCCTGCCCGCTGGGCATCCGCGTGGCGCGTGCGGACAATGTCGGCGATCGCATCTTCATCGACGGCAACTCGGCGGCGGCGCTGGGGGCGGTCTACGGCGGTGCCTCGGTCTGCGCCTGGTACCCGATCACGCCGTCCTCCTCGCTCGCCGAGGCCTTCCTCGCCTACTGTGGAAAGTATCGAGTCGACCCGCAGACCGGGCGCCATCGATACGCGGTGGTTCAGGCCGAGGACGAGCTCGCCTCCATCGGCATGGTTGTCGGCGCCGGCTGGAACGGCGCGCGTGCCTTCACCGCCACGTCGGGGCCTGGCATCTCGCTGATGACCGAGTTCATCGGCCTGGCCTACTTCGCCGAGATACCGGCGACGATCGTCAACGTGCAGCGCGGTGGCCCGTCGACCGGCATGCCCACCCGCACGCAGCAGGCCGACGTGCTGGCCTGCGCCTATGCCTCGCACGGCGACACCAAGCACCCGCTCCTGTTCCCCCAGGACCCGAACGAGTGCTTCGAGATGACCGCGCAGGCGCTCGATCTCGCCGACCGCCTGCAGACGCCGGTGTTCGTGATGACCGACCTGGACATCGGGATGAACCAGCGGCTGACCGCGCCGTTCGCCTGGGACGATGCGTGCAGCTACGATCGCGGCAAGGTGATGACGCACGAGATGCTCGAATCGGGGCGCGACTTCGGACGCTACCTCGACGTGGACGGCGACGGCATCCCGTTCCGCACTTACCCCGGGACGCACCCGACGAAGGGCGCCTTCTTCACCCGCGGCACTACGCGCGATGCCTACGCCCGCTACTCAGAGGCCGGGCCCGACTACCTCTACAACGTGCAGCGGCTGCTGCGCAAGTTCGACTCCGCGCGCTCGCTGGTGCCCGCACCGATCGAGCGCAGGTCGGCGGCGCCCACGCGAATCGGGGCCATCTACTACGGGTCGACCAGCCCGGCGATGGACGAGGCGATCGTCGCGCTCGAGGCGATGGACCTGCAGGTCGATCTGCTGCGGGTGCGCGCGTTCCCGTTCGCCGATGCGGTGGATGCGTTCATCGCATCGCATGACCTCGTGTTCGTGGTCGAGCAGAACCGCGACGCACAGCTGCGCACCCTGCTTGTCAACGAGCTCGACGTCGACCCTGCGCGGCTGATGCGGGTGCTGCACTACGACGGTACCCCGATCACCGCGCGCTTCATCACGAAGGCGATCGGCGACCACCTGCGCGCGATCGGTGGCCGCCCGGCCCCGTCTTCGCCCGCCGGGCGCGCCTGAGGAGACGACGATGACCTACCTCGCGAAACCGAAGCTGCACCATCCCTCCCTCGAGCGTAACCGCGTCGGCTATCTTCGGCGCGACTACGAGGGCAAGATCTCGACGCTGTGCGCCGGCTGCGGCCACGACTCGATCTCGGCGGCGATCATCCAGGCCTGCTGGGAGCTCGACATCGAACCGCACCGCGTGGCCAAGCTGTCGGGCATCGGGTGTTCCTCGAAGACGCCGGACTACTTCCTGGGCAATTCGCATGGCTTCAACACGGTGCACGGGCGCATGCCCTCGGTGCTGACCGGCGCCAACCTGGCCAACCGCGACCTGCTTTACCTGGGCGTGTCCGGCGACGGCGATTCCGCGTCGATCGGCCTGGGCCAGTTCGCGCACGTGATGCGCCGCGGCGTGAACATGACCTACATCGTCGAGAACAACGGCGTATACGGCCTCACCAAGGGCCAGTTCTCGGCCACCGCCGACCAGGGGTCGAAGTCCAAGCGGGGCGTCGCCAACACCGACGCCCCGATCGACATGGTGAGCCTCGCGCTGCAACTGGGCGCGACCTTCGTCGCGCGCGGCTTCTCCGGCGACAAGCAGCAACTGGTGCCGCTGATCAAGGCCGCGATGGCTCACCCGGGGGCCGCGTTCATCGACGTGGTCAGCCCCTGCGTCGCCTTCAACAACCACGCGGGCAGTACGCGCAGCTACGACTTCGTACGCGAGCACAACGAGGCGGTGAACCGGCTCGACTTCTGGCCGTCGCGCGAGGCGATCACCGCCGACTATCCGGAAGGCGAGGCGATCGACATCACCCAGCACGATGGCTCGGTGATGCGCCTGCGCAAGCTCGCGGCCGACTATGACCCGACCGACCGGGTGCAGGCGATGAACCTGATCCAGATGCGTTCGGCCCAGGGCGAGGTGGTGACCGGCCTGCTGTACGTCGATCCCGACCCGGAGGACCTGCACCAGCACCTGAACACGGTCGAGGCACCGCTGTTCACGCTGGGCGCGGCCGAACTGTCGCCGGGGGCAGCCACGCTGGCTTCGATCAACGCGGCGCTGCGCTAGGTTCGGCGGGGGGCGGGCGCGGTGCCCGCCGGCCCTGCGCGTCAGGCTGACTTGCGGCGCTCGGCGAACAGCTTGCGGAACTTCGCGACCTTGGGGGCAACCACGTACTGGCAGTAGGGTTCGTGCCCGTGCTGCGCGAAGTACTCCTGGTGGTAGTCCTCGGCGATCCAGAAAGTGCTGGCCGGGGTGAGTTCGGTCACGATCGGGGCCGGGAAGCTGCCGGCGGTGGCGAGCTGCGCGACGAACGCCTCGGCTTCGCGCCGCTGTTCGTCCGAGTGGTGGAAGATCACCGAGCGGTACTGCGGCCCGACGTCGTTGCCCTGGCGATCGCGGGTGGTCGGGTCGTGGATGGTGAAGAACACGGCTAGCAGGTCGCTGAACGAGATGATCGCGGGGTCGAACGTCACCCGCACCACCTCCGCGTGGCCGGTCCGGGCACCGCAGACCTGTGCGTAGGTCGGTCGCTCGACGTGGCCGCCCATGTAGCCGGACTCCACCGAGGCCACGCCCTTCACATCGTCGAACACCGCCTCCAGGCACCAGAAACATCCGCCGCCGAGGGTCGCAACCTGCGTTTCGGTATTCGTCATTGCCGTTCCTGGATAGCTTGGGGAGGGTATGCGGGTACGCCGGGAGGCGGCGGGTTCAGAGGCCCGTGCGGGCGTCCGGGTGCGCGCCGAACCAGTCTTGCACGCAGGCTTCCGCCAGCGCCTGCGTCGCATCGACCACCTGCATCGGCGCGGCGGGCGTTGTCCGGATGGCGGCATGGGCGATCGGCAGCTCAGTGCAGCCCAGCAGCACCGCGTCGATGATCTCATCTTCGCGTCCCTCGCGAGCCGCCAGCGCGGACGCCGAAGCCAGGGCATCGAGCGCGGCGGCGAGCAGGCCACCGGCCTGGTCCAGCCGGCAGGCCTTCACCGCCTCGATCGCCGGGTCGATGAATCGGCTCTGGAGCGACTCGTCGTGCGGCAGCACGCGGTGGCCGGCTGCGGCGAGACGGGGCCGGTAGAACCCCGCGGCGTGCGTGCCTCGGGTGGCGAGCAGTGCCACCCGGCGGCCGGCTTCACCGGCCGCATCCTGTCCGCGCGATAGCGCCCGGGCGGCCGCGTCGGCGATGTGCAGGATCGGTAGCCCACCGCCGGCCACCAGCTCGTCGTACCAGTGGTGCGCCGTGTTGCAGGCGATCGCGACCCGGACCACGCCGCAGCCGGCCATCGCGCGCAGCGCATCGACCAGCATCGGCGCCGGGGACTCGCCCCGGCCTTCCATCGCTGCCAGTCGGTCCGGAACCTGGGGTACCGACCACAACAGCACCGGGATGTGGTCCGCGTCGGCGCTGGCGGGCGTCGCGCGCACCAGCTTCGCGACGAAGTCCGCCCCGGCCAGCGGGCCCATGCCGCCCAGTACGCCGAGCAGGCGCCTGCCGGCCGCAGGCACGGTTGCCGTGCCTGCGGCCGGCAGGGGTACGGGTCCCGCTGCGGGCATGTTCGTCGCATCGGGTGTGGCGCGCGGGTGGGCCGTGGCCTGCCTGGAATCCATCCCCGGAGCATATCCAATCCGCACCATCCGGCAAGCGGTGGCTGCAGCGTCGGTCGCTGGC
>CANHBC010000194.1 GCA_947458835.1 Betaproteobacteria bacterium | reverse complement strand
TCGCGCGGATCGTAGTACCCGCGCTCCGGGTCCTTCAGCGCATCGAGCACCTTCGCGCAATCACCCAGGGTGCGGCACAGGATACCGGTGCGGTCGACGTAGATGTCCACGCCGATCGCGCCGCCATCGAAGCCGATCATCGACTTGTGCGGCAGGATGAGGGCGACCGAGTTGTGGTTCGAAGGACCGCGGCAGGATGCGCGCGTCTCCTCGCCCAGGCTCGCCATGCACAGGTTGGCACTGACCGAGACGCCGGACCCGGAGCTGGACCCGAGCGAGCCGGAGCGGGTGGTGTCGTACGGGTTGGACGGGTTGCCGCCCCAGGTGCTGCGCTGGTAGCCGATGGTCGAGGGCAGCACCTTCGCCGGCTTGTGCCGGCCACCGGGATCGTGCGCGCGGCCGTTGTACTCGGTGCATACCGCCTTGGCGAAGATGATCGCGCCCTTGGCACGCAGCTGCTCGACCAGCACGTGGTCGCGCGCCGGCACGTCGATGTCGTAGCGCGTGTCGCCGCCGCCGGTGGAACGCATGTCCTTCGTGTCGAACGGATCCTTGAACGAGAACACCACGCCGTACATCGGCATCTTCTCGAGGTCCGGGTTGCGACCGTACTGCGCATCGAGTTCGGCCGCGCGCTCCAGGGCATCGGGCAGGTGGCGGAACTCGTCGCACATCGGCGGCGCACCGGGCGGCAGCGGACCCAGCGATGGGTGCCGGTCGAACTCGCCCTTGCAGGTGACCGAGCGCTCGCCGCGGATGTTGAGGGTCGACAGCGCATTGACCTGGCCGGCGTCCGGGATGCCGGCGAGCATGCCGTACTGCTGAGCGACCTCGGGATCGGAGGCGGTCGCTTCCATGCGCCCGAACTCGATCGGCGGCCCCTGGTAGCGATCGAGGTCAGGCAGCCAGTCGGACGCCTTCACGGTCTTCGTCGGGAAGGCGAGCGGCGCGCCACCGCGCACGGTCCCGGGTACCGCCGGGATATCGCCGCCGTCCTCGGTGATGAGCATGCTCGACACGCCGTTGAACGCCCGCACCCGCTTCAGGTAGTGCTCGACCACCTTCACGCAGGTCGTGCGTCCGTCGCGGATCGCCTGCTGCATCTCTTCGATGGTGGCCTCTTCGAGGCGGAAAGGTTCGCTCGCTGTGCTCGGTGTGTTCACGGTGCGTCCGCTGTGTTGGCTGTGGAGGCGGAAGCTTACCGCCACGCGCGCGCGCGCGCAGTGCCTGGCACGAGGACGCCTCGCGGGGCAACGCGAACCGCTGCGGCCGGTTGACGCGCGAAGGCGCGTCGACTCAAAAATATAGTCAGCGCCAGGTCGTCAACGGCTACACCCACGTCCCGTTATTCGACTCAACACAGGTCATCTGTGTCATCCCAAGGAGAGGAACAGAACATGAGCAAGATCGTGACGATGCTGATCGCAGGCCTTTTCGTGGCAGGCAACGCAGTTGCACAGACGACCACCGCGCCGTCGGCCCCGGCGAAGAGCCCGTCGGCCGCGACTCCGGCAACCCCTGCCACCCCGGCCGCGCCGTCGGCGACCCCCGCGAGCCCGGCCACCCCCGCCACTCCGTCGGCAACGCCGGCCAAGCCCGCAACCGGCACCCCGGTCGCGGAGACGAAGAAGAAGGCCGAGCCGAAAGCGGACGCCAAGGCGGAAGCCAAGAAGGCAACGCCCGAGACCGGCAAGAAGTAACGTCGGGAACCAGGCCGCGGCGCAAGGCGCCGCGGACCTGGACGAACGGTCCCGCGGCGGGTCGCGCGGGATCCCTGCGGCGGGCGTGCCGGCCTCCACAACCGGCCCGCCCGCCTCTTTCCATTGGCCACAGGCGCGGCAGAACCGCCCTGGTCGCCGGTGCCGGCTTGTCACCGACTCAGCCGGGGGCGCGCCTTGCGAACATGCCGGCGCCGGCCAGCCCGAGCAGCCCGACCAGCACGAATGCCGCAGCATAGTCGCCACTGGCTGCCTGGACCCCGTAGAACACCGATGGCCAGACCATCACGCCGGCGTACGTGCAGAACATCGTGCCACCGGTCGCGGCCGTGGCCATGCCCTCCGGCGCGCGGTGCGCGACCTCGGCGAGATAGACCCCGTTCCAGGCGATCGACGACAGCCCGGCCGCGACCGACAGCGCGATCACCGCGGGCAGCGGCCAAGACGGGCCGACACATGCGAGGGCGATCGAGGTCACGCCCATCAGCAGGCTCACCAGTGCCAGCGTACGACGCGGCGCAAGCAGGTTGTCGGCGACCCAGCCCCAGCCGATGCGACCGACCAGGCCGCCCACCATTGCGCAGGTCATCGCCAGCCCGGCGGCGGCCAGCCCGAGCCCGGTATCGGTGAGGAACACCACCAGGTAGGTCACCACGCACATCTGGATGCCCGCGAACACGAATGAGCCGATCGCCAGTTCGCGCAGCCGTGGCAGACGCCACACCAGCGCGAGCGAATCCAGCGGCGAGGCTCCGGCCGACGGCCCGCTGCCGCGCACACCCCGGTCGAAGTCGCGCTGCAGCGGCTGGCAGGCCATCGCGCCGATGACCGCAGCCGCCGCCAGCGCGCAGGCGGCGACCTGCCAGCCGAATGCGGCCACGAGGGCGGGGATCGCCAGGCCACAGACGCCCGCCCCCACCGGCACGCCGGTCTGCTTGATCGAGAAGCCGAGGGAACGGTAGCGCGCGGGCAGCGTCGACACCAGGATGATCGCCGAGGACGGCGTCACCGGCCCGTAGCCCAGCCCGAGCAGCACCGCGCCAAGCACCACCAGCGGCAGCGATGCGGTAGCCACCAGCACGATGCCGGCGGCGACGAGCAGCAGGCAAGCCTGACTCGCACGCAACGCGCCCAGCGCCGCCACCGGGCGCGCACTGGAGACCGCCGCGATCGCGGCGAACAGGTAGACGATCGACGTGAAGATGCCGACGGTAGAGGCGTGCACGCCAATCGCGGGCGTGGCCGCCGGCGCCAGCACCGGCGGCGCGAAGATGACCAGCGCGACACCCGTCTGGACCGCGAACGCGACCCCTACCGCGGTCGAGACGCCCACCCGCGGGGCTTCGACCGTGGTGCCCGGCGCCGGGAACGGGACTGGACCCGGGGGCTGGCTCACCCTGCGACAGATCGGTGCGAGCGCGGCGCCGCCAGCCAGCGGCTGCGTACCGTTGTCGTACTGCTCATGGTGGAGTCCTTGCGGGGCGCCAGCGGGCGCGGCCTTCGATTCTACGGTGGCAGGCACGGCCTGCGAACGGCAGGTCGCCGACGGCGCTCGGCGCGCAAGCGGATACGGCTAGGAAGCCTGCTGCAGCTCTTCCCAGGCCTTCTGCAGCCGCTTGATCGATACCGGCGCCGGGGTGCGCAGCTCCTGCGCGAACAGCGACACCCGCAGTTCCTCGACCTGCCAGCGCAAGGCCTCGCCGGCCGGATCCGGCTCGCCGGTCGCCTGCCGCTCCTCCAGCCGGCGGTCGATCCGCTTCGCCAGACCGGCGATGGCCTCGGCATGCCGGCGGTCGCGATCCGGGTTGCCGGGATACTTCGCCAGCCGCAGTTCCATCGCCTTCAGGTAGCGCGGCAGGTGCGGCAACTGCTCCCAGGGGGTGTCGAGCATGAAGCCCGGCCGCACCAGACGCGCCAGTTGCACGCGCATGTCGGCTGCGAGGCGCGCCAGGGCCGGTGGTGGCGAGGACAGCAGCGGCGCGACCCTGGCATGGGCCTGCGCCACCTGGCCGAACAGCCGCAGCGCGCCGTCGGCCACTGCCGGCAGCCGGGCGCGCGCGCGCGTGCGCTGCTGCTCGTACTGGACCTTCGAGCGTGGCAGCGCATCGTCGCCGATGAACGCGCGGTCGGCGACCGCAGCGACCACGTCCTCGACCAGCGCATCCGGCGACGCCACCAGTCGCAAGGCGAGGAGCGCCTCCTTCTGGTCGCGCACGCGCTTCTCGAGCATGCGCACCGGATCTTTCATCTCCAGGCGCATCAGCCGGACCACGCCACGCCGGGTGGCCGCCGCCGCCGAGGTTTCGGTGTCGAACAGGCGAAGCGCGACGCCCTTGCCCTCGTCCTCGATGCCCGGATGCGCGGTCAGACGCCGTCCGCCCTGGGTCACCGCGATCGATGCCGGCAGTTCGCCGAAATCCCAGGTGGTGATGCCGCCGCGCTCGAACTCGCCGCCCGCCTCGCTCACCGCCAGTTGCGCTGCCTCGCCGAGCTGCGCACGCAGCGCGGGCAGGTCACGGCCGAGCGCCAGTTCGCGCCCCGCGTCGTCGATGATCCGGTAGTTCATCCGCAGGTGGGCCGGCAGGTCGCCGCTGGCGCCGGCCGACTGCTGGATCGCCCGCCACGCCTCCACGGTGAACGACTCGCCGGTCTCGCGCCGGACGAACGCGACCAGTGCCTGCTCGAAGGGCGGCCGCCCGGGAGCGCCCGGGGGGGTGCGCGGCACCGACGCCGCACCGTCGCCGTCGACCCACTCCAGGAACCGGGTGACATGCTCCGGCACCGGCACCAGCCGGCGGCGCAGGCCCTTGGGCAGCGCCTTCAGGCAGGCGGCGACCTTGTCGCGGATCATGCCTGGCACCAGCCAGTCGAAGCGTCCGGGGTCGATCCGGTTGAGCATCGGCAGCGGTACCGACAGCGTGACGCCGTCGAGCGGATGGCCCGGTTCGAAGCGGTAGGCGAGCTTCAGCGCGAGCGCATCCACCTCGACCTGCGCCGGGTACAGTTCCTCGGTGACCGTCGATGCGGCGTGGCGCATCAGGTACTCGCGCGTGAGGAACAGCCGCTGCGGGTCGGCCTTCTCGGCCTCCCGGCGCCACGCCTCGAATGCCGCCCCGTTGTGGATGCCTTCGGCGATGCGCTCGGCATAGAACGCGGCGATCGCCTCCGGGTCGATCAGCACGTCCTTGCGGCGGGCCTTGTGCTCGAGCGCCTCGACCTCGCGCACCAGGCGCCGGTTGTGCTCGAGGAAGGGCGCACGGGCTCCCCTGGGGACCCAGCCGCCATCGACCAGGCCCTCGCGGATGAAGATCTCGCGCGACTTCGCCGGATCGATCGGCCCGTAGTGCACCTTGCGCCGGGCGACCAGCGTCAGGCCGAAGAGCGTGACCCGTTCGAACGCGACCACCATCGCGCGCTCCGGCTCGAACCGGGGATCGAAGTACTCGCGCCGTAGCAGCGCGGCCCCGACCTGCTCGATCACCTCGGGCTCCACGCGCGCGACCAGCCGTGCGTAGAGCCGCGTGGTCTCGGTCAGCTCGGCGGCGACCACCCATTTCGGCTTTGCCTTGCGCAGGCCGGAGGACGGGTGCACGTTGAAGCGGATGCCGCGCGCGCCCGCGTACCCGTCGCCCTCGTCCAGCTTGAAGCCGATGTTGCCGATGAACCCGGCGAGCAGCGCCCGGTGCAGTGCGTCGCCCTTCGCCGGCGCTTCGTTGATGCGCCAGCCAAGCTCGGACACGGTCGCATGCAGCTGGCCATGCACGTCGCGCCACTCGCGCAGCCGGCGAGGCGACAGGAAGCGTGCCTGCATCGCCTCGGCATGCTTGCGGTTGGACTTCTTGTGCTGCAGCGAATCTTCGTGGAACTTCCAGATTGCCAGCAGCGTGGCAAAGTCCGACTTGTCATCGACGAACTCGGCATGGGCGCGGTCGGCGGCCTCGGACTGCTCGAACGGCCGGTCGCGCGGATCCTGCACAGCGAGTACCGAGCATACGACCAGCGCCTCGGCCAGGCAGCCGCCGTCGCGCGCAGCCACCAGGATCCGACCCAGCCTCGGATCGGTCGGGAAGCGCGCCAGTTCACGACCGATACGGGTAAGCCTGCGCGCCTCGTCGATCGCACCGAGTTCGGTCAGCAACTG
>CANHBC010000193.1 GCA_947458835.1 Betaproteobacteria bacterium | reverse complement strand
GCGACGGCCGCGGTGCCCGCGGCGGCGCAGTCCCGGCCAGCGGCGTGGCAGCGGCGCGCTCCTCGAGCGCCCTGATCGCCGCATCGCGCAACGCCAGCGAGTTGGCGCGTGCGATTCGCTCGGCAGCGTCGCCATCGCCCGCATCGATCGCCTCGATCAGCCCCTGCCAGGCGACGGCCGAATCGCGCCGTCGCTTCGCATCCTGCAGGCCGAGGCGGGTGTAGCGCGCGGTCTGCATCGACAGCGACTCCAGCATCGAACGCAGCCACGGGTTGGCGACCGAGCCGGTGAACGCCGCGTTGACCGCGAGCGCAGCGTCGACGTACGTGTCCGCCCCGCCGTCCCCGCGCAGCAGCGCGCGCAGCGCCGAGATGCGCGGCTTCAGCGCCTGCGCGAATGCACGGTGCGCGGCGTCCTCGGCGATCCAGCGCGCGCGCAGGCCGACCAGTGCGGCGCGCACCTGGTAGAGCTCGGTCACCTCGCGCACCGACACCTCGCGCACCACCGCGCCACGATAGGGGGCGATGGTGACCAGTCCCTGGCGCTCCAGCGAGCGCAGCGCATCTCGGATCGGCCCGTGGCTCACCCGGAACTCGGCTGCGAGGCTCGCTTCGATCAGGCGCTGGCCAGGCGGGAATGCGCCATCGACGATGCGCTCCGCGAGTACCCGGGCGATGCGTTCGGGGATGGTGCCGCCGAGGCCCTCCGCCGGGCCGGCAGGCATGCGGTTAGGTTCAGGTCTGGCCACCATGCGAAGGAGTTTACAGCAACGCGATCCTTGCAGATTATTGATAATCGACAATAGAATGCATCCACACCAATGACGGAGGAGCAACGGCCATGACCCCGCCCACCACCCTCGGCACCGCGTCGGCCCCCGACGCCGGCTTCCATCCCGCACTGCAGGTCCAGGTGGTCCCCACCGGCAAGGGCATTGGCGCGGACATCGTCGGCCCCGATCTGTCGAACCCGCTGTCCGACGCGACCATCGAGGCGATCCGCGACGCCTGGCTCGAACACAAGGTGCTGCGCTTCCGCGGCCAGAACCTGACCAAGGACGACCTGCTCGCGTTCAGCCGGCGCTTCGGCACGCTCGACAAGGCCCCGATCAACACCCGCGGCAAGAACTGGATCGACGGCTATCCCGAGCTGGCAGTCATGTCCAACATCAAGGTCGGCGGCGAAGTGATCGGCAGCCTCGGCTACGGCGAGGCCGTGTGGCACACCGACATGTCGTACCAGGAGATCACCCCGTCGGCCGCGCTGCTGTACTCGGTCGAGCTGCCGGCCAAGGGTGGCGAGACCGGCTTCATCGACATGTACGCAGCATACGAGACGCTCCCCGCAGACCTCAAGGCGGCGGTCGAGGGCCGGCAGATCAAGCACGACGCCAGCCACAACAGCGCCGGCGAGTTGCGCAAGGGCTTCCAGAAGGTCACCGATCCGCGCGAGGCGCCGGGCGCGATCCACCCGATCGTCGTCCGCCACCCGGAGACCGGCCGTCGCGCGCTGTTCCTCGGCCGACGGCCGAACGGCTACGTCATGGGCCTGTCGCTCGAAGAGAGCGAGGCGCTGCTCGACCGCCTGTGGACGCATGCGGTCCAGGTGCCGTACTGCTGGTTCCAGGAATGGCAGTTGGGTGACCTGGTGATGTGGGACAACCGTTGCACGATGCACAAGCGCAACGCATTCGACGCCAACGAGCGCCGGCTGCTGCTGCGCACCACGATCAAGGCCGAACGCCCGTCCGCCTGAGATCGCCCCCCCTGCCGGGCGGCCGAGCTGCCACCCGGCAGCATCGGCACGGCCAGCCCTCCCCGGCACGGTTGGCGGTCGGACGCACAGGTCCGGCAGGACCGCAGCGTCCGTGCGAACATCGGGAATCGAGGGGACCTGCCGTCCCCCAGGCCTGCATGCCCCGCAGAGGGAGCAGGCCGTGCCGGAAGCCCGAGGAGCCCTGACTTGACGCGCATCGCCGAGATCCGCACCCATCCACTGTCGGTGCAACTGGCCGAGACGCTGTATACCGCGCACGAATGCCACCAGAAGGCGCACCTGATCGTCGTCGAGGTGCGCACGGACGACGGCCTGGTCGGCACCGCCGAGATCCATGCGAGCCCGATGCCGGCGGTATGCGACTGGGTGGCACGCTTCGCCGGCCTGCTCAAGGGCCGCGATGCGCTCGCCACCACCGACAACTGGGAGTTCCTGTTCTCGCTGACCTCGCCGCGCCCCGGCGGGATGTTCGCGAAGGACGGCCTGCCCGCCCCGATCGCTCGCTCCGCGCGGGCGAACGTGATGGCCGCCATCGGCGGCATCGACCTCGCACTGTGGGACATCCGCGGCAAGGCAGCCGGCCTGCCGGTATGGCGCCTGCTCGGCGGCAGCGGCGCGCCGGTGCGCTCCTACGCGACCGGCGGCTTCTATCGCGAGGGGGCGCCGCTGGACGCCTGCGCGCATGAGCTCGCGGGCTACGTCGAAGCCGGCTACCGAGCGGTAAAGCTCAAGACCGGCGGGCTGTCGATCGGCGAGGAGGTAGAGCGCGTCCGCGCCACCCGCGCGGCGATCGGCCCCGACGTGCTGCTGATGCTCGACATGAACGCGGCGTTCTCGCTGGATGACTGCATCCGCTTCGCCCAGGCGGTAGAGCCGTTCGACATCTTCTGGCTCGAGGAACCACTGCACTGGCATCTGAGTCCGACGGACTTCGCGGTGCTCGCGCGCTCGACGCACATACCGATAGGGCACGGCGAGCGCGAGCTCACGCGGCACACCGTACGCGACTTCATCGAACAGGGCGGCATCCGCTATGTCCAGTTCGACGCCACCCGGGCCGGCGGCATGACCGAAGCCGTGCGCATCGCCCACCTGGCCGAGCAGCACGGCGTGTCGATCGCGCCGCACCTTGCCCCTGAAATCCATTCGCACCTGGTCGCAGCCTTCCGCACGGCGTCCTTCGGCGTCGAGACGATGGGCGGATCCGACCGCAATCCACTGTCCTACGGGCTCTACCGGCAGCGCATGCAGATGCGCGAAGGGATGGTGGACATCCCGCAGGGTCCCGGCTGGGGCGCGGAGGTCGACTGGGACTTCGTCGAGAGGCATCGCGCATGAACACCCCTCCCTCTGCTACCGGTGCCTCGCGACGCTCCGCCGGCCTGCAGCCGACGGCAGGCGCCCTCGGGGCCGCGCTGCTGGCTGGAATGATCGCCAGCGCCCAGGTGGCTGCCCAGGCCTGGCCCGCCAAGCCGATCCGCATGATCGTGCCCTGGCCTGGCGGCGGCTCCAACGATGCGGCGGCACGCCCGGTCGCCCAGAAGATGAGCGAGGCCCTGGGTGTTCCGATCGTGGTCGAGAATCGCGCCGGCGCAGCCGGCACGATCGGCGCGGAAGTGGTCGCGCGAGCGCCGGGCGACGGCTATACCGTGATGGTGCACTCGGCCACTCACGTGTCGAACGCCAGCACGTACAAGACGTTGTCCTACCGCACGTTCGAGGACTTCACGCCGATCGGCTTCGTGTCCGGCCAGCCGTGGGTGCTGGTCGCACATCCGTCGCTGCCGGTGAAGACCGCGCGCGACTTCATAGCGCTCGCCCGGTCGCAGCCCGGGAAGCTCAGCTACGGCTCGTCAGGCAACGGCAGTTCGCCGCATTTCGGCATGGAAGCCTTCGCCTCCGCGGCGAAGATCCGACTGATGCACGTGCCCTACCGGGGTGGCCCGCAGTCGATGGCCTCGCTGCTCGGTGGCGAGACGGTGGCCTCCACCGCGACCCTGCCCAACGCGATCGGCCAGGTGAAGGGCGGCAAGCTGCGGGCGCTCGGCGTCTCCACCCTGGTGCGCCAGCCGACGATGCCGGACGTGCCGCCGCTGGCCGAGTCGGCGGGCCTGTCCGGGTTCGAAATGAACCCGTGGATCGCGATGCTCGGGCCGGCAAACATGCCGCGTCCGGTGGTCGACCGGCTCGCCGCCGAACTGATGCGCGCGGTAAAGGATCCCGAGGTGCGGCGGTCGCTGGAGTCGCAGGGGCTGGACCCCTGGGCCGGGGGCCCCGAGGAACTGTCCGCGCGCATGCGCAAGGATTTCGAACGCTATGCCGCCCTGGTGAAGGCCATCGGCCTGCAAGCCCAGTGAGCGCGCGGAGGAAGGCATGAAAGGCATCCGTTCCATCGAGGTCAACCTGGTCGGCGTACCGCTGGTCGAGGCATTCAAGACCGCGCACAGCGTGAAGGACATCCAGCGCAGCGTGGTGGTGGTGGTGCGCGACGCCGACGGTGCGACTGGCATAGGCAACATCGATCCCTCGCCCGGTTACTCGAAGGAGTCGGTGGCCGACCACTTCCGGATGCTGCGCGACCATTTCGCGCCGGCGATGATCGGCGCCGATCCGGCCAACATTCACGCGATGATGGCCCGGCTCGATGCGATCGACCCGGCGTTCTTCGACGCCAAGGCGGCGCTCGAGATGGCCTGCCTCGACCTCGTCGCGCGCCGCGCCGGCATCAGCGTCGCGACGATGCTGGGCGGCGCGGTGGTGGACGAGATCCGCTTCAACGCCTGGGTCGGCATGCTCGCCCCGGACGAGGCTGCGCGCCAGGCGGTCGGCTGGCAGGCGAAGGGCTTCCGTTCCTGCAAGGTGAAGGTCGGCGGCGACGTGGACACCGACATCGACCGCGTACTCGCCGTGCGCGAGGCGGTCGGTCCCGGCTTCGAGATCCGTGCCGACGCGAACGAGGGCTTCTCCGAAGCCGATGCGATCGCGTTCATCACCGGCACTGCGCGCGCGGCGCTGCAACTGGTCGAGCAGCCAGTGGCCTGGGACGACCTGCCTGCGATGGCCCGTATCCGCCGCCATGCGCAGGCCGTGGGCGTGCCGCTGATGGCCGACGAGTCCGTGCTCGACCACGCCAGCCTGATCGAGATCCTGCGGCTGGAGGCGGCCGACATCGTCAAGGTGAAGGTGATGAAGCAGGGCGGCATGCTCGGCACCCGGCGCATGATTGCCACAGCCGAGGCTGCCGGCGTACGCTGCGTGATCGGCCACGGGTTCGGGCTGGGCGTGAACACGATGGCTGAGATGATCGTCGCCTCGACCTCGCTCAACGTGATCGAGGGCGTGGAATGCGTCGGACCGCTCAAGACGCGGGACGACATCGTGGTCGACAAGCTCGACCTGTCGGGTGGCGTTCTGCCGCTGTCGGACGCGCCCGGGCTGGGCGTCGAACTGGATGCATCGAAGATGGAACGCTACCGCCTCGATTCGGCCTCGATAGGCTGAACGGGCAACGCCGGAGGAGCACCATGGACAGGATCGGACATCGCCGCGCCGCAGGCGCGGCCGGCATCGTGATCGCCACCCTCGCAGGCACAGCGCCCGTGGCCGCGCAGCCACAGGCTTGGCCGGCCAAGCCGCTGCGCATCGTCGTCGCCTTCCCGCCGGGCGGCATCTCGGACTTCGCCGCGCGCGCGATCGCGCCCGGGCTGGGAGAGGTCCTGCGCCAGACGGTGGTGGTCGAGAACCGCGGCGGCGCGGCCGGTGCGATCGGCACCGAGGTGGTCGCCAAGTCGCCCCCCGACGGGCATACGCTGCTCGCGCATACCGTGACCTTCACCGTCGCGCCGCACATGAGCGCCAACCCGCCCGCGGACCCGCTGCGCGACGTGATGGCCGTGACCCAGGTGATCGATGCGCCGAACATCCTCGTGGTGACGCCTTCGATGCCGGTGCGTTCAGTGAAGGAACTGGTCGCGCTCGCGGCGAAGCGCCGCGGCGAGCTCTCTTTCGCCTCCTCGGGCTACGGGTCGGGCACGCACCTGTCGGGCGAGCTGTTCAAGCAGTTGACGAAGGTCGACATGATCCACATCGCCTACAAGGGTGGTGGTCCCGCCGTGGCCGACCTGCTGGGCGGGCACGTCCCGACGATGTTCTCGACGCTGCCGTCGGTGACGGCACACGTGGCGTCGGGGCGGTTGCGCGCGCTGGCGGTGACCGGGGGGAAACGCTTCCCGAGCCTGCCGAACGTACCG